>JAXHMJ010000005.1:327642-655284 GCA_034521575.1 candidate division KSB1 bacterium
TGTCGCGATCCAGTATTTTACATTGCCGATTTTATAACCGACAAGTCGTATCGACTTTTTTGTTTGATTGGTGCCCGGCGTCCCCAAATAAAACTATAGCATCATAAAAAACAATGCTTTCTGGTTTTATGTCATGTGCATAAAGACATTTTTTTCGTCGATGCTTTGATGCGGCAGAAAAATTGACGACCGTCCTCCTGCCATTGGTCAAAGCGTTTATGGCATTGATAGCCCCGATCAAGAACGCCGGACTGGTCAGAAGAGAGTATTTGATCGACAAATGGTCGTTCACCGGCTAAACCGCCTGTGAGATATAGTTTTGTTGGAATGGACCGATTAATATCAAAACCGAGATGAACTTTTGCCTTTTTAGAGCCGTTTCTATAATCAGCCCAAGTCATTGAAAGAACAGCATCAATCAAAGAACCGTCGATGGCAACAAGCTCCCCCAAATGTTCAAATTGCTTTGGGATAGTGGTCGCAGCTTTGGCTTGAAGTTCATTGAAAACAACAGCTAGTTGTTCGAGGCCGCGATTGTTGATAGCCTCAAAAAAGCTACTTTTTTTGATTCCTTCTTTCGGGGCAATATGCTCCCGAGCAAATGTATCTTCTTGAAGAACCTGGACAAGATGAGTCCCTGATTCATGCTCTTCAAGATGATAAAACACGAGGGCATTGAGTTGATCTTCAAATGTCATTTGCAGAGGTCGATCTCCTCGTGAAACTAATGGTGGTACCTTGGACAAGATAGCCTTGATCGGTTCCATTAGTCTTTTGAATGTTTTAGATTTTTGTCGAGGCTTAAACTTTTTGAATTTACGTCGCATTTCCATAACACCTTATATTTATTAATGTTATGAAAATCGACTTCAAAATTTTTGACGTAATGTCAAGTGTTTTTTTGTGTTATGTCATATTTTTTTGTATAATCTGAGCGTTGCAATTACCTAACCGGACGTTACTGTGTTTTAATGGGAATATTCAATTCTGGGTTGTCATTGTAAAATTTGTTCCATTCTGTTAAACACAAATCTTCAATTGGGTATTGAGCCAAATTATTCCATGTTTCTTGCATAAACGATTGGCATTCCAATAAATATTCATGTCCGACTTTTGGGAATTTCTCTTTCTCATAATTAAATAAGTATTTAACAGTCTGGTCAAAACCTTTCATTGGAATAGGATAGAATTTTTCAGGGAACAAAGATGCTAACCATGCAGAAAGAGCTGTAAAACTCATAGTTCTTTCTGTCCAGTCAATTTGCTCAAAATCCTTAGTTCTAAATTCACGAAATAATTTGATGTCGCTTAAGGAAACAAAATCTTTTAAATCAACTCTGCCGCTTTTTTGGATAAATTGAATTCCTCTTACGTCTGTAGTATATTTTATTTTTTGAGATTGTTGAAGAATTTGAAGTATTTCTGAATCGGAATTAGAATCCCAGTCAACATTACAATTTACATAATTTGCATATTCAAATTTATATGCTTCTTCTTCAATCCAGTTTTCGTTTTTACAGAATCGAATGTATTTGTCAATCGAATTTTTAAAAGGATCATTCATCTTATGTAGTGTCTTTCTTTAAATGCCCTGTAACGTTCTGCGTGTATGTGCTGTTGCGAAGCAATGGCATATACACGCTGTTATGGGATGTTTATTGGTCACCACTCTTCCTTTTTCAAATTTTCTGACACTTCATAGTTTAAGGTTGCCATTTCTTCCCAGACATGTTGAGCCAGTTTTTTTAGTCTTTCAAAATTGTAGTTCTGGCTGTTTGATTCGAACGCTTGAAGACAAGGCTTGATATATTTTTCTTTGTCGACAAGGGATCCCTGATATGCGTTCATTTCTTTATCAAAGTTTGTCCAGCGTATCGTTGGGATGTCGTTTTCATTGTTTTGGTCTAGAAACATCTCTATGGCAACCGCCCTAGTATTTACATTTTCAAAAGCTTCTCCTGATGGCCCAATTGTGCGAAAATTATCAAAGTCAGATAACACTGGTAAAGTTGTGCATCTGATGTATTTGTCGTTTACTATTTCGCACTTGTTTTTGGCTTTGTTGCCTTCTGTGTCGTTGTCAAATATGAATAAAATCTTCCTTTTGACTCCAATTTTACAGAGGCCTAAATAGAAGTTTGCGATATTTCCAGTTCCAGTAAAGGGATAGTTTTCCTTCATATCAATGAATTCAATTGACTTGGATTCGGAGGGATAATATTTTTCAAATGCCCTTTTTATGATCTCTGAGTCACTCTTGCCTTCTGTTACAATCAATATCTCCGCTTTCCTTTGATTGAATAAATTGTAGAGTTCTATTTCTGATGACCAACCAGACTCAATCAAGTCATGAGTTTCCCAAACAATCCTTTGATCGAGCCAGGAATCCACCGTTGATAACATAGCTATAATTTCATACTCATGTAAACCATTCAAAATACTTGAAATTGATTCGGCATTTTTATTCCTTATTTCAGGATATTGTTTTTTAATCAGGTAGCATGAATAATTGCCAAAATCGCAATCTCCATGAAAACCTTCTACAAAATCACGATTTTTGAAAATTGAGGGGCCATACCTCTCAAACAATTCAGTGAGAATTGAATATGAAATGGGGATTCCTTCATCATGGAATTTTTTGTTTAATTCAAATTCAACTTTGGCGGCGTCATATCCAAAAAACTTTAAGACTGAAGTACAATCAGAAAGATTCTTCTGGTACCCAGGCATTTGTATTACTTCATCGTCGGCAAAATAATAATCAACGATTCCTCTATCGGCGTTTTCAAAAATTGTTGTGTGATCCATTTGAAAATTTTTTGACCAGCTAACAACAAGTTTATTTATTCGGAGATGACTATAAGTTCCCATGGTTTTCTAATCCGGGTCTAGTGACCAATTAATTTCCCATAACGGTCGGCGGTAAGAAATCGTTGCGCATTTCGGAGCACAAACCTATCGAGCCGCTACGCCGTTTGTTAAATGTTATGTCTTTCAAATTTAGCACTTTCCGAGCAATGTTTTTTACCGCATGTTATAGCGCGTTATTATTTTTTTCGTATATATTCAATCGCATAATCCAATACTCTGTCTACTTGATTCTGAATATCCGACCTTGTATTAATAATCGACGAATCGGGTATTAATCCAATATCTTCTACAACATTATCAGTCCAATCGTTGGTTTTTCTAATTGACAAGCGATATTCCCAACCATTTGGAAGTTTGCCAATATGAGTATCACCAAATATTCCTGATGTTGTATCTCCGATAATTCTGACACTTGGCATAGTTTTCATCATAAGAGTAAATAATTCAGCTGCACTTTGAGTATTTGCATTTGTTAACAATGAAATCGGCTGATTGTCATAATTGCTATTTTCATTTGGCTTTAATTCCCAATAATTAGGTTCTTGGAATTTGTATATACTATCAGGACTTCTTAGTCTTGATATGGCATAAGTTTGTTTTTTTGTTGCAAAATATTCGGCTAATTCTTTTACTGGCAGAGAATACCCACCTATATTGTCCCTAATATCTATTACAAATCCTGTTGCATTTTGATATTTTTCTAAAAAAGAGTTTATTGATTTCTGGACTTCATCTGATTTATTGCTCATTTCTGTCATATGGATATAAGCAATTGAATCCGTTAACCAACCAGTTGTAAATACTTTTCTAATTCCAATAGGTGGCAAAAATGACTTTACTTTTAACGATTTTTCATAATCGATGAGATAGTTGTTTTCAATTAGTTTTAATGAGAAGTCATTTGTCGGCAATCTGAAGTCAAATGATGTTAAGTCAAGATAATTTAAGGACGGAAGTCCAAAACCCGAAAAATATATCTCATTGAACCGATAAATGTAACAATGTTTGTCGTCTAACTTTCCCAATATCTTCTGGAAAATATTGAATAATTCATCATCTGTAGTTTCTTCATTTATTCTCTCTGAGTAAAAAACGTATTCTTTGTTCCAATCGACCCCTTTTACATCAAAAAGTGCATAGTTTTCCTTGAATATTTTGAAGAATGCATCAAAATTTTCCACAGGTTGTCCTTTATCTCTGGTCAAATAAATCCAACCACAGATTAAAACTATCAGGACAATAATTGCATATGTAAGTAGCTTCTTCATTTTTTATGCGCTATAACGGTTGATGGTATGGTGTCGTGCGGGATTACGAAGCGATTTCCTATCAGTTTACACCGACCTTTTTTACGAGCCACGAACCTTCGAAAACCTCTGAAACCCGCATGCACTATACCATGTGTTGTGCCGTCGTGCTTTATTAACATTCAAAATCAATATATCTTTTTAAAATCAATGTCTTTTTGTCTTTAAGAACAACCTTTGCAATACATAACATCGGCGCATATGCTGAAACGCCTAATGCATAATCATCTTGTTCGTTTCTCTTAATCACTGGATTTTTGAAGAACTTTCTGCCCAATTCATATTCAACATAATCTATTTGATTCATAGTCAATGGTCCTTGTCGATGCTGGTAAACGCTAATTCTAATATCAGCAACTTGTCCTTTTAATTTCGATGGACGCCATATATGTATTAGAAATAATCCTGCATTATTCTGATATTCTGAAATTCTTTGAGTTTCCAATGACGAGTCATCTATGTTATCAATTGGCTTATCAGTTAAATTTTCAGGTGAAAATCCTTGGAACTTTTTATCTACAAACTCTAAGTATTCTTTACCCGAAAGCATTTCTGGACGATATTTTGTCTGCATTAGAAAAATCAATACGATAAATATAAATACCAATAAAATACCAGAAATCACAAGTAATGGACTTATCCATTTTGGTTCATGAATTTGAGATGCTGCTGTAAAAAAAGCACTTGTCAACAATAAAAGGGCGATAAACCAAACAGCCAATAATTGTATCGGGGTCGTAACTTTCTCTGGATTTATTTTATGGCTATTTACATCCATTATTATCAATATTTATCTTGCTCATTATTACTTTCTTGTTTTTCTAATTTTAAAATGGTAAATCTTTTGTATCCTCATTATCAGGACAATCGAATTCTTCTCTATTTTGGTCAATTCCATGGTTATTAGAATCTTTTTCGCTACTCATTAACTCATAATCTCCATTCAAATAGAAATCCAAGTCAGTTGCATTTTTCTCATAAAATTCATCAGCTGGTATGCCATCAATTACATAAATTCTATGGAATTTCATTTTTCCACCGACAAAGTAGGACTCCTTTATGAATTCACGTCCGTTTTTATCCCTATGAATCTTTTTCTTCTTTTTATTCTTCACTTATCCTTAATCTTAATTTAGTTGCACTACGGTTTCTTGCATGCGGCACAACGTCTGTATATATTCATTGTTCTTATACCACAAATTGGGTTGCATAAACACAATTGTTCATATTTTTTTATGCACAGTGCATCTAACTCGTGCTATGTGCAATATACAAAATCACTTTTTCCCAGTCAATATGAATGTATTTTCAATGAGGGCTTTTGCCAAGGCATATACTGTTGTAATTTAACCAATGCATAGCGTACAAACATAAAGATTAATTTTCCCCTGAATGTTTAGACATCTATTTCTGCATCTTGAAGATCATCACAGAAAGCATCAACCGTGTCTGTAAACCTTTCGATATCTATTTTTTGAACCGCAGCGGCAAATTCCACTCGATTTTTGTCCATAAAAAGGATATTCCGCATCTTTTCTATGTATTCCTCGACAACTGCTAAAGGAATACCCACTCGACGCAATTGCTCAGTGATGCTGTTTGACCAAACGCATAACTCGGCTTTTGTAGTAATGAAAAATAGCGATACTTGTTGTCCTGAATTTTGAATATTAAAACGGACAACGAGCGCACTCTCAGCCGGATCTATTGTAATTCCATCTTTTTCCCGAAAATATTCTACTAAATCATACGTTTTTTTATAGACATCAGCATTTCGTTTCTGTAATAATTCCCAAAAAGCTTCTTCTGTTAATGTAACCCGTTTTCTCGTTTGTTTTGAATCAGCTTTTTCCTGATGAACATTAATTTCGTAATCGCCGTCTTTATGCAAATGAATTTGAACAATAGACCTCTCAACAATCTCTGTTTTTGTCTCTATTCTAGGGATAACCAGTAAAGGCCAATCTTCGTTACCATGCAAATGATAAAATTTCAGCTGAATCAAGGCTATATCTGTGGAAAGGTGGGGATATCGGTTTGCTGAGTAGTTGAGCATCTCTTTCATGGATTGTCGAATTTTATCACCAACAATAAGGGTTAGGAATCGACCCAACCTTAGATTCTTGCTAACAATTTCCTCGAAATAATCCCGCCCCTCCCGTATAGGTCCGCATTGATTTTGCACATAGTCAAAAAGTTCGACTTCTTTCTGCATGTATTTGTTCGTATACTCTTTTGTCACCTCGTTAAGCTTCTGATAATTCCATTTTGACATCGAAGACGCATAATCAATTGCCTGGGCAATCACTTCCCGTTTTGCTTCCCGGTTCTTCCAAAGCTTTGTTTCTACTAGAACTGGATAACCATGTTGACTAATAAAAAGATTATCAATGGCACCCACGTTTGTTGTAACCTCCCGACCAATCGAAACCAGCGGATAGAAAATGGGTTCAATCTCAGAGGTGGGTAATATGCCTGGAAAAAGACGGAGCAGTTCCTGCAACCAGGATTCGTCATAGAACCCGGATTTAAAATCCAAAGCTCGTAACGGACTACCGGATGAATCGCTTTTAATAATAAAGGGATTTGTATTCATTATTTCTCAATTGTTTATTTTAATTTTGAGGATAACCCGTATCAAGCCTGTTTGCCGCTTCCTGCAGCCGTTTGTCCAGTGTCCATAACGGTATGCTTGATAATACAGATGAAGCAAGCAAGGCAATGTCAATATATCCCAACCCCCTGCCCATCAGTTTGTGGTTTTCAATAAACTGCAGGATTTCATCATGACTGGCATCTTTGGTTTTGGAAAGACTGCAGCGATAAGAGTATTTCAAATCGATTTTTCAAGTTTCCACAGGCCAATTCACCCACAATGAAATCATGACAAAAGACCTCCTCATTATCCAAGATAGTTACAAGCCTGTCATTTCCATTTCGGAAATGGTCTACCCAGATTGATGTATCGACCAGTACCATACTCTGCTATCGCCGGTTTATATCATTCAATTGTTTTTCTTTACCGCCGAGTTGAGCCAGTCGTTTTGCGTTTTCTTTGGCGATTAATGATTTCAGACCAAGCCGGACCAGAGATGTTTTTTCATTGATCCCGGTTAATTCGGCTGCTTTTTTAATTAAATCATCTTCTATGTTGATTGTAGTTCTCATTTAAAACTCCATACATTATAATCATATGTATAAATATGCAAATTTATATGCATACTGTCAATACATTTTTACAATAAACAAAAAAACAAACATTAATCCAACATCTGCCGAACGATGTCATGATTACCCGCGATGTGCTGCGGATCAGAGACTATGGCGATGATCAGGCCATCAAGACTCCCAATGCCGTTTGGGCCCGATTGAACGGGCAATACCAGGAGTATTTCAATTTCAATGACCTGATTCTGCATCCCTCAAGGGAAAATCGCGACGATGCATATTACACACAACCGTTTTTATCTTTTGATAAAACCCACCTTCTGTTTGAATTTAACGATAAAATATACAAAATAAAACTCATTCGTCAAGCGTCCCGACAGCAAACGGTGGGTTGATCTGACCCGTATCTCCAAAACAGTTAGAATATACTTTTAAATCAGGATTGAAATTTTTATTTTACAAGGTGATCGTGCTGTCTCGATCATCGATAATCTCAAATCCGAAACTCACACCCAACCCGACAGGACTATTATGAATACCAATGCTTTCAAATCCGTTCTCCTATTTGTTCTCATGTCCGTTTTTTTTGCCTGTCAGCAAACTCCGGTACACCGGCAGAGTCTCGACCTTGCCGGAGAATGGCAATTCCGCATGGACACCTCGAATGTCGGCATTCAGCAACAATGGTATCTGCAGGAACTGACTGATACCATTGAACTGCCGGGCACCATGGACCGAAATCAAAAAGGATTTGCGAACACAGATACGACCACCGCGCATCTGAATCGACTTTACACATACAAAGGACCCGCCTGGTACCGAAAAACCGTTAATATCCCCGAGGAATTTGCGGACAAACACATCCAACTGATTCTGGAGCGCACAAAAGCTGCTAAAATCTGGATCGATGATCAATATATCGGCGAATCGCATTTGCTGCAGTCGCCGCAGCGCTATGATGTATCGGCACACCTGTCCCCCGGCGAGCATAGCATCAGCATCCGCGTTAACAATGATCTGAAACTGACGCCCTACGGCAATGTGCATATCTATACAGACGACACCCAGACCAACTGGAACGGCATCATCGGGGATATCAAACTTGAGGCCTCCCCTCTGACCCGCATCTCTAATCTGCAGATTTTCCCCGACATTGACAATCGTAACATCAAGGTGCGCCTCGGTATTGTCAATGATCTGAATCTGGATTCTCTCGACATCTTCCTCCAGGTTGTACGCCTCCGGGACGGCAAATCCAAAAAACTGAAATCCGCGCGCTATCATATAGCCTGCGATTCGGTTATCGAGTGCGACTACAATCTCGGCAAACAGCTGCAACTCTGGGATGACTACCAGCAGCCAAGATACACCCTGACCGCGGTGCTGAATCAGGGGCTGGACGCGGTATCCGCGCCGTTCGGCATGCGTTCTTTTAAAGCCGGCGACAATCAGTTCCGCATCAACGGACGCAGCACGTTTCTGCGCGGCAAGCATGACGCCTGCGTGTTTCCACTCACCGGCCATCCGCCTATGGACGTTGACGGCTGGAAGCGGGTATACGACATTGCCAAATCCTACGGCATCAATCACTACCGCTTTCACAGCTACTGTCCGCCGGAAGCGGCATTTACTGCCGCGGACGAGCTGGGCATTTTCCTGCAGCCGGAGCTGCCGTTTTGGGGCGGACTGGAATCGGACAGCGTGGCCGCCAAACTGCAGGCAGAGGGGCTGGCCATGTTGAAAGAATACGCCAATCACCCGTCATTCGTCATGTTGGGTCCCGGCAATGAAATCTGGAGCGGTCATAACCGGGTGGAAGACATGATCAATACTCTAAAAACATATGACAGTCGGCCGCTGTACAGCATGGGCGCCAACAACAATATCGGCTATGTGGGACCGCGCGACGGTTCCGAGTTTTTCATCGCTGCACGCACACCATCGGACGGCGACACCCTGCTGACGCATACGCGCCTCGCTCACGGATTCGTCGATTCCCCGCAGGGCGGTATCCTGAATTCACAGGAACCGTCTACAACGGTCAATTACGACTATCCGGTTGAACAAATTGATGTCCCGTTGATCAGTCACGAAATCGGCCAGTACCAGATTTACCCGGATTATGACGAAATCGACAAATACACCGGTGTGGTGCGCGCCTGGAATCTAATGGTGTTCCGCAATCGCCTGAAACAAGCGGGCATGCTGGATCAGAACTTTGACTTTCACCTGGCGTCCGGCGCCTGGTCGGCACGCTGCTACAAAGCGGAAATGGAAGCCGCCCTGCGCACAAGCAAATTTGCCGGATTCCAGTTGCTCGATCTGCAGGATTTTCCCGGACAGGGCACGGCGCTGGTCGGGATTCTGGACGCATTCATGGACAGCAAAGACGTGGTGGAACGCAAAACCTGGCTGCAGTCGTGTAACGACGTGACTCTGCTGCTGGAATTCCCGCGCTACTGCTGGCAGTCCGACGAATCGTTTCAGGCCACCCTCAAAATCGCCAATTATTCCAACCGCGCTTTGGTTGACGATATCACCTGGAGCATTGGAGACCAGCACGGCAATATCATTCATGCCGGTACTTTTGAGAATTTGAACATCCCGCACGGTGGACTGCATATTGCAGGCAGGCTTGAGACCCGCCTGGATCAGGTTGAACAGGCGGACAAACTCAGCATCCGGATGGCGTGTGTCAAGAACCGGTACTCTAACATCTATCCCATCTGGGTCTATCCGGTTACGGATAAACAAATTCCGCATCAGGACATCACGGTTGCCGAACAGCTGAACGAGTCGGTTCTAAACAAACTCGAACAGGGTGACAAGGTGCTGCTGTTTCCCGAACACAAATCCGTTGCGGACAAGAGTGTCGGCGGGTTGTTTCACCCGGATTTCTGGAATTACGGCATGTTCAAATCGATCAGCGAATCCGTGAACAAACCGGTTTCACCCGGCACTTTGAGTCTGCTGATGGACCCCGATCATCCTCTGTTCAGCAGTTTCCCGACCGAGTTTCACACCAACTGGCAATGGTGGTCGATTATCCGCGCCGGACGGCCGCTGATATTGGACGATACACCGCATGATTATCGTCCGCTTGTGCAGATGATCGACAATCTGCAGCGCAATCACAAACTGGGATTCATCTTTGAATTCGCAGTGGGAAAAGGCAAACTGCTCGTCTGTATGTCGCGGTTAAACGAAATTTCCCACAAACCGGAAGCCGACCAGCTGTACAAATCCATTGTGCGCTATATGCAGTCCGAAGCATTTGCGCCGGAATACACCGCGGACAGGGCATTGTTAAAAAATCTGCTATAGCATGTCATTTTCATAAAAAGGAACCCGCATCCAAATACACTGAACAACGATTGACAGGCAAAACGTAAAACCGGCAGCACACGGATGATTCTGTCAGACTCTTGCAGAATGCCGGTGATCAAATTACAAACAAACTTTTTTTAAATTTATAAGCTATTATTATTATATATTTTAAACAACTCGCAAACAGTACGTACTACAGTACATACTGTTTTCAACTGTTGCAGCGTTAAATCTGCAGATCATGTATAGCGGCATGGGAGAATATGATGTACAGGAAGCGTTTATGAAGATCACTTTTCTCGGGATGGGCCTGATGCTGTTTTTATGTTTCGTATCAGCAGGCGTTCCCGCGTACACAGAACAGCAAATCGGCCGGATGCTCATCATCGGATTCCGGGGCACGAGTATCCAGGACACATCTTATATCACCAGGGTCATCAGAGACCTGAACATCGGCGGCGTGGTGCTCTATGATTACGACGTGCCGTCGCAAAGCCACCCGCGCAATATCATTGATTCAACCCAGGTGGCGCTGCTGACACGCGGATTGAAACGCCTGTCTCCTTCTCTGCTCATTGCCGTGGATGCCGAAGGCGGTCAGGTGAACCGGTTGAAACCGCAATACGGCTTTGCTGAAATACCCGGTCATCAAAAACTGGGGCAGCTCAATGACCCGGACTCGACCCGCGCAGCAGCCGCCCGATTGGCGGAACAGCTGTCCGGGCTGGGGATCAATACCAATTTTGCGCCGGTCGTGGATGTCAATCGCAACCCGGACAATCCCATTATTGCGGGAAAAGGACGGTCTTTCTCGGATAACCCGGACACGGTGGTGCAGCATGCCGGAGCCTTTATCCGGGCGCATCGGCGTCACGGCATTCTGACCGCTCTGAAGCACTTTCCGGGGCACGGCAGTTCCGCCGGCGATACGCATATTGGTCTGGTCGACGTTACAGACACCTACAGTCGCATTGAACTGCAGCCGTTCCGTGAGCTTGTTCAGGCCGGACTGGCGGATATGATCATGACCGCGCATATTATGAACCGGGACATTGATCCGGTTTATCCGGTCACAGTGTCGCGGCATTATATTCAACCGCTGCTGCGGGAGCAGTACGGTTTTAACGGCGTTGTGGTATCGGATGACATGCAAATGGGCGCGATGACCGGGCATTTTACGTTCAAAGAATCGGTGATCCGCGCTGTGAATGCCGGCTGTGATATGCTGATCATTTCCAACAATGCCGGTACATACAATGAGCAGGCGCCGTACACTGCTGTACAGATCATAAAACACGCATTGAATACCGGGAAGATTGCCCCGGAACAAATTAAAGAGTCGCTTTTCCGGATTCATAAATTAAAAACAGGCTTGCCGCCGGACACCTATTTAAAAATGCAGAGATTCAGGAAAGCGTTAAATCACGTCCGAACCGGAGCACAGGAAACAATAGTTTCCGGTGTAAACGTTCATGCTTTGCATTTGACAATAGAGTTATGTATTTTTAATTTTCACATGACTTGAATTCAATGAGGCAAAATTCCTGGCGTTCAAATCCAGATATTACCGCTCAGACCTTAAACAAAAGAATTTTTATAACGGGCCGATAAAATCAATATTGAATGAGCCAATCATCTGTTTTAAACATATCAAGGAGACCACTGTTGAAAACGAAATTATTATTTCTAGCCCTCCTGTGCCTTGCTACTCTGGTATTGGCACAGGACATGCAGCCGCCGGTCCAGGCGCCGTTCACCAAACTGGACCTGTACTGTGTCAATGACTGGTGGAATGTTGCGGAAAAAATGGCAGATGATCCACAGCGCATTATCGATGTTGATGTGCCGCGCGATGAGGTTATCTGTTTCGGAATCTATACCGTTCAGAACAACGTCCTCAAACTATCGGCGCAACTCTTTCCCTTATATCCGGACGAAAACCGCGCGGTGAGCCTGGAGCTCAAGCGGGACGGTAAATGGATAAAAACAGCTACGCAAACGGTGAATGATATCGGCTGGTCGGCTTTGTTCCGTATTGAAAACTGGGACCACACAAAGGATGTACCTTATCGTCTGACACACAACAAAGGCTCTGTGTTCGAGGGTCTGATCCGCAAAGATCCGCTGGACAAAACAGAAATCGTTGTGGCGTCCCTGAACTGCAATTCCAACAAGGATCGCGGGCCTCGCAGCGAGTACATTCGCAATCTAAAACATTTTGATCCGGATTTGCTGTTTTTCAGCGGCGACCAGAGCTATGATCACACCGAGCACACAGCGGCCTGGTTGTTGTGGGGATTGCATTTCCGCGATATCCTGCGCGACCGTCCCTGTATCACTATTCCGGATGATCATGATATCGGACACGGCAATCTTTGGGGAGAAGGCGGCAAAACCGCCAGTTCGCCGGCAGGCGATGACGGCGGTTATTTTTATCATTCGGACTATATAAAAATGGTGGAACGCTGCCAGACCTCGCATTTACCAGATCCGTATGATCCCACACCCGTCAAACAGGGGATTGGTGTGTACTATACCCATCTGACCGTCGGCGGCGTTGATTTTGCCATTATTGAAGACCGCAAATTTAAAACCGGTCCGGCCGGCAAAATCCCGCAAATGGGTCCGCGTCCCGATCATATCCGTGATGTCAATTACGACCCGGCTTCTGTGGACGTGGAAGGGCTGAATTTGCTGGGCGAACGCCAGTTGACATTCCTGCGAGACTGGGGTCAGAGAGACGGGGTTGAACTGCGGGCTGTGCTGTCTCAAACCGGATTTTGCGGCGCCGCGCATCGACACGGCAATTTCAAAAACTATCTGCACGCGGATCTGGACTGCAACGGTTGGCCGCAAACCGGACGTAAAAAAGCGCTTCGTCTGATCCAAAAAGCCGGCGCCGTGCATCTCGCGGGTGATCAGCATCTGGCCACCCTGGTTCAGCACGGAATCAAGGAATTCCGCGATGGACCATTTGCGTTTATCGCCCCGGCCATTGTCAATAATTACTACAGCCGCTGGTGGCATCCTCTAAATGAACAGCCGGGTGCCAACCGGGATCCGGATAATCCCTTGCCGTTCACCGGCGATTATCACGACGGACTGGGCAACAAGATCACCATGCTGGCGTACGCCAATATCGAAGGCGAAACCCGCCGCGACGGATTCGGGCTGATCCGCTTTAATAAAACGGACAAAAGCGTCACATTCGAAAGCTGGGACCGCTATGAGGATGTGACAAAACCGGATGCAGAACAAATGCCGGGCTGGCCCCGGACAATACGCCAGGTTCAAAAGTCGGGCGAACCGGTGGTCTGGAAACTGGATCCGATCAAATAAGAATGTGGTATGAAAAAACAATGGCCCGTCATATTCATTGCCTTTTTGATTATTACCGGATTGTATCTGCTGGAGCTGAGCAAGATCCGCAGCAGCGGCAATTCCGACATGGCCACTCTGGATGAACTGGACATCGATAAATCGGCTGCCGCCTGGGAGCCGTTTTATCGGGTCCGGGCCACGCTCATTGACGGACAATCCGCGCGCTTTTCCATACCCGGGCAGATGAAAAAAGCACAGGGGCAATATTACAAGCTCACCGGCGCCTGTGTGTTTTACGGCAACGGCTGTTCACGCAGAGGTGATACGGTAACCGTATCAGAGTTTTATCTACTCCCTTCACTGGGTCTGGCCAACGCCTGCGTGATCGAACCCGACATTGAGATGCGCTGGACCGTGCGCGTGATGCTCAGTGAGGACTGGATCCTGCACCGCGATGACATGATCAACAGTATGGCCCGGGTGAGCGGCACGTTCAGGATCGACACCTCTCACCCGTATGAAGGTGTCTTTTTTCTGGACCAGGCAGCCGCACATCTCATCACAGACCCGGATACCCTGTAATGTTCACCACTCTCGTCAATATACTGCTCGAATCCGCACCGTACGTGATCCTGGGATTTTTAATCGCCGGTATCCTGCGATTCTATGTACCACAGGATATTATGCAACGGCATCTGGGCGGCAGATCGCCCGGCACCTTGCTGAAATCTCTGGGAATGGGTTGTCTTTTGCCGCTGTGCTCCTGCGGCGCCATTCCCCTGGGCATCGGACTGTACCGCAGCGGCGCCTCGACCGGTAATATGCTGGCATTTATGACGTCTACCCCGGTTCTCTCTCCCATTCTGATCGCCTTGTCACTCAAGCTGCTGGGTCTCACCCTCACCCTCACCCTGCTGCTTTCCGTCATCACAGGCGGTCTGATCATCGGATTGATCGGCAATCGACTTTTTGGTCCGTCAGAGCAGCCTTGTAAAAACAGCGCTACACAACGGCAATATACACCGACAGCCGAAAACGCTCTTTCATCAAAACAGCCGAAAACCCTGCACACTTTGAAATGGTCCTTTTTAGAACTGGGCGCGGATGTCAGCGTTGATATTTTTATCGGGCTCGCCATGGCTTCGCTGCTGCTCACGTTTCTGCCATTGGAATGGATTTCGCGCTGGCTGGGTCAACAGGACCTGTACACGCTTGTTTACGTTATTCTGCTGGGACTGCCTGTTTACGCGTGCAGCATCCCGTCCATTGCCGTGGTCCAGGGTCTGCTGCTGCTCGGCGCCACACCCGGCGCCGCCGTCGCCTATATGATTGCGGGTCCGGCCACCAATCTGGGCGAACTCAACGCTATCCGTCGATCCATGGGCGGCAAACCGGCTGTCTTTTACGCTCTGGCGCTGATCGTCATTGCGCTGTCCGCCGGCATGATCACGGATCATCTGGTGTTTCCGGATTATCAGTATCACGCCTACCGCGTTCAGGGAGAGCTGGTGGTCAGTCAATGCTGTGTGCCGCTGATCTTTGGCGACGGCATTGATTCCGCCGTCGCCAACCGTACGAGTCCCGTCTGGCACTGGCCGTTTGCCCTTTTGCTGGCTGCGGTGATTTTGTTCGGAATTTTTAAAAAATTGCGTTATTTTTTCATCAATCCCTGCCTGTCCTGTTCGTGGCGGGCGTACGGCGCAGACGGGGTCTGCGGTTCTAAATGCCATGTGCGCCGAAAATATGAGTTTTTACGCAATTGCGGTCGTATGTTAAAACGCAGAGATTAAGGCCTTGTGGCGTGCATCTGACCCTGAACTGCGAATGGCAGCATTACAAATGGGGGCCGGTGACGGATGCCAAAACCCTGATGGATGAAAACAATTATTTTTATTCCAGAGCCGGGCAATTGTATGAAAAAGAGGTGGACCTTGCGGAGGTTGAACAGGAACTGCGGGCGCAAATCGAAACGGCGCTGCAGCAGATTCCGCAGCTCTCCCATTTGTCTTTTCACATGGGGACAAGTGTCGGCAAACCCAGGTACAAGCGTATTGTTAAAAAATTGTCTACGGAATTTGATCTGCCCATGTATTTGGGACGGCTTTTGCCACCTGCTTTTGGTGCACAATTCGATTTTGAAACAGAGGCTCAACCGTATATTGCAAAAGTTTTAGACTATGAATCTCACCTTAAAACATGAGGACATCCGATGCTGAACAGCAAACACAGGGTTTCTTACCTACAAACCATACGCACGTTTCTTAAAGTCGGCACCTGCTCGGAAACAGCCTGCCTTATGATCAACCGCGGTTTCGATCAATCCCTGATCCCCGAAGAACAAGCTGCTATGCCGATGGCCGGTGGTATTCTGCAGCACGGCTATCAATGCGGACTGCTCTGGGGTGCGGCGCTGGCGGCGGGGGCGCGTGCCTATCAGCTCTATGGTGCAGGCCCGGAAGCCGAAACTCGTGCCGTCCTGGCGGCGCAGCAGGCTGTAAAAAATTTTCGAACCTGTAATAAGCACAAAACCATCGACTGCGGCGATTTGACCGATCTGGATGAAACATCCTCACCGGTAAAACTAATTCAATATTTCCTTCTCAAAGGCGGCGTGGTCAGCTGTTTGCGTATGGCCGGTCGTTATGCGCCGCGCGCCTACACGACCATCAACGATTCATTTGCCGAACATCAGATGCCCGTCCACCCTGCTCCGGTCAGCTGCACGGCTGTGTTGTGCAAAAAAGCCGGCGCGACCGAACAGCAGGCGGTCATGGCATCCGGACTCGCCGGCGGAATCGGTCTGTGCGGCGGTGGATGCGGCGCCCTGGGAGCGGCAATCTGGCTGCTTGCCCTGAGAACCAACAAAACGGATCAAAAAATGATGTTTAACAGTCCGGAGGCACAAAACATTATGAATACATTTGTAAAATGCACCGGGGCTGAATTTGAATGTTCTGAAATTGTCGGACGGAAATTTGAGGATATTCAGGATCATGCGATATATCTACAAAACGGGGGCTGTTCTCAGCTTTTAAACGCACTGGCAGATGACCAAGAGTCAAGCTATTGAAAATTAATGCAATATACCAATCAGAAATATCAGTATCCCAAGCCGCGTTTAAAAGTTTATAGCATGAAATCATAGTGTTCACCGGGACGCATGTCTCTGATTATCCAACGCCCCGGATAAATATCCGGAGCGATCTGAATCTTTTATGCACAATACCCATCCCGTCCCGGACGGCATATCTATAACAGCAAACAGGTTCTACTCGAGCATATACTGATTTGGGTAAAAGAACACAATCAACGGACGTGACCGTTTAAACACTTCAACCCTTCAACTGTGTTCATTTCAGGTTCTTGACAATGCTGTCCACAGCCTGCTCGACGTCCTCACGGTGACCGAATGCGGAGAGCCGGAAAAAGCCTTCGCCGCTGGGACCGAATCCGGAGCCCGGGGTGCCGACCACGTGTGCGTTGTTAAGCAGCTGATCGAAAAACTCCCAGGATGTGGTGCCCGGCGGGGTTTTCAGCCAGATGTACGGCGCATTGTCGCCGCCGTAACAGGTCAGGCCGATGTTTTCCAATCCCTGTTTGATGATGCGGGCGTTCTGCATATAGTAATTCACCAGTTCCATGCATTCCTTAGTGCCGGTGTCCGACAGCACGGCCGTCCCGCCGGCCTGCACAATATTGGAGGCGCCGTTAAAAAATGTGTTCTGGCGGCGCGCCCACAGACGGTTCACCTGCTCGGGCTCGGAATCTTCCACCTCCAGCTCCTTGGGGACAATGGCCCAGCCCAGACGCACACCGGTGAATCCGGCCATTTTGGAAAAACTGTTGATCTCAATGGCGCATTCGCGGGCGCCGGCAATTTCGTAAATGCTGCGCGGCAGACTGTCATCCTGAATAAATGCGGCATAGGCGGCATCGAAAATAATCACGGACTTTTGTTCGCGCGCATAATCAATGAACTTTTTCAACTGCTCGCGCGATGCCACGGCGCCGGTGGGATTGTTGGGACTGCAGATATAGATCAGATCCACTTTATCCTGCGGCACCTCGGGGAAAAAACCGTTTTCCTCGGTGCACGGCATATAGTGAATGCCGGTGTACTGGCCGGATGCTTTGTCAAATTTACCGGTGCGTCCGGCAATCACATTGGTATCTACGTAAACCGGATAGGCCGGGTCCTGTACAGCGACCACGTTATCGGTTCCGAAAATCGACTGAATGTTGCCGGTATCCGGTTTGGCCCCGTCACTGACAAAGATTTCAGCGGCATCCAGCACCACACCATAGGATTCGTACAGATTGATCAGCGCTTCCTTCATTTCCGGTTCACCGGTGGAATCATCCGAATAGCCGCGATAGGTGGTCACGTTGGCCAGCCGGTCAACACCGGTGTGCAGTCCGTCCAGGACCGCCGGGGTCAGCGGTTCGGTGGTGTTGCCGATACCCAGCTTCATCACGTTGGCATCCGGATGCTGCGCCTGAAACTCGCGCACGCGTCGTCCGATTTCTGGAAACAAATATCCTGCTGACAGTTTATTATAATTGCTGTTGATTTTGGCCATAATATATCCTTGTCTATTAATTCTCGTTTTGTTTTAAAATATTAACGGGCTCTGTGCCTCACGAGGCGCAGAGGCTGTTGAGGATGAATTCCAACCACTGCGGCGTAGTTAAAATGAATATTTTTAAACCTGTGATCAGAACAAACATGACTCTATTCTGCCCAGCGCAGATTCTTTCTGCGGTCTCTGCAGACTGTGTTGGCTTTACAGCGCACATTCGTCAAACTGACTTGGCGCAGAATATTGATGCGTCCTACACGGTCTGTTCAAACGCTTCGCTGTCAATCTCGCCGTCGCCGATATGCAGCACCGGACCGGTCATGTCAATGCTGTAATCGGGATGAATGGTGATTTTCAGCGTGCCGCCGGGCATGTGCACGGTAATGTCGGCGTCGCAGAGTCCCAGTTTATGCGCCACGGCCGCGGACGCGCTGCTGGAACTGCCGGAAGCCAGGGTATACCCGGCGCCGCGTTCCCAAATCTCGATCTGAATATTGTTGCGGTCCAGGACTTTGAGAAACTGCACATTGGTGCGGTTGGGAAAGCGTTCATCGACTTCGATATGCGGGCCGTAGGTATAGGCCAGTTCTTCCGAGATCTCTTCACATGGAATCACGCAATGCGGATTGCCGATGGTGGCGGCGCAAAAGGTGAACAGGTGGTCTTTGACCATGATCTCTTCATTGATTACCTCACGCGTTTTTCCCGACACCGGGATCACCTCGCTGTCAAAAGACACAGCGCCCATTTCCACATCGATCATGCGCCCGTCCGCATGCACGCGCGACTGCACCTGTCCCCCGGCGGTCTCGATCGTAAACGGCCGGGTATCCACAAAACCGTGATCGAACAGGTATTTGGAAAAAATTCGCAGACCGTTTCCGCTTTTTTCCGCCTCGCTGCCGTCCGGATTAAAGATCTGCAGCCGGGCGCGGCTCTCCTGCGACGGGGACGGTCCCCACAGGATGCCGTCCGATCCAATACCGTAATTGCGGTGACAGATCAGCCGAATTTCGTCCGGCGTCAATTCACGGCCGATTTCGGCTGGATTCATGACGATATAATCATTCCCGAGTCCGTGATACTTGTAAAACTTCACGCGGTCTCCTTTGGTTTAGATCAAATTCAATTCTTTGAGCGCGGCGGCCAGCGGTTTGGCGTGGTCGTCGCTCAGCTGCACCAGGGGAAGCCGGACGTAGGATTCGCACAATCCCATCATAGCGCAGGCGGCCTTGACCGGAATCGGATTACTTTCAATAAAGTTCAGGCGCATCAGCGGCAGCAGGTTGTAATGCAGCTCGCGCGCTTTTTTCCAGTCATTGTCGAATGCAGCTTGTACCATATCACTGAGCATACCGGGCGCTTCGTTGGCAACCACGGCTACCGCGCCGTCCGCACCCAGACTCAGCAGCGGCAGAGCGATGGAATCCTCGCCGGACAGAACAAGAAAATCATCCGGGCGTTCGCGCAGGATAGTCATCACTTCGGTGAAATTGGCGCTGGCCTCTTTGGTTCCGGCAATATTGGGAATCTCCGCCAGACGCAGCTGGGTTCGCGCGTCGATGTGCTTGCCGGTGCGTCCCGGCACATTGTACAAAAACACCGGCAGATCGGTGGATTCCGCCACTGCCTTGAAATGCTGATAAAAGCCTTCCGGCGTGGGTTTGTTGTAATACGGGCCCACGGACAAAATAGCGTCGGCACCGCTTTTCGTGGCGTGTTCGGTCAGTGAAATGGCTTCCGTCGTTGAATTGCTGCCGGCATTCGCCATTACCGGCACACGACCGTTTGACTGATCGCACAGTATTTCAATCACCCGGTGGTGTTCATCGTGACTCAAGGTCGCGCTCTCACCGGTGGTACCGCAGCCGAGTATCACACGGGTACCTTTATCAATATGCCAGTCCACCAGCTTGCGCAGCGCAGCCTCGTCCAGGCTGTTGTCCTTTTTAAACGGTGTGATCAATGCAACGGTTGTTCCTCTGAATTTTGATAAATCAATAGACATGGTCTTTTCCTTTATTATTCCTGATTCATTTTCATAAAATCATCCATACTGTAAACACCGGATTTATCCACAAGCCATTCGGCGGCTTTGACCGCACCCAGGGCGAGTCCTTCGCGGCTGCGTGCGGTGTGTTTGATCTCGATGCTGTCAGGAGCGGAATCAAACCCGATCTGATGCGTGCCGGGTACGTTGCCAACGCGCGTCGATGTGACATGCAGCGTTTCGGGATCAATCGCACCGTGACTGGTTTCGGTCTTGATGTTCTTTTTCTGCGGCAGCTGGTCGAGCAGAATTTCAGCCAGCCGTATAGCGGTGCCGCTGGGACTGTCGGCTTTGCCGATGTGATGCCACTCGTGCAGATAAGCATCATAATCCGGCAGACCGGACATTAATCCGGACAGGCACTCGGTCAGCCGAAAAAACACATATACGCCGATGGAGAAATTCGGACTGTACAACAGAGTGAGATTTTTAATCTGTTTGATTTCCTCGAGCTGATCGTACCAGCCGGTGGTGCCTTCCACAATCGGTACGCCGAGTGCTGCGGCGGTTTTGCAGTTTTCCATCACCGCATCTGCGAGCGTAAAGCTGATGACAGTTTCCGCCCCCTTGAGATCGGATTCCCGGGTAAACGGTTTATCTATATCAAACACAGCAGCGATCTCGTGACCGCGCTGTACAGCCTGGCGTTCCACTTCGTGGCCCATGCGACCGTACCCTAATATGGCTATTTTCATAAGGCTCCTTTTATTTTGAAAAAAACTGTTCATGCAGTCGATTGATGACCCGGGGCAGCTCCGCATCTTCAATGACAAAACTCAGATTAATATCAGATCCGCCGAGGGATATCGCATAAATCTTGGTGTGTTCCAAATGTCCCAGGATCTGCGCTGCCAGGCCAGGTGTGCCTTTTAATGATTCGCCGACACAGCAGACAACGGCTTTTTCGGTTTCGATTTCGACCGCGGCAAAGGCCTCGAGTTCGCGAACAATGTCTTTGAGGTGCCGGGTATCATCGATGGTGATGGACACAGACACCTCGGACGTGGCCACCAAATCCACGGCGGTGCGGTATTTCTGAAACACACCGAACAGCGACGCCATAAAACCGTGCGACATGAGCATGCGCGACGAGATCACCGTAATCACAGTCAGATTTTCTTTGTAGGCAATGGACTTGACGCGGCCGTCTTCTTCGCCCCGGTCTTCGCCTGTGTTGGAAATGATGGTGCCTTTAAATTCGGGATTCATGGAATTGAGAATAATCACGCGGATATTGTCCTCGACCGCCGGCAGCAGGGTTGACGGATGGATCACCTTGGCGCCGAAATAGGCCAGCTCGGCCGCTTCCTGAAAGGTCATATGCCGGATGCGCTGCGCCGAGGGCACCAGGGACGGATCCGCGGACAGCACGCCGTCCACATCCGACCAAATCTCGACTGTGTGCGCGCCGAGCATACTGGCAAACAGAGTCGCCGAGTAATCCGAGCCGCCGCGTCCGAGTGTGGTGGTGCGACCGGCCGTATCGCTGCCTACAAAGCCCTGCAGCACCGGCACATGTTTTTCGGCTGCGGGTTTCAAATTCTTCTGCACGCGTACCCGGGATTCCTGCATCAGCGGACGCGCCGAGCCGAATTCCGAATCCGTGATCATCAGTTGGCGGGAGTCGTGCATCTGACTGTCGATGCCGTTGCGCTGCAGGACGGCCGCAAGAATGTTGGACGAAAGAAACTCTCCGATGCTGACCAGTGAATCGTACAATTCATCCGAGTATTCACCGGCCTGTTCCAGCATCTGAACAGCGCTTTCCAGCATATTGGCGCCGCTTTCAAATGCAGAAAGCAGTACGGGTTCGGACAGACTCAGGTCCTGGATCAATTTTTGATGTGTATCGAGAAACAGATTCTTGAGTCGATCGATCTCTGTATGATTTCCGGAACAGGCGGCGCGTGTAAGCTCGACCAGTTTATCCGTTAAACCGCCAACAGCAGACACCACCACGACGGGTTTTTGATCCAGACGCGATTTAATGATATCCGCGACCCGCTTGATGGCGTCGGCGCTGCCGACGGAGGTGCCGCCAAACTTCATAACGATCATGTTTGTATCCTTTTTAATAGTTGCTTGACTATTTTCTCTAACAGAGTGACGCCTGTTTCCAGATCCTCGACGGTAATATGTTCATCTTGCCGGTGCGCCGTGGTGATCGAGCCCGGGCCGAACAGCAGAATTTTTCCCAGAGGTCTGAGATATCCGGCATCGGTTCCAAATCCCACCACCGTGGTATCGAATCCGGGCAGTGCGATCAGGGTCTGCGGCTCGGATGCGCTGAGAATCTCGATTTCTATGGAATCGGGGACGTGGTCAATCAGCTGGTTTTTAATATCCTGTATGGACGTGGTCACCCGAAAAATCGCCATAGCGGTCGCCTGCGGTGCCAGAATATTGGCGCCGGTACCGCCGTTGATCTTGCCGATATTCACGAATGTCTGTCCCAGCACTGGGTCCCGGCCCCATTGCCGTGTCAGCCAGGGGTGCAGAAAACGCACAAGATCATGAATCGCCGAGCGCCCCTGATCCGGCATGGACGAATGTCCGCCAGTGCCTGCAGCAGTGATCCGGCAGACCAGCACGCCTTTTTGTCCGGTGGCCAATTTATTGTCCGTGGGCTCACCGACAATAATATAATCGGGTGAAACAGGAAGCGTCGCAGCCGCTTTGGCGCCGGCGGATATATTTTCCTCATCCACTACAAACAACAAACCGATATTGTTGATTCCCGCCTGTTTCAGGCGTCTGGCAGCAGTCAGCATGACCGTGATCTGGCCTTTGGCGTCACAGCAGCCGCGTCCCCACAGGGTGGCGCCGTCGCGTTTGAACGGGATGACCGGAGACACCGTATCCATATGGGTACAGAATAAAATTGAAGGATCATGCTTTGTTGTTGCGAGGATGTTGAAACGGTCGCTATCGACAGGCTGACGGGTAACGGTGAAACCGAATTCCTGTAACCGATCCGCTAAAAATTCACCGACCTGTCTTTCCTGACCGGAGGGTGATGCCATGTTGACCAGCTGTTCCAGAAAATGTATCATTCGTACCCGAATGTAATCAGCCTGCAAAATCGCCGTAAATCATCTCGAACGATGGAGGCAAACCAATGGTCGATTGACGAAATAGCGCTCCACGGATCGTTTCCGCGACAGTCCGGCAGTTGTTCACTGTCGGCCCAGCAGTACCCCTCGCACCGCTTCGGCCCGGTTCCCTTTCCCGTACGGTACTTTTGAACCAGGCGCCTCTATTTCAGAATAGAATATAGGAATTTTCAGAATTTATTTCAAGGATAAAGTCAAAGTCAGAAAGCCTGAATATCAAAAGCACGGCGCAGCAGTTTATATTCCCCCTCGCCACCTGATGTCGCCCCTTCAGGGCTAAAAAAACATATCCCCGATTCCCGGGGCGTTGCCCCGGGCTGGCCTACATCGCCCCGTTGGGGCTGGGATTAAGCCGCCAGGGTTGTAAAAATGAAGGAGATCAATCCGACTGCCCAGGCGTTTTTCGCATGTCCCCATCCTTTGCTCGTTCCCGCACAATACCAGCCCTGAAAGGGCGGTATACAAAAGCCCCGGGCAGCGCCCGGGGATCAATCAAAAACACCAAACCCAAGCCCTGAAGGGGCGACATCAGGCGCAGTGAACGACAAAACCCGTACATCACCCCCCGATAGATGAACAACAAGCGCCTAGTGTTCACAAAACCCCACCCCATGACCTCACCGCACATCACCAGCCCTGAAAGGGCGGTATACAAAAGCCCCGGGTAGCGCCCGGGGATCAATCAAAAACACCAAACCCAAGCCCTGAAGGGGCGGCATCAGGCGCAGTGAACGACAAAACCCTTACATCACCCCCGATAGATGAACAACAAGCGCCTAATGTTCACAAAACCCCATCCCATGACCTCACCGCACATCACCAGCCCTGAAAGGGCGGCATACAAAAGCCCCGGGCAGCGCCCGGGGGATCAATCAAAAACGCCAAACCCAAGCCCTGAAGGGGCGGCATCAGGCGCAGTGAACGACAAAACCCTTACATCACCCCCGATAGATGAACAACAAGCGCCTAGTGTTCACAAAACCCCATCCCATGACCTCACCGCACATCACCAGCCCTGAAAGGGCGGTATACAAAAGCCCCGGGCAGCGCCCGGGGGATCAATCACAAACACCAAACCCAAGCCCTGAAGGGGCGGCATCAGGCGCAGTGAACGACAAACCCCACATACATCACCCCCCGATAGATGAACAACAAGCGCCTAGTGTTCACAAAACCCCATCCCATAACCTCACCGCACATCACCAGCCCTGAAGGGGCGGCATCAGGCGCAGTGAACACAAAATCAACCCGATGAGCAAAGACTTTTTCTCACAGAAATTACAGTGCAAAATTAAGCTGCTAATCCCACACATATCTCTCATCATAATCAATATTGTATTTTTTCAAAAGATTGATGTATTCAGCCTGGTAACTGGCTTTACGGTGATGAATTTTCTGATTTGAAATATAGTTTTTAACCAAATCAATATGAGATCGACCAATGGAAAAAGCACCATAACCGTTTTGCCAATAAAACCCCAGATAACCACGCCCCTTGCTTTTAATCCATTTTGATGAGGATCTTTTAACCATACCAACCACCTCACTCATCGAATGTTTTCGCGACAAATAAAACAAATTATGGATGTGATTCCAATGGCCATTGATTGCTAAAAGTGGAGAATCACATTCTCGAAATACTTTGGCCATATAGGGATAAAGCTCAAGTTCAATATCAGGATCAATCAGGGTTTTTTGATTTTTTGTACTAAATACAAGATGAATGTATACTTTGGATAGACTTTGTGGCATATTTCTCCCTCCTGTTATTTGAGAACCCCTTTTTATTGAATTATCAATATAACAAATTATCAACAATTCCCCAAATAATAATCGCAGATACGCGAATATCATCTTTCATTTCAAAAACACCTTTAAATTCCTATCACTGGTTAATCAGGGTTACAAGATTCCAAAGGCTGGTTGATGTCGCCCCTTCAGGGCTAAAAAAACATATCCCCGATTCCCGGGGCGTTGCCCCGGGCTGGCCTACATCGCCCCGTTGGGGGTTCGAATGGTGCCGCGGGGGTGATACATCGAGATTTATCTAATCTAGCAGCCCAGTATTTAACCCCACCCCATGCCTCATCCCACTGGCAACCGCATATCATCCTTTCAGTCCTGAAAAGGCGTATAAAAACACCAACGCCTTCGAATCCTAAACCTGCGCATGCCATACCCCTTTCGCCACCTGATGGCGCCCCTTCAGGGCTAAAAAAAACATATCCCCGATTCCCGGGGCGTTGCCCCGGGCTGGCCTACATCGCCCCGTTGGGGCTGGGATTAAGCCGCCAGGGTTGTAAAAATGAAGGGGGATCAATCCGACTGCCCAGGCGTTTTTCGCATGTCCCCATCCTTTGCTCGTTCCCGCACAATACCAGCCCTGAAAGGGCGGCATACAAAAGCCCCGGGTAGCGCCCGGGGGATCAATCAAAAACGCAAAACCCAAGCCCTGAAGGGGCGACATCAGGCGCAGTGAACGACAAACCCCACATACATCACCCCCCCGATAGATGAACAACAAGCGCCTAGTGTTCACAAACCCCCATCCCATGACCTCACCGCACATCACCAGCCCTGAAGGGGCGGCATACAAAAGCCCCGGGCAGCGCCCGGGGGATCAATCAAAAACGCCAAACCCAAGCCCTGAAGGGGCGACATCAGGCGCAGTGAACGACAAACCCCATACATCACCCCCGATAGATGAACAACAAGCGCCTAGTGTTCACAAAACCCCATCCCATGACCTCACCGCACATCACCAGCCCTGAAAGGGCGGTATACAAAAGCCCCGGGTAGCGCCCGGGGGATCAATCAAAAACACCAAACCCAAGCCCGGAAGGGGCGGCATCAGGCGCAGTGAACGACAAACCCCACATACATCACCCCCGATAGATGAACAACAAGCGCCTGAGGTGTTCACAAACCCCCACCCCATGACCTCACCGCACAACACCAGCCCTGAAAGGGCGGTATACAAAAGCCCCGGGCAGCGCCCGGGGGATCAATCAAAAACGCCAAACCCAAGCCCGGAAGGGGCGGCATCAGGCGCACTGAACGACCAAACCCCACATACATCACCCCCGATAGATGAACAACAAGCGCCTAGTGTTCACAAAACCCCATCCCATAACCTCACCGCACATCACCAGCCCTGAAAGGGCGGCATACAAAAGCCCCGGGCAGCGCCCGGGGATCAATCAAAAACACCAAACCCAAGCCCTGAAGGGGCGGCATCAGGCGCAGTGACCCCATTACACAAATCCGGTAAATAAAAACGCCGGGCGCGCTCATGCGATTTAAGAAAATATCACATAAAAACACTTGGATTTCTGCATAAAATTCCTAAATTCTTGCAGTTACACAACCTGACTCCTCATTCATTAAACAGGATACTTTTTCATGCAGGTTATCCATTCGCTGATCAAAAGAATGCAAAAACAGCATATTCTTGTTCTGGGCGATGTCATGCTGGACCAGTTTATATACGGTCATGTCAATCGCATCTCACCGGAAGCGCCGGTCCCGGTGGTGCATGTGCACCGTGAAGCCGCATACCCCGGCGGTGCTGCCAACGTAGCGCGCAACCTGTCGGAATTCGGGATTTCCGCCACGATCAGCGGCCTGATCGGCAATGACGCCAACGGGGGGACCCTGCAGAGCGTCTTGAGCGGCAGTGGAATCTCCATTAACGGTCTGCATCAAATCGAGAATTTTCAAACCATCGTAAAAACACGCATCATTGCCCGGCATCAGCAGGTGGTTCGCGTGGACCGGGAACAAAAGCACCAACTGAATCCTGACGTTATCAGAACCTTTGACAAATCACTTGAGCAGCTGATCGCCTCGATCGATGCGGTCATCATTGAAGATTACGGCAAGGGATTCATTGTCCAGAACCTGGTGGAACGGGTGCTGCATCACGCCAAAAAGCACAGTAAAATCGTTACCGTGGATCCAAATCCCAACAATCCATTGAAATGGAAAGGCGCCACGCTGATCAAACCCAACCGCAACGAGGCTTTGCACTGCGCCGGTGTGCCTGTCGATCAGCCGTTCATCGAATGGGAACAGGTCGGCAAAACACTGCGCAAAAAATGGCAGGTGGATGAAACCCTGATCACGCTGGGAGAAGAAGGCCTGATATATGCCAATGCCACAGACCCGGTTTATCATTCAGCCACCAAGGCCAAGGATGTCTATGACGTCTCCGGGGCCGGGGATACGGTCATTGCATTTTTCACAGCCGCATGCGCTGCCGGCATTGCGCGCACCCAGGCGGCCGAACTCGCCAATCATGCCGCAGGCGTGGTGGTCGGCAAAGTCGGAACCGCCACGGTGACCCCGGAAGAATTAATCGAGAGCTTTAACTCGCATGAATAAAGCTGTATTTTTCGACAGGGACGATACAATTATTGAAAACGTCCCGTATAACGGTGATCCGGCCCGGGTCAACCTGCTGCCGGGCGCACGCCGGGCGCTGCAGCGCTGCCGGGACGCCGGATTCCTGTTGTTTATTGTTTCCAATCAATCCGGGGTAGGCCGCGGATACATCAGCAAAGATCAGGTGCATGCGGTCAACCGGGAAATGATCCGGCAGCTGGGAGAACATTTTTTCAAAGACATTTACATGTGCTATGACGATCCTACCGTACAGCAAAACGGCTGCCGAAAACCCTCCCCCGCCCTGATCGAACAGGCGGCGGCCGATTATGACATTGATCTCACCCGGTCATTTATGGTGGGAGATGCGGACTCGGACATCCAGGCCGGACAACGCGCCGGCTGCCGGACCGTCAGACTGGTGCAGGCATTCAGCCTTTCTTCATCCGACTCGGCGCCCTCTTCCTTTACGGCTTCCAGCCTGATCCAGACGGTTGACTGGATACTGGAACAGTCCTGACATTTATTATCTTGACTTTGTGCTTATAAACTGTTATTATATGTTGTATCAATTATTTACCAATATGCGGGGTCAAGATGTTAAAAACACCATTATTTATGCTGCTCCTGTGTATGTCCGTTTTCGCACAGGACATACCGGCTGGTAAAGACGCCCTGGGCACCCGATCCTACAGTGATTTTGAAAAACCTGAAACCTGTTACAGCTGTCACACGGATATTTACATGCAGTGGCGGCAGGCCATGATGTCTCAGGCCTACACACACCACTGGGACGAAATCGAATATTTCGATCTGGCGGTGGCGCACGCTGAAAAAGTACCCGAGTTAAAAGAGGCTGTTGACGGCTGCAACGGCTGTCATACTCCCATGGCCTATCTGGCCGGAGATGTCACACCCCCGCGGCCTTCGGAAGGCTCGCGTGCCAACGAAAGTGTGAACTGCGATGTGTGCCACACCATTGTCGGATTTAAAGGCGATGTGCCCTTTAATTTCAGTTACCAGTCCGATCCCGGACGTGTCAAATACGGCAGCAAACCCGGACAGGAATCACCGCACCACGAGACCCAGGAAATGTCCCTGTACGGCACCACAGAATACTGCGGCAATTGCCACAATGAAAAAAGTCCGTTCGGCGTATGGGTAAAATCCACACAGCTTGAGTGGAAAGAAGGCCCGTATGGTCAGGACAACGTACCGTGCCAGCAATGCCACATGCCCAAAGCCAGAGGCCGCAGCGCCAAGATGGCCCAGGAAAGCATGGTGGCTCAGCATTTGTTTCACGGGGCGCATTCACCCGGCAAAGTATACGGTTCTATCGAATTGAGAATGCACCCGGAACGACGGGAACTGATGTACGATGAAGCAGTGGTGCTCAAGGTACAGCTGTTTAACGGCAAAGCCGGACATAAAATCCCCACGGGTTCTGTAGAAGACCGCATCATGTGGCTGCATGTGACCGCCACGGATTCAAAAGGCAAGACTTACCACCTGCCGGTTGATGAAAAAGGGTTTGAGGGTGAAGAATACACGATTGCCGCGGATGTACTCGCCTATCAGGATATGGGCGTGCCGCTCGGTAAACCGGATTTCAAAGGCGTACAGCGGGACGGGGTTCCCATCGGCGACCGCATTTTCCGTATGCCGTATTTTGATCCACAGGGACGCATGACCATCATGCAGTGGAACACCGATTCGCTCGGTGTCGATTACCGTATCGGTCCACGCGAGACCAAGATCGAAACCTACACCTGGCTGCTGCCGCGGGATATCCCGCTGGGCAAGATAACATTCAACGCCAGGCTGAATTATCAGAAACTGGTCAAACCGGTGGCGGATTTTCTGAATGTTCCCGCTGATGAGAGTGAAATGATGACCATCAATACCACGACCACGTGGGTAGAAATTTATGATTAGATAAACAAAGGGAGTAACCATGCGACATTTTACATCTATTACTCTGTGGATTGTAGTTGTCCTGATATTATTATCGGCCAGCATTGATGTCCAGGCCGTACCGGCCTTTGCACGCAAATACCGTTTATCCTGCAACACCTGTCATAATCCGTTTCCGCGCTTAAAACCCTACGGGGATGACTTTGCCGGAGCCGGATTTATCCTGCAAGAAGAAGAAAGTGAACGCGATTATGTGACGGCCGGCGACAGTCTGCTGTGGCTGAACCGTGATTTTCCCCTCGCGGCGCGCGTTGATGCCTACGGTGTCTATGACCAGGAACATGACGTGGAAACCGATCTGCAGACCCCGTTCGGCGTCAAACTGATGTCCGGCGGCACCCTGTACAAAAGCATCGGCTATTATTTCTATTTCTACATGTCGGAGCGCGGCGAGGTGGCCGGAATTGAAGACGCCTATATCCACTTTGACAATGTACTCAAAACCAATCTGGATGTGATGGTGGGACAGTTCCAGACCTCGGACCCGTTGATGAAACGCGAATTGCGTCTGACCTATGAAGATTATATGATCTATACCAACAAAGTCGGGCTTTCCCGCACCGATCTCACTTATGACCGCGGTGTCATGTTGGCATACAGCGTTGAACAGACCGGCACGGACCTGATCGGTATGATCGTCAACGGAAACGGCAAGGTGGAGGCCGGAGAGGATCACAAATTTGACATTGATTCCAATAAAAACATCGGACTCCGGATCAATCAGGGTATCGGCGAGATCGGATCGCTGGGATTTTTCTACTACCAGGGGGCTGAACGCGGCTCATCCATCGGACAATGGGTTGAAAACAAAGTCACTTTTATGGGACCCGATATGACCCTGAGCGTCGGACCGCTGGATTTTACCGGACAATATCTGCTGCGCAAGGACAGCGCACCCACTTATAATCTGTACAATATCAGCGATATCGAAACAAGCGGTATTGTCGCCGAGCTCATCTATGCGCCGCGTCTGGACCGGTCGCGCTGGTATTTCACCGCTTTGTATAACAAAGTAGACTCGAATCTGGATAATTTGGATCCAATGGTCCTCAACGATGCAGCCATACACACGCTGGGCTATGAAACCGCCTCACTGAGCGCAACCTGGCTGTTTGCACGCAATCTCCGGCTCATCGGGGAATACCGTTATGATTTGCATAACGAAAAACATCGATTTATCCTCGGATGTGTGAGCGGATTTTAGCCAACTCCACAATAAACGGTTTAAAAGCCGGGTCGATCACCCGGCTTTTTTTTATGTACAAACAATCGAATATGCTGATCATTTAATCGTACGAAATATTTGGATTTTTAATATTGGATTCGCATCTCGTCAGGTCTTTAGAATCCTGGCGGCAAGGTTCCCCTAATCATTTCGGGGTTTAATTTCCAGCCCCACATCGTCCATGTTGTATATCGTAAAAGTCTCTCAGGGATTCTCATCCACATCCGGCAGATCTTCTTCAGATACGGAATATTGAAAGCGCCGTATTCGGTCTTTGCCGCTTTCCAGCACATAAATAATATTTTCAGCAGCCATAATACCACGCGCATCGGTAAAACGGGCAGTGGCCAGACCTTTTTCGCCCAGATCCGCCAAGGCGCCGGACTTTTCAAATTTGAAAACCTGTTTCTGCTCTGCATCGACCACAAAGATATTATTATCATCGTCCAGGGCCAGATCGTATGGCGATTTAAATCGGCCCAAATCCATAATTTCATCCTGATAGAGCACAAATTCAGATGCAAAAGTTCCGGCGAGCAGTTTCTGAACGCGAAAGTTACCGCCCAGTTGTGTAAAATACAGATTGCCCAGATCATCCACTATGCATCCCTGCGGATCAAAAGCCGTACCCGCACCGGATCCGGCTGTCACCACTTTATTCACCAAGACTCCTGCATACTGCATGACAATATTACCGAATTGGTTGCGGAATGCCGCTTTGGGGATCAATCCGATTTGCAGAATTTTATCTTTAGTTGATTCGGTTGCATAGACCAACCCTGATCCAAAGCTTCCGGCCGCCACATCATTGATCTGCGCCTGACTCTGTTCATCGGCAAAAAAGGGATACATCCGGCGGGCATTTTCAATCGCCTGATCGTCTTTTTTAAAGACATATCTCCGAATTTGAGGCAGCTGAGCATCGCTGTGCACAGCCAGATCGATATAGGCGTCCAGAGTCATCTCATATGCACTGTCCTGTTGACTGTCATAAACAACCACATCACGGGCGATTGAATCCAGTTGAGCATAATTCAAATACTGGTTCCAGCACCATATTTGGTTGGTTCCGTTTGTGATCAGAACATTCAGTTTGCTGTCCACGCACACGCCCTGGGGGTGCGGCACTTCATCCAGCCCGTCCAGGCCGTCACGCTGCAGCAGTGCTCCGGCTTTGGTCATCACAACGATATTGTCATTTCCCTCATCAGCGACAAAAATCAATCCGTCCGGCCCCATGCTGATATCGACGGGATGATTGAAAGAATAGCCCAGCGCTGAAGCATCCCATACCGGAAAGAGCTCGACATAGCTGGTATCATTGGCGCCAAATGAAGCAGAATCGCCGGCAGGCGCGGGCAGGGGCATTTTATCATATTCACAGGCCACAAATACGGCACAGGCCATCAATAAATATTTGACTTTACGAAACAAATCTCGAATCCTTGCTTATAATTCAAATCTAAAGGTGAATTGCTGTGTGGAACTCAAATATGTATAATCCGCGTAGGAATAATCGATTTTGGCGGTTTTGCCGAAAACCGTAACACGAAATCCGGCCCCGAACGTCCAGTTATTGGAATCGGAATTGCTCAAATAGCCGGATCGAAGATTAAAATGCTCAAACGCCTGATATTCGACGCCGATCACATAATTTTCAGCGTCATCCATCGGATGGTCCATCTGGAACGAGCCGGTAAATGTATGCTCACCCACTGAATAGACATCCATCGCCACACCCAGACTGAAAATGGTCGGCGGTGAAAAGGCTTCATAACTCGACTCGCTGGTTCCGATTTTTTCACGGCGTTCATAAGAACCTGCCGGACGCAAATCGTTACCGAAATTCCGCATACAGGCGGCCAGTCGCAATGTTTTATAGCCTGTCCAGTAATAGGTGCCAAAGTCGAATAATATACCGTCCATAACCAGATCGTCCAGTTGTTCTCGCACATATTTTCCACTAATCCCGAAAGAAAAGCGGTCAGTCATGCGAATGGATACGCCAAGTCCGGTCATCATATCATAATAGCTGAAATATTCGCCATTGCCGTAAGGATGATACTCTGTGGTGACGGGCATATCAGCGAGGTGCAGATAACCGACAAACGCACCCAGTGCAATATTCGAGTTCACCTGATGCACATAACCCAAATATTCTGAATCCACATCCAAAAGCCAGTCTGTATGCGAAACCATAATCTCGTTGCTGTTCACCTGTACCAATCCGGCAGGATTCCAGTAAAGAGAAGACGCATCATTGGACATGGCGACAAACGCACCTCCCATGGATACGGCCCGGGCGCCCACACCGATTTTCAAATAGGTCATAGCAGACGTGCCGGCGCGCTGTTCGCCGAGTTCGGGGAGTAAACTCTGCCCGAAAACAGGACAGACGATGATAAATAAAAGTAATACAGATAATTTTCTTTGCATAATACCAATTCCGTTAAAAACGTATACCAATTCCGGTTAACACACGACGCGGCCAGTTGTAGCGGGCCGGATTATCGGGCGGCAGATCGAACGGGTCATCATACCATGTTTTGGGGATGATATCGCCGGGTTCATAAGGCCTTCCGGTAGCCGGATTGATGATTCGCGGGATTTTTGCATTGAATACGTTTTGTGCTTCGATAAAGAAAGACAATGCCGTACCGGCAAAATCAAAATTTTTGTAAAATTTAATATCTGTGCGCATCCAGGGATCCGAAATACTGCCGTATCTGTCTTTTTCGTAAATATGGTTTTCCACATCCACTAATTGCGTATAGCGTTTCCCGGATTCAACTTCCCAGCGCAGGGATATGCCCCAATTTGCCGGAACAGGAATTCCGAACAATCGCACATTTGAACCTTTGGGCATATCAAAGTAAAGGTCTGTTGAGAAACGATACGGGCGGTCCCAGCTCAAACGGCTTTCCCGCAGCGGTTTCTCCGAAACCTTGCCGGCGGCAACCAGCAGATTGGTGTTTGGCGTTGAACTTTTGCCCGTGGCCACAGCATAGGTGAAATCAATATTACCGCTCAGGTATTTCGAATAGCGGCGTCTAAACCGCAGTTCCACACCGCGTGAACGAGCGTAATCCATGTTCACGTACATGAGAAAACTGATATTGCCGTATCTGGGACTGAATTTACTGATACGGGTCGACGTCGGATAATCAAACATATCCTTGTAATAGGCTTTGATCTCTATGGTCTGATTGGCATTAAACCTGTGTTTGAGCCCGAGTTCATAAGCAACCGTGGTTGTAGGGTCCAGATTGGGATTGCCGAACAACTGGTAGGTTGCTTCAGACGTTGATTTCAGTTTTGCATAAACATATTGTCCCTTGGGCTTTTGGGAAAAATGTCCATAATACAGGTACAGCACATCGTTATCGGTAACCGGGTGTGATATACCCAGTCTGGGACTCAAATGACTCTTGCCGCGCATGCCAAAGAGTTCAAACGTCTCATTGTTGTACTTTTTCCGGGCTTGCTCTGTGATGATCACAGTTTCCGGGTCCCGGACCGCATTATCCACATATTCACCGGGGAACCAGTAATCATAGCGCAGTCCAATATTGACAATCATGCCCGAATAGGTAATGCGGTCCTGAATATAAAACGCACCGTCATTTGGATAAACACGGAAAAAATCATGGTTGCGTCCCAGTCCGGTTTCGCCATACCAGGGCGCGTTGATGTCAATGACCTGCATATCCGTATAGCGCGAGTGCAGTCCAAATTTGATTTGATGCCGGTCGTTGGGCTGGGTCGTGATATTGGCTTTCAGCTGATAATTATCACTAAAATAATCATACCAGTTTTCCGCATCGCCGGTATCCCAGAATCCGTCTCCGTATCGGGTCTGGATATTACCGCGGCTGTCCGGTGTATAGGTAATCGGCTGGAGATCGAGGTGCTGATCATAGTCGCTCCAGTGTTTATTCCGAACCGCAGAATGCAGGCTGGTATAAAAACGGGAAAACATGACCTTGTAATATGTCTTCGAAGACAATGTATGCGTCCACTGCAGAGTAGCCAGATTGGCTTCCTTGGTAAAGGTATTATAATGATCGAGGTTCTGCTGAAATTCATAAGGATAACCGCGGTTACCGCTGATATGCGGCATAAAATACCCCTGATTGATGTTCAGAGAACGATCATAGGACATCACAAATTTCATACCGGGTTTGATATACCAGCTCAACTTGCCGAGCAAATGCCAGTCATTTTCTTCCCGTGGTGCAAACTGCTTAAAATCCGGGTTAGACGGATACAGTTTATCAGCCTGAGGCAAGTAAGAATCTCTGATGCGGCCATAGCCGCTGACAAAGAAGGACAGATCACCGGGCAGGTCCAAACCGATGTTCTCCAGAGCTCCGGTGATGGGTTCCGGTCCGCCGAGATTGAACTGCAGTCCATCTGTGTTATAGCTCTCCCACAAACCGGAGACGACATTATCGGATTTATAAGACAACCCGCCGGTATAGGTATCGGTACCCTCTTTGGTCTCAATATCAATAATGCCGGACATGGCCTGTCCGTATTCTGCATTATAGCCGCCGGTGATCACTTTGAGTTCCTTGATCGAGGCAGCATTGACATACAGGGTGTTGGAATAGCCGGAAAGCGGGTCCTTGATAGACTGACCATCAATAATATACATACTCTCATCAGCCCGGCCACCGCGGATGTGTATTTTATTGTCCTGCATCACCACACCCAGCTGGTCTTTAACCAGATCCTCAACGTTTTCCACGACCTTTTGTTCGATTTCCTGAGACGAAAGTCGCTGCTGAGAAGCGGTCACATCCGTTTCCAGCAGAGGCTTTTCACCGACAACCTGTACATCCTGTCCCAGAGCCAGAACCGTGGGCTGGAGCGCAAAATTTACCTCTATTTTTTCCGACAGCCTGACCCGCACTCCGGTTTTGAGCTGTACGGTATACCCCATCATGGAGGCCTTGATATCATAATCGCCGGGAGTCAATCCCGTAATTTTATATCGGCCGTCGGCGCCGGTGGCTGCGCCCTTGTAGGTGCCGGGGACTAGAACATTGACGCCCGGCAGTGATTCTCCAGTTTCCTTGTCTGTAATATGTCCGGTAATGGTGGTGGTTTGCGACCATAACGTACCGGCCAGAAACAATGCAACTAAAAATTTAAAATTCATTGATCAGGGTCCAAATTCTTCAAAAAGTATATATCTCATCACGTCAACGACGTTATCTCTTCCATAGCAAAAATGAAAAGGCAGGGAAAAATAAATACAGGCTCCCTCTCCCACTCTATAGCGCAGTCCCACAGCAGGAGCGCCACTGTAGGGCACTTGCATGGTGGTTGTCGAATCATGTTGCATTCGATAAATAACATCAGACTGCGAACCGGGGATCAGGGCTGACACCCGATTGCCCAGCAATTGGCCCAGTTCCAGATCATAGAGTGAATCACTGGCTGTTTCAAAACTTGCATTTACGCGGACACCGGAAAACAGGCGGCCGCCCGGGTTGAGTCGATAAACCGAATCAATATCTGTAAACGTCCAGGTGGTGTCCGGACGCTCTTCATTGCCGTTGCTGATAAATATATGACCGCCGTTTTTCACAAAACGGGTAATACTCAGACCGGCATCAGTGAGATTGGGACGTCCGAGATGCGAAAACCAGATCACCTTGTCAAAATAGCCCAGATTGGCCTGTATATCAATCGAGGAATACGGCAGGGTATTCTGCGCATTGATAGACGGGGAGCCGACACTGCCGATTTCCCAGATCGAATATCCTTCCGGCGAAACCAGTTGATCCAGAATATCGGTGTACCAGGTTTCAATTTCACGTTTGGTTTGATCCTGTGCATAATCGTTGACCAGCAGAATATCGCCTTTGGGTTCCTTGACCTGCCAGCGATTGGGTACATTGGGATCAGTCGGGTCCGGAAAACTCACTGCATCGCTGGTGGCGCCGGATATATCCACAGCACGTACGAAAAAACGATGTTCTCCAGGAGAAATATCCCGCAGCGTTATCTGGTTGACGCTGCCGTCCAGCCGCTGCCATTCGCTGGTGTCATCGAGGGCATACTCGATATGCGTGATCGTTTCACGGCCGTCCGGATCCTGGGCATCCCAGATAAATGTGCGTGTGGGAAACGTATAACTGGTGACATTTGCATTGCCGCGCACCTGGGGATTGCTGTTGAGAGCAAACATGATCGTAGGCGGCGAATTGAATACCGGAAAGCGTAGTGTAACCGGTTCCGGGTCTTCAAGCCCCTGATCATCCACGGCCCAGACTGAAAAGGAAAACTCGTCATAATCTGTACGGATCGGCACGTAAAATGTATCAGATTCCTGGGTAGTATATGTGGGTTCAGGATCAAAATCCCATTGATAAAAATAACCCATTACCTGACCATCGGGATCGTCGCCCCACCAATGCAGAACCTGCTTGCTGGGGGTGGTATCCAGTCCGGTGGTATAAAAGTCGGACACAATATCTCCATTGTCCAGCGTATCATACACAGTCGACTGCTGCTGATCGACCATGAGGAACAAATGTGTATCCGGCGGATGATTTCCCACAGGCTCAGAAACACGCTTATCGCCAAAGGGATCATCCAGGCTGCAGGACATCAGGAACGCAACCATCAAAATAATCAAACTTGTTTTTTTCATAGAAAAAATCACCGGGATGTCCGGCACAGGACATCCCGGCTAACTGTTTTATTTAATCATCATCATTTTTTTATGTGAGACAAAATCACCGGCTTTGATCCGGTAAATATAGACACCGGAACCCACACGGTTGCCGGTTTTATCCGTACCGTCCCAATTCAACACATGACGTCCCGAAGAAAATTCGGTATTGGTCAGTGTCTTGACGTGACGGCCGAGCACATTGTAAACAGCAACCTGTACACGTTCGGATTGGGGAATTTCAAAATAGATTTTAGTTTCCGGATTGAACGGATTGGGAAAGTTCTGATCAAGCTTGTAGGACAACGGCGTGGCCTGCACGTCAGACTCAACTCCCACTTCAATTCCGCCCAGATCCTGGAAACCGCGGATTTCAATTTTGTACGTGCCAAAGCTGTAAATAAAGGGACCCTGTACGTACGTGAACTGGTCGCCTATACGTAGAGTATCCGTACCGCCGACCACCAGGTATTCATCATCTGTGTTGAAATAAAAGAAGGGATTTTCATCCTGATCTGCTCCGGCCCAGCCGTCCGCATCGATCAGGCATTCACCCGTACCGTCATCAACCGAAATATCATAACCGTTGAATGATGTAATAACCGGATTTTCGACCCTGACCAGACTTCCTTCATAGGCTTCTGCATTGGATTCTTCTTCATTGCCCAAAACGCCCGTGGTCACCACTTCAGGTGCAGGAACCGTTGCACCGTCTCCCAGCACATCAAAGCTGTCGACCAGAACAACTGTATTATTGCCCCATTTGAACAGCCAGTCCGGGTTATAATCGGAGACCTTGCCGTATACCTTGATTTCATATCCCGGGAACAAAGCGGTAAAATCGCCAAACAGGAAAATACCATTCCAGGGACCGGAGGCATCCTGCATGGCATAGGCTTCAAACTTGTTATAAAATGTAGTATCTACCGTAACAACACCGCTGAGTTCAACATTATAGCCGTGAAACGGGCTGTCACCCTGCGGCCACGGTGTGGTTTGAACATCACTAATGCTCAATGCACCGTCTTTAACCACATATGCATAATGGGTTTGTGTGGTGTCAACCGGATCAACCGTGGTCTGCCCCTCTTCATCTTCAGCCTTGACAAAATAACTGACCAAAACATCGTTGGTGGCAATACCGGGGATTGCACCGGTAAAGGTACCGTCATCGTTATCGGACATTTCCACGCTGCTGTATTCGCCGTCGTCGATTTTGTAGTTCAGGCTTACGGATGCCAGATTCAGGTTGGTTTCAACTTTGGTGGTCACATTAACCGGAGTATAGGTGCCCACATAGGCGGCATCCCGCCGCGTGTTGCTGACAGTCGGGGGGCCTGCACTCCAGACCATATCACTCAGGTACAGAGGTTCAAGTTTGTAGGTAGAAGAGTCGGCGTAACTGCCAAAGTGATGATAAACCCAGCCGCGGATCTTTTCGGCAATGGTTCCGATCGGCGGACGCGGTTTACCATTACCGTCATCGGGAAAATAAGCCGACTGCAGACTATCGGAATCGGCATCCACAATCACCTCACCGGTGCCGTCATCCACTTTAAAGAGTTCATTATAGCTGTTCTGGTGAGTGGTAATTTGCGCCTGGTTCACCTGAACCATCACATTTCCCCACTGTTCAGCCGAGGTGGGCCAGCGCAAATCACCGGTTTTGATCGAATCCGGTTCCGGCAGATCATTGCCGATCGACAGCACATTGATGGTGCTGATATTAAAGATTTCGGTCATCTGCGATTCACCGCTCTGATATTCTTCAATATAGCCGGTCATTTCGATTTCATCCCCTTCCAGCAGAATGGGGACTGCAGTTGAATCTTCTGCATAGGAAAGAATAGCTGACCAGGGACCGCCTTCTGGTTCGCTCACGATAAATTTGATGCCGTCACCTGCGTAACTGAGCCCTGCAGGCATGGTAACAATACCGTGTACCGAAACCGTGTCTGTACTTAAATAACTGGAATCCGATGCCTGGTCCTGAGGCGCTTTCAAAAGATCGCTGTAGCGAACCTGCTGAATGCGCTGAATTCGGGTATAAGAACCATCTTCCACAACATCGAGCGCCAGCCGCGGCTGGATTTTAGTATCGCCAAAGCTGTATTCCAGGACGCCGGTAATGGATTTTGCAGAGGTGTATTCAGCCGGATCAAAATAATAATCAGCTGCATCGTCCACAACACAGGGGCCGGAACCATCATCGACTTGATACTCGCCGTATCCCAAATCCGGATTGGTGATATCGACATCCCGAACCTGCACCAGACAGCCTTCACAGGCTTCGGCAAGTGATCCGCCGGTCCCGACTTCCTGAGTGGTCACCACAGCGGGCTGGATCTCGAGGGATTGCAAAGTATCGACATTAAACTCTGTGACATCGGATATTTGAGTACATCCATAATATTCTGATACTGTACCGGTCAGTGTCACCCAGTCGCCTTGAGCTGCTTCGTTGCGGTCATAAACTTTAATACCGTTCCAGGGGCCGGACGAGTCAGCCACAAAATAAAAGCTGCCGCCAAACGCATATCCTTCCGCGGTCACAACACCGGAAATAGTTACGGTTTCTCCGGACAGTGGGGAATCTCCGGATGCATCTTCGGTATATTGGATATCCTTAATTGGGGTAACCTGGGCCCAGGCAGTACCTATTAAGCATAACATCAATATCCCGGCTGTTAGTACTTTTATCAATTTTTTCAAAACAAGTCTCCTTTTTTAGTGAACAATTTCATTTATTTAATAATGGCAAACTTTCCGGTCTTTATCTCTCCGGTATCGAGATCTTTAACGCTGAAAAAATACAATCCTGTCGCCACAGCCTGGTCATATTTTGATATCAAATCCCAGGCATGCATCCCGCCGGCCAGGATTGTTTCATTGCTTCCGATTCGCTCCGACATTAACCGCACGTCATCGCCGTGATATGTCTCGCCGTTGTGCTGGATTTCATCCACCAGATCCCCGGCCAGTGTATAAATACGAATCGCAGAACGCGCCGGCAAGTTGATAAACCAGAGCATACGTTCCCGGTCTCCGGTTCCGTCCCAGGCCGCCTGAGCCCGGTACGGATTCGGGAACACAGAAACCGGCAGATCTTTTTCAGGTGTATTCGCGGGCGTGCCGGGAATTACATAAACTCTGTTCTCCAGGATTGAACTCTCCAGTCCCGGTAATCCGGTTTTGGGATTGCCTTTGTCATAAGCCGTAACCGCATACCAATATTCACCGGGCCATCCGGTGCGCAGATTGCGGTTGGTAAATTTATAGTCATAATGTTGGCCGTCTATTACAGTATCCACCTTGATTTTTTCAAATCCCGTATCATAGCCCTGATCATCAACCTTATCAAACTGTGCCAAAAGCGTGGCGTTCTCTGCACTTTCTGTTTTGGGGGCGCTGTAAATGCGGTATCCTTCAAAATCTTTCTGCCGTGTGATGGGATCTTCATATTCTTCGCTGGTGGTATCCCAGAACAGATTCACCTCTCCGTCCCCCGGGGCCGCGTACAGAATTGGCGAAGGGGGCGGACTGGGCAGAATATAACGGTCGATTGCCTGGTTATTCGCCTCTATGCCGCGCAGGGGATTGCGGAACACATCTTCCTCAACATCCAGATGTCCATCCTCGTCACCAAACACCTCTTCGCCCGGATCCCATTGGCCGTTGCCGTTGGTATCTAGATCAGCCCGGTAGTCATCTTCCCCTTCATCCAAAACGCCGTTATTGTTTTGATCTTCATTGGGATCCAGCTTGCCGTCTCCATCCACATCTTCACCATTATAGGCAAGCTGTGCCCAATCGGAGTTCAGCCGCAGTTTCATACGCCGTTCGGGGGTATCCGATTGATCATTGTTTTCCCAGAGTCCGCACACAATCGCATAGACAACCGTGACCGAATCACCGGGAGCCAGATCGTCCAGGGGTCCGGCATTAATGACCAGCATCCAGCTGTCCGCATCTCCCGGATCGGTAGGAACCCCGCCCGCAGATACTGTATTAAAATATTTGCCGATATGGCGGCCCTGCATAACCTGATAACGCTGTTCATCATTGGTGGGCATCACATAATCCGGGAATCTTGTGTTCGCATCCCCCAGCCATCTCCATTGATCATAAGTTACAGTTATATCTGCATCAAAATTTGATGTTCCCAGATAACGGATTCCCAGATAGGATTCAGAAAATCCTTCATCGCCGTCCACGTCATACTGATACGCCATATCATAATCAATATCAAAGCCGTTTAAATTGTCATACCAGCTCCATCCCCCTCCGGGTTCGTAGATACTGGTATAATTCATATTGCCGATCGAGGCATCCACCCACAGGCCGGCGTACACATCCTCAATTGGAAATCTGGATACATTTTTAATCGTATAATTCAAAATAACAAAGGCTTCCGTATAGGGATAATTCCAGGCATAGGATTCCAGATGAACCTCGAGACCGAGCGGTTCGTGATTGGGAATTTCAAAATCGGTTCCGGGAACAGAGGTGTTGACATCAGTGAATTCACATATATAATCCTGGTGTGAAATCGCAGAGGGATCATAATAGCGAGAGGTGACCAATGAAGAACGCACTTTGATCGTATCTCCTTCACTTGCCGTATTGGTAAATTCAAACCCCTCTTCCCCGGACTCAAACACGCCGTCGACAATGGCAGTGGAAACATGCACACCGCCATCACTGCTGCCGCGGCCGCCGACCCACAATCCACCGAAGGAAAGATGTTCGATCTGTTCACGGATATTGTCCGTATAAAGTTTGTACATACAGGAAGGCTGATCGGGATTGTTATATCCTTCTCCGATCACACCGTAATTGGTAATGGTTAAACCCAGATTCCCGGCATCGTGATAATGCCAGTAATCATCAATTTGAACTTTTCCAAGTCTACGGGGTTGTGAACCAGCAACAACAAAAGAAAACAAGAGGAGTAAAACAACGAACGGGCGAGACATGTTTTTACGAATCATTCACAAATCCTTAAAACCAAACGCAATTCAATAGAGGATATAGTAAAAAAAAAGATGATCTTTAGATATAGAGGATAAATAAAGTGAGGATAAAAAGCAAGAAAAAGATTAAAATAAAGGGCCAATATTGCATTTTTTTTATCGGGTTACGGAATTCTATTGACCCTTTTCAATTCTACGTATCAGATGTTTAACAAATCGTGCCATGGGCGCACCGTCAATTACATCATGATCAATCAGCAGGGTCATGTGCAGTATATCCCGGATCATCACGCCATCTTTCACGACTGCCGGTTTCCGGACAACCGATCCAATCCCGAAAGAGAGCGGATGCACAGAGGAATGAATGAACCAGCCCTTGATCCGCCCCATCATCCCCACTGATGTGACGGACACATTCCCCATATTGCGGTATGCCGTTTTGGGATGTTTGAGGAAATATTTCCAGATCCAGCGCCTGATAAAGCCGGGCAGGCGGTAATATAACTGTTCTTTGAATCCCGACGAGCGCTGTAGAACAATATCGCGTTCGGTGAGAGTCTGTTGTTGAGCGGCGCGTATCTCGGCAGTGATCTTTGATCTGGGTCGCACCCAGCAGCGGCGTCAAAACAATGCCGACCCCCCAACCACCGCGAGTACAGCGCTCATTCCGAGTTTTTGTTGCGTTTTCATAAAAGTTTCTCCTATCTTAAAAAAGCGGAACGCACACCAAAATCCACATTGTCTTTCAGCCATTCAAAAAATCGAGTTTGTTCTTCAATCGGTTGATTGGGAACAAAAATTGTTTCATCGTTCCAGGATGTCATTACTTTGGCATCCTGGGTCCACATCTTCACCCGCCGGCGCGAAACCAGAGTCTGCCATTTTTTAGCGGTCGCGGCGTCCGTGTACAGCAACCTCACCGTGATGCTGCGAGCCAGCTTTTCCAGCGGGCTTAAATCGATGCTTTCATAGTCAGCCGCCTGTGAAGATTCAACATCCGGCACGCCGTCGCTCAGCATAACGATAGAAATAGGGCGCAGCAGCAGATTGCGATTGCGTACGGTTGTCGCCACTTGTTCAAAAAAAGCGTTGTAATCCGTATACGGATTGATTCCTTCTTTGGGAAATATTTCTTTTAGCTGTGTACGGATTTCCTCGATGCTTTTGTTTTCGAATGTCTGAATCGGGAAAAACGTTTTAGGTTCTCCCTCCCGGGCACCGCCGATGGCCCCGACAAACAGCACATTGGGTTCTTTTAGGTCATCGAGTGCATGCAGATGGCAGTAAATATAATAAGACAAAAAATTCAGAGCATCATCAAAATAGTCTCCCTTTACAAAGGAGCCGCTGATGTCGACACCGACAAACATGGAGAGCCGCGGTTGCGGTTCTGCATCGGTCTCAAACCAGCCGCAGCTGATTGCAAAAACAGCAAACAGCAGCATCATCAACAAGGGTTTGCGTATCATACCAGTCTCCTTTTACTCTTCCTGTTCTGCGGGTTCAACAACGGTGACCTTGTCAATCAATGTACTAGAAGGCTGTATATCGGACAAGGTTTCAAACGGGATATCGAACAAATGTTTAGCCGTGAACAGAAAAATTAAAAAGTTGATAGCAGCTCCCACAATCTGCAGCGGCGGAATAGCAAAGGTACTGAGCAGGTATTCACCGCGCTGCTGCATCCAGTCGGTTTCATCGTGCAGACTTGAGAAAATGCCGGTGTGCTGTTGAATATACTTTTGGGTTCTTCCTTTTGTGTCTGCTGTTCCAGACCGCGGCCCTGAATGATCTGCAGGAGGGTTGGCGTTCCATAGGAGGCAAACAGGAACCAGGACAAACTGCGGACACTGAACCAGACAAAACAGGAAACAGCCAGTGTTCCCCAGATCCCCAGAGAAAAATCCGGCGAATACTGGGCAAACCAGGGAATCAACGATGCGACGAATTCACGGTAAAAGAATATCACTTCTACAAAAAGCACAACAATTTCAATCATTCCGATGCCGATGAGCGAAGAGACGTTTTTCTTTTTCGTCTGTTCCATAAACGTAGACAGAACGGCATAGCTTCCCAGCACGATAAAAAACAAAAAGATAAACAGCGGAATACGGATCGCATTTTCCGCCAGCATGCTACCGGTGATATTGGAAAAGGCGTCAATCACCAACGGCGTCATCACATAGGTAAAAATCGTGGCTTCGATGATACACCAGAACAGCGTCAGGGTAACCGCGATCCAGGGCACAGAGGACCCGACCACACCGCGTCCGATTGTGGACAACAGCCGAAATGGCAGCAGCACCAGATCTTTAATGATGGACCAGAGCCCAACCACAATCACCTTGAGCAGAGCAATCAGCGAGTAAACAAAACTGAACAAAAAGCGCAAAATACCGCCCCAAAATGTCACGATCGCCTTGCCCAGGTCCCACCAGGTTACCACCAATGCGACCACAAAGCGCTGCCGGTCATGGCGGAATATTACAGTGATAAATGCGGCAATCGTGATCCAGCAGGCGGCAATGAGCGCCAGCACCGGAAGCAGCAGAAACACACGTTTCAACAGCATGAGCACCATTGGGTCTGTCTGTCCCCAGCTGAATTGTACAAACTTTTGCTGAAAATAAACCGGGAAAAACAAAACAGACAAAAGGATGTGCAGTATGGAATTGGTTTGATTGATCATCTTTGTCTCCTTGTTGTTGCTGTATGGTTTTGCCTCGAATGATGGCAGGCGTGAAAGCAGTAAAGCTTCCATCATCATAGGGTATAAAACCAACCGGACAATTTTTATTCGTTTTCGGAGCTGATAAACTTGCTCTCCGGCGGTCCCAGATAACTGGCTTTCAATCCGCCGGTATCGATCACAATCTTTTGTAAAACCACGGCGGGATCAACCATCCAGAATTTCACAACATGGGCACCGGGACCGGAGACCGGGTGCCGGGATATATTGCGGATCACATTTCGGCGCACCGCCTCTTCCCATTCGCGAAATCCAAAATCATTATGGATATTAATGATTTGAGGTTCTTGATCATCAATGGACACGCCATATCGCAGACCCTTGTTATGAAACTGCAGGGTGGGTGACACATAGACATGGATATCGACGCTGTCTGCCTGTAAAAAACCGACATCATATTCGAGACGCGGACAGGCATTCCCGGGTGTTTGAGAATCCGCAGTGACCGGGACCGGAGTCACTGCCGAACCGGTGCGCCCGAGGTTCGGCACAGTCTGCCAGCGAACCGGTGCAATATCGATTTTACGTGAAAAATGTGCAGCCTCGATCAATACATGAACCATTGCGTTCAATAAAACCATACTAGTTCTTGCCGTTGCTCATTAGAAATGAAACGGACAGGTGCGTCTATTCGAACAGAATTTTTTCCGCAAATTACGAGTACTTGACCCGTTGTCACATCCTCCGGGACTTTTTCCCAGTCTATAATCACCCATACTCGTTCCTGGGTCTCGATCGGATTCTCAAATTCTGTCACACAAATCCAGGGTGGTGTTTCAATCACGCATTCCAGGGGTTGCCTGCCGCGATTAAAAAGTTCGATATAAAAAGACTGGCGGTTCACCGAATCGAATTCCGGCAGTGCAAGCTTGCGCGAGCCTGTGCTCCATGAATCGGTTCCGGCAACAGAGACACCCAGATCAGCGCGCTCCGGCAAATCAAGCGTTTCAACCTCGGGCGGCACATCCTTTTCCGGCTGCTGCCAGTAGGTATAGCTGATATGGGTCTGGTTCATCATGTTATTCCATTTGCCGTCAAGTAGTTCCTTGTTATAATAATACGACAGGGACGTATCTTTGGCAAAAAGAGTTTGAACTTTTTCTGCGAGCGTATTGGTCAGCGCTCTGCCCTGTTCAGCGTAGAGACGATTCAGGCCAACAGTATAATACATATCATTGAGATTAGCGCAGGCCTTGACCGGATGCAGAACCAGTTGGTAGAACGCGGGCTGCATGGATGCCGGCATTTTTTTATAGAGCATCCGGGCTTTTTCTGCGATTTGATTATAGTCACCGACAATACGTTCGAATTCGCAGTAATGATGAAGACTGTAGGTTTGTGCGGACAAGAGTTCGGGTTTGCGGCGGCTGTTAAATTGGGTATAGGCATCGATGATCTCCGCCACCGGTTGCGCATAATCCGGGCCGAATTGATTCTTCACCCATTCGCGTGTATACTCCGGCAGCCGTTCCGCCGGCCATTCGCCCGGATCCCAGGCATAATCCAGAAAAAATTCAATGGGAAATTCCATGGGCTTTAAATCGCCGACGTTAACCAGCCAGATGCGGTCAACCCCGTATTCATAGGCCAGGTGCATCTGTTCCCAGACCCGTTCGATCTGGGTGGTGTTCAGCCATTTATAGTTTCGCGGTCCGCCCACATAATCAAAATGATAATAGATCCCATAACCGCCGGAACGCGGTGCATCTGACAATTTAGGCAGTTTGCGGATATTCCCCCAATTGTCATCACAGAGCAACAGAGTGACATCATCCGGAACCCGCATGCCCTGATCGTAATAGGCCTGGACCTCCTTGTACAGAGCCCACAACTGCGGGGTTTCGGCAGCGTCTTTTCCGGTCACGTCCTCAATAATCTGCCGCTGGTCCTTTACAATGCGTTCCAGGAGGGCGATATTGGTTTCATCGGACATGGCCTTGTCCCCGTCGCCGCGCATGCCTACAGTGACAATGGTTTCATAATCATGCATGCGTTCAATGCCTTGACGCCAGAATTCACGCAGTCTCTGCCCATTCTTTTCATAATTCCAGGGGCCTTTTCCAGTCGCGCGCCATTCCGCGTGCGCACGATTCATGGGTTCATGATGAGTGGTTCCCATGACGATACCATACTCGTCCGCCAATTCAGGATTGACCGGATCATCCGTATTAAAACTGGCCCACCACATGGCCGGCCAGAGGTAATTGGCTTTCAGGCGCAGCATGAGCTGAAAAAGCTTTTCGTAAAAACCGGAATAAAAGCCGCCGAAATTTTCCACGGCCCAGCGGCCCAGGGCCGGCTCCTCATCATTGAGAAAAATACCACGATATTTTACAGCTGGTGTGCCTGCTGTGTGGCGCCCCGGCAGTACATACAATGCGGCCTGATGCGCAACCGGAACGTCAGCCCACCAGTTCCAGGGGGACACGCCGATCTGTGCGGAGAGATCGAACATGCCGTAAAACGTAGCGCGCTTGTTGCTGCCGGCAATAACCAATGCCTGGTCAATACCCGGAAACGGATGTTTGACTGTCTGCAGTAAAAATGTATCCCAGCGGCCGGCAATGCCGGCGACATTGATCTTGTTTTCACGCACAAGTTTATCGATGTGCTGACACCGTCCCAAAGTCCCGATCAGAACAACCGGACCAGTTTCGGGCAGATCATCCTGAATCAGGCCGGGTTTCACTCCGGTTACCCGTTCAATATCTGTTTGCAAATGCCCGGCCATGGTAAGAACACCTTTGTAATCATTCGAACTGATCACCAGTGGCGCGGAGTGGTTTTGAACGGTCAGAGGGAATGCATCTTTGACAGGTAAATTGGACACATACAAACGCTGATCCACCGCTCCCAGCATGACGGCGTTCATCAAGACAAGCAATATCATAATGAAGAAACATCTCATAACGCACTCCTTTAATCTTGAACAATCATTGAGAAAAAAACGCGGTAACCTCTGTCACTCGCTGCACAAATCAGGTTCCTGTACTCTAAAGATCTGACATAATCGGCCTGAATAGTAAGAGAGTATGCATGGCAGGGACATTTCGGTCTGCAACGGGTACCTGCAGACCGTTTTATTATCATTTACCGGTGTTCAGGGTGATATCCGAGATGGCCACAAAGCGCTTCGGCAAAGATACCACAAGCGGACGCATGGACGCAAAAGCCTGATCTGCAATTCTCGTTTCGACGACGTACAAAGATTTGCTGCGCTGAAAACAGGTTACGACCCACACAGCCGGCTCGGTATCCGGAAACTGTACAGCAAAATAGCTGCCCGCAAGCGTATGCGACACCGGCGTTGCACGCTGCAACACACGGGCTCGCTGAGCAGTTTCGTATCGGTTCAGGAGATCATTCAACAGTGTAATACTGTACTCGAGTACGGGTTTTTCCGGTACGTGAATCACACCGATACGAGTCCGAAGCGAGTCCCGTTTCGAGTCCGGATGCATTTCCGCCACCCAGGTTATTTCGTCATACAGTCCGGAATCCGCCCGTGTCTGCGCCAGCAGTGTGTCATGATCGACCGGTATGATCTGCCAGTCGGACCGCGGCGCGTGCACGAGAAACCGGAACGGCAGATTCACATAGGCGCTGTCGACGACCGCAATACGGCGCCCTGCAGGCAGACGTTTCAGAATCCCGGGCGGCTGCGGCAGAATACGCTGCATTTGGAACAGGACCGCCAGGATGACCACCAGTGCGAACAGCAGCACAATCACAGACTGTATTTCCAGTTTGGCTTTACTCATATGATTCCAGTTCCTCCAGTGCCCATGCCGGCACAGCGCCCCGCCGGGTCGCCACAAACGCGCCCAGCCGATTTGAAAATTCCGCAGTATCCGCCAGGGACCGCCTTTCCAGCATAGAAATCATCAATCCCGCAGCAAACGCATCGCCGGAGCCCGTGGTGTCCACAACGTTCACCCGGAATCCGGGATGTTCAATCTGATCATCGGCTGTCATCAGCAAACAGCCGTCTCCGCCGCGGGTGACAGCGGCCAGTTTCAAATTGAATTTATGGATGAAATCATCCAAAAAATCAATATCATTTTGCGCGGATGCACCCAGAGCGGTTTTTAGTGTCATGAGTTCATCATCGTTCATCTTTACGCAATCGCATAAATGCAGAGACTGCAGCACCGTTTCTTTGACTGTATTATCCCAGCCGCGGATATTGACATCGAACAGCTTTACTGCCGCGTCCATTTCTTCAAGACAGCGCTGAATGGTTCTTCGGGAAACCGGATTGCGTTGAGCCAGGGTGCCAAACAGCACACCATGCAATCGGGTTGCCAGCGTTTTTAATGAATCGTCCCAGCGCAAATGATCAAACGCCACATCCCGGGTACAGGTAAAAGACGGCACGCCGTCGGCATTTAGAGTGACGTTGACTGTACCGGTCGGATAGACATCATCCACCTGTACCGGTTCAGTTTCGACAGACATTTTTTCGACTTTTGAGATCAATTCTTCGCCCGCCTGGTCACGGCCCACCCGGCTGATCAAACAGCTGTTCATTCCGTATTGTGCGACATGCGCACAAAAATTAGCGGGAGCGCCGCCGGGATAGCGGCCCTCCGGGTACACATCCCAGAGTACTTCACCCAGTCCTGCAACATGAAACGAGCTCATACACCCTCTATAAATTCTTTTTAATGCGAACCGCAACCGGCATGCCGGATTGTTCCGGGGTTACCGGTTCACCGGTTGTCGCGTCGACTTTTTTAAACTGAATACCGGGCGGAATCGGGAAATCCGTATACGGTTCATTCTGCATAGCCTGTTTCATAAATCGCGTCCAGACGGGCAGGGCCGCCACCGCTCCGGTCACACCGCTGTTCCATTTTGTTTTCATGGGACGATTGTCATCATATCCCACCCACACTGCGCAAACGAGTCGGGGAGTAAATCCGATAAACCAGGCATCCCGATAATCATTGGTGGTGCCGGTTTTGCCGGCACAGGGCCGCCGGAATCCCGCAGAGCGCACACCGCGGCCGGTGCCCTGTTCGATCACGCCGCGCAGCATATCCACCATTACATAACTGGTTTGCGGGTCCACAACGCGGTGACTTTTTGTCTTTTGTTTGTAGGCCAGTTTTTGTTCGGGGGTGAACACGTCCCGCACCAGATAAGGCTGGTTTGTAGACACCCTGGTTCGCCAGTACTGAATAGGCAGCGGCCATATCCAACGGTCGCACACCGGTGGCTCCCAGAGCCAGCGAATAATGCGGCTGCAAATCCGATGTAATCCCCATTTTCTTGGCGTATTTGACCACCTGTTCAGGTGAAACTTTATCGATAATTTTGGCAGCCACCACATTCACCGATTTTGCCAGGGCCTGTTTTGCGATCAGGGGACCGTGAAAACTCTGTTCATAATTTTCAGGTTCCCACACCTGATCATAGATTTCAAAAGAGACCGGTTCGTCCACAATTACGGTGGTTGGATCGATCACGCCGCGGTCCAGCGCCGCGAGATAGGTAAACATTTTGAATGCAGAACCGGGAGATCGGTTGCCGGATACAGCACGGTTAAATGGCGCCCGGCGCCAGCTCGGCGTCCGCCCACCAGCGCCTTGACGGCTCCGGTCTGGGTATCAATCGCCACCAGAGCTGCCTGGGGATAATTCAGCTTGTCTTCCCAACTTGCTTTAGAATAAGGCGACAATCCCATACGCCGATCCAGTTCTGCCAGTCCCTGCTGTACAGCCTGACTGGCCGCGTATTGCCAGGAAACTGTTCATACTGGTCTGAATATTTAGTCCGCCGTACATGACCGCGTTCCGCCCCAGTTCATCACCGGCACGCCGGATCACCTGGTCCAGGAAATAATCCGCATGTCCGTGCATATCATTCATTCGCCGAAATGCCAATTGACTTTCCAGTGCATTATGGCGTTCTTCTTCGCTGATATAGCCTTCCTCGGCCATGCGTTTGAGCACAAAAGCCTGGCGTTCACGCGCCACGTCCGGATGCCGGTAGGGATTGTAGCGGGACGGCCAACGCGGCGGGATTCCGGCGAGCATGGAAGCTTCAGCCAGCGTCAGTTCGTCGGCGTGTTTGGAAAAATAAGTTTGCGAGGCCAGTTCAATACCATAAATACCAGATCCAAAATCGATCTGATTCACATAGGCCTCCAGTATGGCGTCTTTGCTGAACTGCTGTTCGATCTGCAGAGTGACAAACAGTTCCTGAAATTTTCTCAAAATAGAGCGTTCAAAGGTAAAAAATAAATTCTTGGACAACTGTTGAGTAATAGTAGAGCCGCCCTGTACCACCTGACCGGAACGCAGGTTTGAAAAACCGCACGCAAGAGTCCGCGTTTGCTGATTCCATGATGCGAGCAAAATTCTGATCTTCCAGCGCCAGCACTGCGTGCAGAAACTGTTCAGAAATATGTTCCAAAGATACGGGCTGCCGATTGGACAGGGTTTTGACCAGCCGACCCTGATCGTCGAACAGGCGTGTGGGCCGGTTCAGGGCAATTTTGTCCAGATCATCCGGTATGCGGGGCAGCCGCATCGCGGCGATAAATGCAGCAGCAGCGGCCACAATTGCGAGCCAGAGTACAATTTTTCCGGCTATATGTAAGGATTTATGGGTCATGGGGTTTCTCTTTTGGATTTTCCAGTTCCAGAGTATCGTCCAACTGGTTGATGTTTTGGATCAGATATCCGGCAGCAATCTCGGAAGCAAACATCTCGTACAATTTGCTCTGATTGTCTATCGTCACTTCAAAAACCACTTTGACCCCCTGCTCGGTAACAAAAGGCGAGATCGCGACATGTGTCAGGTTATCGCCCCATTGCACCAATTTATAGGGATCATTAACGATCTGCGACTGATAACTGCGCGGCAGATGTTCAAATGCGTTGTAAAACTGTTCAGCCGTCAGCACCCGGCCGTTGAATTCGGAGAGGCCTTTAAGTTTTGCACCGGATGCGCTCTGTCCGGGATACAATTGCTGCATTGTCACAATCGTTTCGTGCAGGAGGTTATCATATCCATCGACAAAATCCGAGACCAGCTGATCGTTCGATTTGCTGAAATGCACGGCATGCCAGTCAGAGTTGCGGGACAGTTTCAGAAACTGCAGATGATCCAGCAGCGTGCGGGACTGCTGTACCGGCAGAGTCCGGTAAAAACTTTTAAATTCTTCCGCACTCATGGTTACGGATTGACGTATTGATAGTGCAGCCAGCAAATCATCCAGTCGATAAAAAGACATATTTTCCTCCGGCTGCTGCTGCTCAATTCCTTCAACCTCTATCATACCGCTTTGATCTTTTTCCTCCTCTTCCCACAACCGCCCGGTTTTGGGACGGATCGAATTGGTCAGCAGCATCACTTTGCCGACCGCAATTTCGAAAATATCAAAGGTCAGTTCGGCTGCGATCAACACAATCAGAACAGCAATCAGGACACCGGTACGTGAGTTAGGCTTTGGCTTTGTTTTCTTTTTACGGACGGGCATATATTTATCCCAGTTTAAAGGGTTCCGGTATAAAGGAAAGTATGAATATAATAAAAACAAAACCCGCAATCAAGCGCCGTTTGAGATCAATCGGGGTTGAATCATCAGCGGGCGGCGGATGTTTGCGTCCCCAGATGAGCAGTATCAGGAACAACAGTCCCCAGCCCGGATAATTGATCACGGCAACACCGAGAGCGGCCAGAAAAATCATGCTGCCGGCTTTGCCGCGGCGTCCGAACAGACTGTAATAAACATGTCCCCCGTCCAGCTGCCCGATTGGCAAAAGATTCAACGCGGTCACAAACAATCCCACCCAGCCGGCGTAGGCCAGAGGGTGCAGCATCACATCATAGCCGTCGGAAATCGGTCCCAGAGTCAGATAACTGATGCCTTTGTACAGTAGCGATTCGCCCAAATAAAACGCAGCGTCGGTATTTTCTGTTGCCGGCACAATATCCGACATGGAAATGCCGAAATACAAAGCCGGAAGTGTAAACGCCAGACCCGCCAAAGGTCCGGCCACACCGATATCAAATAATGCTTTGCGACTGGGTATAATGCCGCGAATCCGGATCACTGCGCCCAGAGTACCAAAGGGATTCAGAAAAGGGAACGGGATAAAGAAAGGAAAAGTGGCCGGCACCCGATACCTGCGGCACATCAGATAGTGACCCATTTCGTGCGAAAAAAGAATCACAATCACCGGCAATGCATACCAAACCCCTCCCATTAAATAGGTGGATATAACGGTCAGCACAAACAGCAATGAATGAACTGACACGGATTTTATACGTTCCCGGCGCAATTCGCGTCGCCGGGTCTCTGAAATAAAACGCGGGAGACTATAGTCTATATGATGATAAGGATATTCTCCGATGACAAACCTCATTTTTTAAAATACACGTTCACCTGATCACCCATATGAACGTTCAACCGGCGGGCGGCGTTCCCGTTACATACAGCGATTTCCAAATTTTTGTGACTTCCGATCAAGACCAGGGATTCACCGCTGCTCACATGTCCGTAGGTTTGATCAAGCCGGTTCCATCTCAATGCCTGCATCTGCACGCAATCCAGCGGTTTATCTTTCAGCCATGTTCCCGGTAGATTGGAGACACAGTTGCCAAAATGGTCGATATAGATAATTTCACCGCGGATAGAATCATCGGTGCACTGCGGTTTCGGTGCATAGCCGCGATCGAAATCGGATACTCGTGTTCCCATGCTTAGAAAATCAACGCCGTTTGACAACCAGGCTGCCGCCGGAGCAAAAATATCACGTCCGTGAAAGGTGTTGCTGACTGTTTTTAAGCGGAATTCAGACCGGTCCAGATGAATCACCTCGGCGTTCGGATACAGACGGTATACATGCGCAAGCACGCCGTTATCCGGAGCCACCCAGAACTGAGAATCAGCGCGGACCGCGATGGGACGGCGGTCGGTTCCGACGCCCGGATCGACGACCATCAGGTGCACTGTCCCTTCCGGAAAAAAGGAATGCGCCTGATTGATAACAAACGACGCCGAGCGGATATCGCCCTGCTGAATGCGGTGCGTAATGTCGATCATGCGGACCCCCGGATTGATCGTGCTGATGACACCTTTAAGAATACCAACATAGGCATCCTGATCGCCAAAATCAGTAAGCAAGGTGACCGTTCGCGGTTCGTTTACAGGCCTAAAACCTGACATGTTTTTGTCCCAATCTCATTTTTGATGGTTTTGAGAATACTGTCCATGGAATCACGGTTTTCTTCAAAATCATAAGAGTCTGCATTAATCACCAGCACATTAAAATCGTTTTCGATCCGGGCGATCCATTTGTTATAAGCGTCATTCAGTTCATAAAGATATTCTGTAGAAATATTGCGTTCATAGTCCCGGCCGCGCTTGCGGATTCGGGTGGTCAGTGTCCAGACCGACGCTTTCAGGTAAATGATCAAATCCGGTTTGCGTAAAAAATCCGTCATGGATGAAAACAGCTCGAGATAATTCGAATAATCACGGTCCGTCATATTGCCATTCTTATGCAGAATAGCGGCAAAAATCTCTGCGTCTTCATAGATTGTCCTGTCCTGCACACAGGGACGCGGCGACAGGATCATTCTGCGGTGATCGTTAAAGCGCTGCGACAAAAAATAAACCTGCAGATGAAATGACCATCTCTGCATATCACTATAAAAATCTTGCAAATACGGGTTTTTAATCACTTTTTCATAATAGGGTTCAAAACCGAATTCCTGACTAATACGCCGCGTCAGCGTGGTTTTTCCAACACCAATATTCCCCGCCACCGCGGCGAAAAAGGAACTGGATTGATTGTCCAAAGAATTAGCTGTCATATTTAATTTTCGCTTCCATACTCTACATCCGGGTCATATAGTCCATTATTATCTGTTATTCTAAAGTAAAAGCCATACTCTTTAGCCAAAGCCTGAACCCGAACCAGCAACCAGTTATCTCCCTCGCGCAGCGTCACCGGCACAATATACTGATCCGGTGAGGCCTGATCACGAATATTTTTGGTCATTACAAAACGGTCATTCAGCCAGACCTTGAGTGTGCCGTTGGTTCCGAATCGCATAAACGTTTTTTTGAACGCTTTGGACTTTATGTTCAGCAAGGCATAGGCGCAGGAATTAACAGGGGCCTCTGTGCTTTCTTTCAGGTTCACAAAACCGTCCAGAATACTATCCTCATGCTTTTCCAATGTACCTTTGGCATCCGCTTTTGCTATCCATTCTTCGATGGGATTATTTTCAGGCCAGAACGTCTGATGCAGGCCCATGGTAATCCTGAACGGCCCGATCACCCGCCAGTCGGATTCCAGCGGCGCACCGACACGTTGCAGTTCTTTGCGATACTGCTGATGCTTTCCCAGCTGTTTTTCCCATACACCGAGCGCCACGCCTGTGATAAAATAAAACTCGGAAAAGTTCTGCTCAGCCGAATGTTTTTGCCAGTCTTTGAAAAAAGAACGTTTTACATAATCGCGTTCAAACGCAACGGGCAAAGCCTTGAAATAAAACTGCCAAAAATCATCCCACTGAACCGAATTGCTGTAATTAAAGGACATCTGGTCCGGCATCGACTCGGACATTTTTCCGCTATCCTGCGGTTTTTGCCTGTTTAATACCTTGAGAACCCAGTGATAATAAGACGCCGGCAGCAGCAGATAGTCGTCCTTTTGCTGCTCAACAAACTGCTGCATCAGAAGAGCCAGAGGTTCATAGTGGCTTTGCAGCAGCAGACCCAGATATACGGATTGAAATAATCTCTGAAAATCCTGAAAGTTTTTCAACCGCTTTTCAAGTTTTCGTATCTCGTTGTCAAGCTGTTCAAACAGTTTGGGATTATGGGGATCAAGATAGTAGAGTGCGATCAGCGGCTGCAGATTCTGATCATTCTGATCCACCAGAGTTTCCAGATATTTTACAGCGCCCTCCACATCCTGTTCACTCACTTTGATGAGGGCCCGGTTAAACATAAGCTTTTGCTGATAACCATCGTCATCAAATTTGTCAACATACTGGTTGAGAATTCGTTCCGCCTTGTTGGTTTTATTCAGATCAACATAGGCGCGTATCAGATGGTCGACAGCCGGGAAAAAGTCGGGATTTTTTTCCAGAGCAATTTTGAACTGCTCAACAGCCGGTTCAATTTCTCCCTGACGCCATAAAACCTCGCCATAGCTGTCATAAGGATTGGCATCTTTAGGGGCCAGGTCAATATAGGTTTCGAGAACATTGTAGGCCTTTTTCAGTTCACCGATGGCGGCATAAGAATAAGCCAGCTGGTTGTGCGCCAGTTTATGGTTGGGATTGATTTGGATCGCTCTTTCATAAGAACGGATGGCTTTATCGTAATCACGTCCCACCCCGAAATAATAAGAGCCCAGCTCATAATGAGCGCGTACATCCTTGGGATAAAGATGTGTCAATTCTTCGTAAATTGAAATGGCTTTGATAAAATTTCCACGGTTGAGATTATAATGGGCTCTGATGTAAAGGCTCTCCCGCTCTGTGGTCTTTTCAATATACTCAATGGCTTTGTCTATGGGTGATGAACGCATATCATTCGTTTCAAATCCCAGCTCCGCCAGCTGCAGATACGCGGAAGCAAACGTGGTATCCAGCTCAACCGCGCGTTTGAAATGCCGCCGCGCCGCGGCATGGTTCAGACGTTCGCGCTCTTTGATTCCGAGCGTGTATTGTTCATAAGCCTCAATGGATGATGTGGTCACATCCACCAGCCGGCGGTCTGAACCGGGCATATCCTGCGCATTGACCTCAAGACCGATGCGCAGCTGTTTTGATATCCGATCAACCATAAGCAGCACATGTTCAAGTTTAGCGCTGTTTTCCCGGATCGTCTGCAAAAGCCGACCGTTTTTAGCATTTAATAACTTGACCTGGCATAAAAGAGAATCTTTTACAAATTTAAAAGAGCCGAAAATGTACATTTCTGCATTCAACTGACGGGCGATCTTTAATCCGACAGCGGAATCAACCCCGGTTTCGCCATTCAGGGAACGCAATGCAGATTCCGCCTGCGATGATAGAGACACATCCAGCTGCCGGGACTGGGAGAGATCTGAAATCAGCATTTCCATAATTCCTTTTTCCAGCCAGTCCAGTTCTGCATCGCCGGTTTGGTTATTGAAGGAGAGAATGATAATGTTTTTCTTTACGTTCCCCTGAACTTCAATGGTTTCTATATCCTGTTCTTCGAAAAAGATCCCCGGCATCCGATGTCAGTTTAATTTTACGGTTCTCATCTTTTTGACAGCGGAATCCCGCAGTTGAGAAAATTAGGCTGATCAGCAGTAAAACTGTTGCGCTAAAATACAATCTTTTCATAATCATGCTCGTGTTAATTTTGCCATCACCATAGTGATATCATCATGCTGTGCGGCATCACCGGTAAATATTTTAATTTCTTTCATGAGTTCGGTTTGTAGCTCATAAATTGATTCTGAATTCCAGTTTTTTAAAAAATTATAAAGTTTTTCTTCACTGTATTCCTGATACTGTTCGTTCATTGCCTCGGACAAACCATCTGTATAAAAAAACAGAATATCATTTGGATTGATTCTAACGGTTTGTTCCTCGGTTTTTTCGTAAAAGATCGTGTCATTGGTCAGACCCAATCCGATACCCGGCGGAATATATACATCGGGGTTATTATCGGAATCATAGCGTTGGACCACCAAAGCATTGTGTCCGGCGCGCACAAATGTAAATTCTCCTGTACGTGTATTCAAGATACCGTAAATCATGGTCACGAAAATGCGTTTGTCTACTTTCTCAGACAAAAAAGTGTTCAACCGGCATAACACTTTTTTCGGCGAATCAATCTCCTGGGCCAGAAAGGTCATCATGCCCTTTAATTCCGCCATATAAAAAGCCGCCGAGGTGCCTTTTCCGGTCACATCGGCAATGGCGATCCCGATTCGATGCTTGTCCAGACTAAAGTAATCGTAATAATCACCGCCCACTTCGTACGCGGACTGGCAGATTGCGTTAAATTCAAGACCGGAAATATCCGGAAACGTATCAGGCAGCAGACGTTCCTGAACACTGCGGGCGATTTCAAGTTCGCGTTTGTAACGTTCCTGTTCTTTTAACTCGATAAGGAGCGCGCTGTTCCGGATTGCCATTGCAGCCTGCTGGGTGAGGGTCTGCAGAAAAGAAATCATATAATCATCGTAATCACTTCCGCTTTTTTGCGCTCCCAGCATCAGAAAACCGACCGATTCCCCCTGCGAAATAAGAGGCGCCACCAGACTGACCCGGAATTCCACACCCGCATCCTCGAGCCGTTTGCACACATCCAGATAAGCGGCAGTTGTTTCTATATCATCTGGTTTGAACGGGGTTTGCCGCACCAGACACTGAAGCCGGGATTCATTATTAATTTCCATAACAATGCGTCCATTCATCCGGCCCGGTGAAATCCAGGCGGAAACCAACAGGGTGCGTTTTTCTTGTTCCCGCAGTAAGAACAGCACACCCTGTGAAGCGGACATGTTGACCACAATTCGTTCGCGTGACCATCTGTGCCAGTTTTTCATACTCAACCGCAAAAACCAGATCGTGGGTAAAATCTTCGATCGCAGCTTTTTCTTTCATGCGGCGGATCATGTAATTAAAAGAACGCGCCAGATGACCGATCTCATCGCGGGACCGGATTTTAATCTTTAAATTGTACTGTCCTTCCGGAACTTTGAACATGGCCTCTGAAAGACTGTTCAGGGGCTTTACAATTCGTCTTGCCATGACAATTGACAGCCCCACTCCCATAATGATGGAACCGATGATCAGGTACAGGTTCAGCATCAACTGACTGTGCACCCGGTTGTTAAATTCAATCAGCGAAAATCCTACATCCACTTTACCCAGCGATTCACTGCCCCAGCGTATTTCCACCGGGATATGATCAAAATCATTCCAGCTTTCCCGCGCCACCTGACCCTGAACCAGCCGGTTGACAATATTTTTCTTTTCCTCACGAATAAGATAGGAACTATCGACATCCAGAGGCGCTGTATCCAGGGCAAACGCAACGAGTTCACGGGATTCATTATAAATTGCAATATAAACCAGATCTTCCCCGGCATCGGATTCCATAATACTATTGATCCAGTCCTGGTATACATACCATCCTTCGGTCTCTGCAAGCCGGATCGATGCAATTTGTTTGGCAATGCGTTCCATGTTCTGTTCGAGCTGCGCCCGGTCCCGTTTCACCTGCTGAACGGTGATAAAATGAAAAACCAGCAGCATAATAATCAGAATGATCAATGTAAACGCAGCTGAAATTTTCAGCCATAATTTATTGAACACAACAGCCTCACAAGATCGAATTCAATTCTTTCACCCATTCTACCAGCATACGACTGTTTTCATAGCCCGTTGTACGTTTCCAGACAGGAAACAGCGTATTATTGGTCAACAACAAATCGGAATCCGGGTTCCACAATCCCATTTTTACCGCTCGTCCGGTTTCCCGGGTGCCGGGAATGGGTGAAAATGAAGCGAGTTTGACAGTGGCGCCCTGATCATGAACAAATCGGACGCTGTCCCGAACTTCCTGCTCATCCTGACCGGGCAATCCCATCAGCACATAAACACCGATATCCTTGCGCCGATACCCGGCTTTTTCCAGATTTTCAATGGCCCGAACGCACTGGGCATTGGTCACCTTGGACATTTCCAGTTGACGCTGCGCGTTGGACGTCTCAAAGCTGAGCCGAACCGTGCACAGACCTGATGCGTAAAATAATTCAGCCAGGTCGGCATCCAAAAGTCCCGGCGTCATGCCATTGGGTGTATGCAGCATCAGCTCGGGCAGCTCGGCAATCTGACGCAGGACCGGTTTGATCAGTTGATCCGGCTGATACAGAAGGGCGTCATCAAAAAACGCCAGGTGTCTGATTTGCTTTCGTTCGAGCCAGTGCTGCAATTCGGCGATCACATTGTCCGGCGATCGTCTTCGGTATCCGTTGACGAGTCGGCGCGAGGCACAAAAACTGCAGTTAAACGGACAGCCGCGGGACATTTGCATGCTTGTTGAATCTGTTTGTGCATACAATTCAAAAGCGGGAAAACCGAGCTCATCGAGATGCCGGTACGTATAATTCCGGCCGGCGCCGCCTGTCAGTCGCGCCACCTGCCGCACCGCCTCTTGTTCTCCTTCTCCGGTGATCAGAATATCCGGTTTTACGATACGACGCGCGTGCTCGGGACACAGGGTGGCATAGATTCCACCCAGAATCACGGGCGCCTGCGGAAAAACCTCACGAACCAGGGTAACCATATCACGAACGGCCGGATACCAATAGGTCATGAATGAAGTCACCAGCACCACATCCGGCGCCGGCATATGATCGAGATGCTGTCGCACCAGAGCTTTCGGCAAACCGTAACGGCAATAGCGTCTGGGGATATCGCGCAGCACATCGGGTTTTTTGATCTCCTGCCGGATAAATTTGCCGGTTCCATCGTCCCGGCTGCGCGGTTTGTCCGATGCTGCAAGTTTTGGATAATGCCGGTCCAGACAATCCAGCAGCTGCACCTGATAGCCGAGATCACGCAAAATCCCGCCGATCTGAAGCAGCCCTAACGGTTTTGTCCAGAAATCATAAGCGGCAAAATCGTAAATCCACGGATTTATTAAAAGAACAGAACCACGTTTCATATCAACTACTTTATATTGAACAGCATCAGCATGATATCATCCTTGTTCTCACCTTTGTTGTAGGTTTTCACTTCCCGTACCACAAGGTGAGCCGCTTCTTTAGCGGATTTGTTTCGATGGTGTACAAGCGCTTTTTTCAGCTGATCCAAACCGTAAGGATTTTTTGCTTTATCCTCTGCCTCGATAATCCCATCCGTGTAAAGAGCCAGCGTATCACCGCTTTTAATCTCAACTGTCTGCTGTTTAAAATGATCAAGGGGCATAGCCTCAAACCCGATGATCACATTTTCAGATTCAAGTTCAGTAAATTTGTCCTGATCGGCCTGATAATGCAGGGTGGCGGGATGCGCGCTGCCCGAATATTCGAATGTTTTGCTGTTCAGGCTCAACCCGGACCGAAAACATGGTCAAAAACATGCCGGTCTGTCCGAGAATATCACAAAAAAAAGAATTGATTGCAAACAATATTTCACGCGGGGAGTGGTTTTCACGCACCAGGCTGCCGATTTCACTGCATATTCGGTTCACCACCAGCGCCGCAGTGATGCCGTGACCGGTCACATCCAGTATATTCAAATAAACCTGATTCGCAGATGTATCTTTATAAATCGTGCCAAAATCCCCCCCGATGCGAATCATGGGGATATGGCAGATGCCGAAATCAAAAGTTAAATCCGAAAAGCTATCCGGGATCAGACTGGCTTGTATCTTTTTCGCAAACGCCAGATCGCGGTCCAGCATATCGTGGTATTCGTCGATCTTGCGTTTCTGATATTCCAGTTGACGGTCCATTTCCTGGTCATACAACGCCTTGTTGACATGCAGTAAAAAAGCGTTTGAATTTACAGGTTTGGTCAGATAATCGATAGCGCCTCGCGAATGGCCTGTACGGCATTGGCGATATTTCCATGTCCCGTGATAATAAGAACCTGTGGTGTTTTTATCCTTTTCTTTTGCCGCGCGCAATACACTCAATCCATCCACTGTATCCAGATGCATATCCGTAATCACCAGATTATAGCGGGTGTCCCGGATCATATTGAGGGCTTTGGCTCCGGACTCGGCGGAATCAACGTTATAGTCTTCTTTAGCCAGCGCCGCACAAAAAAACTTGCGGTTGCCTGTATTATCTTCAACAATCAGGATTCGCTGCGGGCTTTTATTATTCTGTGTGTTTCATAATCTCCGGTCTGGCCTGTTAACTTTAAACCTAAGAATGTAATATCATCTGATTGAGGGTAACCCTGACTAAACTGCTGAATACGCGCGATCATTTGATCAGCCAGTTCACGAACACTGCACCCCTGTTTATACATATCATCGACAAAGGCTTCCAGGCGTTCCTCTTCAAAAAACTCATCGGACGCAGCTTTGGCCTCGGTAATGCCGTCAGTGAACATTATCAGCATATCATGCGGCTGCAGCGTCAGAGTTACAGATTCATAGAGTGCATTCTGCATCATCCCCAGAATCAATCCACCGGTTTCCAGTGTATCGAAGGATCCGTCTTTGTGATACAGATAGGGAAAATTATGTCCGGCGTTGACATAGGTCAGGATCTTTTCCTGACGGTCGATGAGCGCGTAAAAAAAAGTGATAAATTTATCAAAATTGGTATGCGCATAAATGAGATTATTCAGTCGCTCAATCAGTTCCGCCACATTATTCTGAGACGGGGCAAGCGCATGCAGGGCGGCATGTAAATTGGACATCAGCAAGGATGCGCCCACACCTTTACCGGATACGTCGCCGATGGCCAGGGCAAAAAAGCGCTCATTCAACTCAAGACAGTCAAAGTAATCGCCACCGACCATCAGAGACGGCAGGTTAAATCCATACACATCAAAATCGGGATAACATGGAAATTCGCGTGGCAGCAGCCGGTTCTGAATATCCCGGGCAATGGCCATCTCCTCTTCCAATCGCTGTTTTTCAACCGTTTCTTTGAACATTCTCGCATTTTCAAGGGAAATCAGGGCTCGACTGCCCAAAGAACTCAGAAAATTGATATCATCGTCAGAAAACCGGCTCTGGGTCACTCGTTTGCCCAGAGCCAAAACACCCCGGGTTTCATTCTGTGTCCTCATGGGTACGACAAGATCAATCTGATGTTTGCTCAAATCCTGCCATATTGGCGGTGAATCCGGCTCAAAAGTCATGACAGGGTCGGTTATTCCTGATAACGCATCCAGTACCGTTTTGCTATTAAAATGCGACCAGGCTTTGGAAGATTCGCTGTATCCTTTGGACAACTTGACGCTAAACACCCCATCCTGCAACAAATAAATCAGGACTTTATGTACGGCCATCTCGCCCATGATTGTATGCAAAAGAATATTGAGAATGCGATGGGTATCGAGGGTGGAATTGAGTTCATTGCCGATTTCAAACAATGTATTCAGCATCTGATTCTTTTTGTCCAGGCCGCGGTTGGCTTTGGCAAGTTCTTTATACATGAGGGCATTTTCAATAGACGTTGCGGCAATATTGGACAGGATATCCAGGAACTCGAGTTCGCTGGAGGAATAAGGCTGACGGGTCATTTTATCGCCGAAACAGATAGCGCCGACGAAATTATCGGAGCGGCGCATGGGTACCATCAGGTTGATCTGATGAGTTTTGAATAACTTTTGCAATTCGAGGTCCTGTTCGTCCAGTTCATCGGTGTAGACCGGGTGATCATATGATTTATGAATTCCAACCGTTTGCTGCAGCAAAGAATCCGGCAGCCCTTTCACAGCCGATACCCTGAATTCCGGATCGCGGACAATCATCATACCGCGACCGATCATCATGCGCCCCATGGGTGTATACAAACAACTGTTCAAGATTTGATCCGGATTGAGAGAAGAGTTCAGCACCTGAGCGAGTTCAAACAGGGAGCGCAGCTCCACGCCCTGATAGTCAATTTTTAGCGGTTGCTGTTCATTCATGAATGCATATTTCCCGAGTTTACGACTTGCGAATTTTTCTGATTCAGTAAATACTTTACCATTTTCACCTGATTTTTGACGCCGGGATTGATATTATAATCCACTTCGTCCATCAATGTTTTGATCAGATATATACCCAGTCCGCCAACCTTGAGTTCGGCCATATACTCTTTCATATCAGGCATTTTAAGCCCTTTGGGATCAAAACCTTTGCCGTGATCGGTGACGATTAACGTAAATTTATCCAAATCGACTTTGACCAGCACATCAAGTTGATTTTTCTCGCTTTCAGTATCATAAGCATGCTTGATCACATTTGTGCAGGCCTCGTCACACGCAAGTTCGATCTTTTCGATATCCTCTTTTCCAAAGCCCACCATTTGGGCGACTTTGGAGACAAACTCGCGAATGAGCTCAAGATTATCGGTTCGACTCGGGATTTTCAACTGGTATTCCGCTGTTTTGCTAGCCATGATAATTACCTTCCATCATTCATGGTTCAACTCTTTTGGGAGCTATTCTGTTTTACGGAAGATTCAGCCTCAGAGTTGCGATATAATTTCACAGCTTCCTCTTCTCCGTCCACAATGTCATAGAGGGATGGAAATCCCAGCAAATCAAATACGCGAAATATCTTTGAAGGCATACAGCACATCTTGATATCACCCTGATTGGAACGGATCGTCTCTACAAATCCCATAAACACACCCAGGCCTGCGGAACTGATATAATTCAGGTCCTTGAAATTTACAATCAACTTGTACCGGTCCCGGTCGACAAGTTTCTGGATTTCGCTTTCCAACAAAGGCGCTGTATGCGCATCCAAAAACCCTTCAAGGTAAAGAATCGATAGTTCATCAACATCTTTACAATTTACATTAAAATTTTCCATTATTTCCTCCGGAATAGTTATTCCATATCCTTTATCACAACAAATGTCATATCATCATATGCGCGTTCACCATCCAGAAAGGTAAATACAGCATGTATGACCTGTTTCTTGATTTCCAAAGCGGATTTCCGATGCACGCTTTGCAAAATCTCCGAGAGCCGGTTCTCACCGAATTCTTCTCCATCCGGATTTCGGGATTCGGTAACACCATCCGTGTACAGCATCATCGTATGACCTTTCTTCAGGGGTATTGTCACTTCGTCCAACACCGACTTGAAAATTTTACCGCTGTCCAGTCCGAGGCCGAGGCCCCGGGGTTCAAACCGTTTGCAAAACTCGTCTTCCGAGCTCATAAACAGCACCGGACAATGTCCCGCCCGGCAGAATGTAAACGTATTCGCTTCAGAATCGAGGACTGCGTACACCACACTGATGAAAATGTTTCTGCTGAAATTCTGGTACAACGTTTCATTGGCGGCGCACATCATGTCTTTGGGCGAGAGATCCGGCCGCGCCAGGGATTCCATGATGCCCTTGACCTCAGCCATATAAAACGCCGCAGACGCGCCTTTTCCGGAGACATCGCCGATAATTACGCCCAGTTTTGTGGGGGATAACTTGAAAAAGTCATAGTAATCCCCCCCCACTTCATTCGCAGTGATACACACGGCATCAATGGCGATGCCGGGAAGCGTCGGCATATCTATGGGAAGCAGCTTCATCTGGGCATCATGAGCAACCTTGAGTTCCTGCTCCAGACGCTCCTTGATCAGCGACTCTTTAACCAGGCGGGCGTTTTCCAGTGCGATCACCGCCTGATCTCCGAACGCCCGGAGCATTTCTCCGTCTTCCTGTTCAAATCCGAATTCGTATGTCTTTCCGGCATACAAAATACCAACCACGCGTTCACCCGTAGCCAAAGGCACGGCAATCAGAGAGCCCAAATCATGTTTCCAATTGCGCAAATGACTGGAATGAGAATTTTTCACCGCCTGATTGGAGGAAAAGGTAGAGCGGTCACGGATAATCTTCTGTACCAACGGATCACTGAAACAAACATCTTTATTATCGCGTTCGGTCTGATCCAGCCGACAGGAAGACACCAGCCGGAGCTGCTGATCATTTTCATGCTGCAATTCCAGCCATGCAAAATCTGCTTCTGTCACTTTGGTTGTCAATTGAACAATCGTCCGCACCAGTTTATCAACATCAAACTCTGAACTGACCGCGCGGCTTAAAAAGTGTAACGATGATATTTGCTGCAGTTTACGGTCAAACAACTTTGCGGTAGGCAAATGCGCCAAAAGCGCCAGAAATGCCACCACCAGATAAACAGATAAAAAAATATTTCCGATTTCAATAAAACGTTCCAGGACCGGACTAAAGGGATAAATCGGGTTGACACCCTGAAATCGGACGGTAAAATAGATTTGTATGGGGAGCAATAAAAAGCCGCCCCAAAAGCAGCCGAGTTTTTGCTTTTTATTCAAATAGTTGACCCAGGCCACGCGCAATGCATTGATGATTATAAAATTGATCACAATGAACAGAATGACCAGCGAAGCCGTTTTCCAGAATGCAGAACCGAATCGTACGCTCTCGTGCGCTACCGGCATGGCCAGTACGGAATAGAGAACCATCATGATCATCAGCCAGGTAAAATTTCTGGCAGTGCTTTGCTTGCGTTTGATATAAATGAGGTTGCGCAAGGTTCCCAACGCAATCAGAATAAATACAGTGGCGAAAAACGCCCAGGAAATCACCAGAATATGATCACTCATCTTTAGGGAGAGCCAGTCCTGATCCATAATGTGATCCTGGAGAACGTACAAACGATCACCGGACAGGAATAACAGCACAGATGTGAAAGAATCAGGAAAAACAATGACCGCAAACCGCGCAGCACATTGCGGTCCGATGACCATTTCTGCTTGTAGACCAGAGGAAGGGACAGGATGAGCATGAAAATGATAAAGTGATCGCGCAAATACAGAATACCATCCACATCCAGATTCCCGGGTTGAAATCCGAGATACTGGATGGCAGCAGCGAGGAAAAAGAGGAACGGCAACAGCAGTGAAAGACGGCTGAAATGACTCATAAAGGTATCCTGTTTCAGAACAACAACAAGCTTATCGTGCAAACTTTATACGCGTAACCCGCCTGCGGGTTACGCATTCAGAAAAGTTACAGAAACAAATTGGAAAAAACAAGCGCCTGAAATCAAAACATGTCTTTCTCACTGAAAACCTGTGCGCTGAACACAGACAAGGAAACATTTTCATCCTTCCAGGCCTCTTTATACAGTCCCGCTTTCATACAAGTGTATTGCAGAAAGGTTTCCCGATCCCAGTTGTGCTCCGCCGCAACCTGCGGCAAAAGCAGACCGCTGTACATTCCGGCACGGATCATCAACCCGTGAGTTCCCACCTCGATTTCATTCACATCCTCTATTTCCCGCAAGGGACTCAATACCGAGATTTCCAGATCGATTTCAGAAAGTTCAGAAGCGGCAACGGGTTTAAATCGAGAATCTCTCAGCGCAGCCGCTTGCGCCATTTCTTCGACGGCTTCTTTCAGGGGCCGTTTTCCCACCACATAGCCGATACAGCCGCGCAGTTCACTCTGGTTATGAATCGTAACAAACGCGCCGCGTTGTTCCTCCAGCACCGGCATATCATAGTCCGGTATCTCTTTTTGAGTGCCGATAACCGCACGCTCTATGGCGCATCTCGCTACGGTGAGCAGCGCCTTTTTTTCATCCTGATTCAAATGATATTCCTGCTTTTGCTGTTCAGACATAAAGTTCTCCTCATTCTATTCGATTACAGATTGATCAAACACCTGCGTTCTGTACACCCAAAACGGACGCCCGGCTTTTAGGCGCTCCCGGAGCAGACCGGGCTTTTAACATCAACTGCACATTACCGGCTCAACGTTCGCCCATCCGGCGTCTTTGAAGGTAATGGCGATGGTACGGCATCCTGGAATCTCTTTATTTCATAAACCGGCACGGCCCTGGTGAGCCGGGTTTCTTAAAACACCATTCTGCCACACAGGACTATAAAAAAACCGCGGCGCCGGCCACGGTTTAAATAAACAAGAATTTATGTCTTTATCAATGTTTTTTTTTAATGTGCTGAATTTCTATTGTGAATCGTATGCTGTGAAATGTTCAAAGACGGATGACGAGGCGACTGTCCGCCGCCTTTGGCCTGAACATACATGACCCGGTTGTCAATGGCAATGGCAATTTGACTGGCCAGAATCTCAAGCAATTGGATCGTTTCTACAGTGGGCATCCTGTGGTCCACCGGATCATCCGCCATAAAGAAACCAATGATCTTGCCTTCCTGGGATTTGATGGGAATAAGCAAAAGCGCCCAGTTTGGCCACTCGCCTTCATATCCTGAATTTGCATCAGCCCCGTAATAAATCTTTTTGAAATGATGCAAGATCGCTTCCCGTCGGTTGACGATAAATGACTTGCCGATTACATATTCCTCTTTGAGAATATCACCAAATTGATCCAGATCAAAACACATATCCTGAAGCTGTACCTGCTTGATGCGGTCATCGCAGGCCACGGCCCGGGTTTCCAGCATTTGTGTTTTTTTGCTGATTAATGCCAGGGAAACCAGATTGAAATCCAGAATCTGTTTGGACGACCAGACTGTTTCTTTCAGCAGATCATCCAGACTGCTCTGAAGTTTAAATACATTATTGCTGGCAAAAAGCTGGCGCAAACACCTGTTTTTGCGCTCAAGAGCATTAAACCGGTAATAGTTTTCAATACTCATACTGACCAGCTGAGAAAATAACTCCATATTGTGAAAAGTTTCTTCTGTCGGCACCAGTCCCTCTTTGGGCGTATCCAGCGATATGTAGCCATAGGTAATCTTGTTGCTGTCGGACAACCGCATCAGCACCATATCTTTATAATGCCAGGGAACATTCTTTTCACGGGCAGCGCCCGGTGCGGATAATGACTTTTGATGATGAATGGTTTTAATGCGTTTGTGACTCTCGAACAGACGGTCCACGGCATCGCGCGGCACCGTGGTTTGTTTTTGCAGGCTTGCTCCGCTTTTCGAATATCCCACCATGACCTGTTTGATATAGGACTGCTTGCGATGATCCAGCAGGGCAATTGTCGAACGCTGAAATTTAAAAACCTGACACACCACTTCAGAAATGCGTTGAAGAAAAATATTCAGAGGTTCGGAATAACTGGTCTGCACCAGATCCACCAGCTCATTGGTCATCACACGCTGGTCCACTTTGTGTTTACGGGTCAAAGCTCCGGCTGTCTTGTCCCTGGCCTTGAGAACCCCGCGAAATCCAATAAATCGCGATCCATCAGCGCCGTCATACAACAGCCGAAACCGTACATGCACATGATATCGTTTACCGGTCTTGTCCAGCATTGTCAGTCGCCGCGTTTTTTGCGAATTCGCCCGGGGTAATGCAATAATATCACGGATAAAAGAAGCTTCATCCTGGTCATCCAGCAGGTCGGTAATTCTGAACTCGAACAGTTCTTCGCGCGAGTATTTTAACAGTTGTTCAAGCTGCTTGTTTACCGCAAGAAAGCGTCCGTATTTATCGCAGACGAAAAAATCACCTTTCTTGCTTAATTTTTTAACGGATTGTGTATCCGATGTCGGGGATGACTTGCTCTGAGATTGAGGCTGTCGTTCGGTATTCTTGACAAATTCATTCAACGTGACCAGATAACCTTTTTTCTTTTCGATCAAATCCGAAATACCATAATCTTTGGCGGTCTGCTGCATATCGGTTTCATCCTTTTTCACAGAGAACGCAATACGGGACTCGTGTTTAATTGTGGACAAAACCTTGAAAAACGTATTCTTGTTGTCGCGGGCCAGCTCACTGTCCACCAGCACCAAATCATATTGATTATAAGAAACGTGTTCCACAAGCTCGCTCAAAGTAAGCGCCGCCCCAACTGAATAGTCACGATCATTGGACAGCAGCATTTGTTTCATTGCCTGGACATAAGCCGCATTGGGCATGTGCAATTAAGATATTCATTACCATGCTCGTTGCAATTTTATATTTTCTCTATAGTTCAATTTATCAACACCTTAAACCAACACCCGCACGGATGCGGCGCCATGTATTTCTCCCTGCAAAAACCAAACCAATTTTTAAGCTTTTTTTCAAAATTTACGTTTAATAAAATGAGATTAATTTGCATTTAATGCAGGAATTTATTATAATAATTGCTGGCTATTCACCGCTCCTTTAAAAACAGAAAGGAGGTTAAATTGTTTGACCCCCACTATACAGAGCGCATGTTCAACGCTCACCCGATCATACACGGACTATTGAAAAACGCCTCCTCTATTGAACAGGCTCGTGATCAGCTACTGGAGTATCTGGAAAACCAGACCAATTCCCTGAACCGCGATCACGCAAAGAGCCAGCCCTTAAAATGGCATTTACAACATTCCTGTCTGGAAAATTTTCTGAGAATTCTTTCGCCCCGAAGTGATAAACTGGCGGGATTCAGTGTCATCGAATTATTATGGAATTTGGCTAAAGGACAGACCTCGGAGCTGCCTGAATCTCTTGACAATGGATTTTTTGAAGAGATGATCCACATGTTCAGAGGCTTGTCCGGTGAAAGCGGTGTTTATATCAAGCATAAAGTACAGCCGTTCACTCATCTCAAAGGCCGGGAAGCGGCGCTTGAACGGTCGCAGGAACTCGACAAAATTTCAGTGCAGGCCGCTTCATCTTTTAAACGATTTCCAACGGGACTGGATAAAGAGGTAATCAGGAGACGCCATGAAAACCAAAAACGCATCCGGGATGCATTTGGAGCGTCGGAACAGGAATGGAATGATTACTTGTGGCAAATCCGGCACGTCATCCGGGATTCGAAAACCCTGGCCGGTTTGATTGAGATTAGCAGCGATGAAAAAAAGGCTATCGATAGTGCCAAAGCCAATCGACTGCCGTTTGGAATTACGCCGTATTATGTTTCATTGATGGACAAGGACCCGAGCCGCAAAAATGATCATGCTGTTCGTGCTCAGGTTATCCCCCCGCTTAATTATGTCGAGCTGATGACAGAAAACCGGGCCAACCGGTCCGACTGTTTTGATTTCATGCATGAACATGACACCTCCCCTATCGATCTGATCACACGCCGGTATCCGCGGATCTGCATCCTGAAACCCTACAATACTTGCAGCCAGATTTGCGTGTATTGTCAACGCAATTGGGAAATTGATGACGTTCTGGACCGGAATGCCATGGCGACTGAAGAGTCGATTGATGCCGCTGTGGAATGGATGGAAGAGCATGAAACCGTATCCGAGGTACTGGTGACCGGGGGTGATCCGTTGATCATGAACACCAAACGCCTGAACCGCGTATTGGAAAAAGTAGCGCGGATCAAGCATATCGAGCGCATTCGTCTGGGTTCACGCACACCGGTGGTATTGCCTCAAAGATTTACGGATGAACTGGTTGATGTCATCGCCTCGTATCATGAACCGGGCAGACGTGAAATGGTATTGGTGACTCATTTCATCCATCCCTATGAAATCACACCGGAATCCATGCAGGCTGTTCAGAAAATCAGAAAACAGGGTATGTCGGCTTACAACCAGTCGGTTTTTACGATGGAAAACAGCAGGCGCTTTGAACATGTGGCGCTACGCCGGGCCTTGCGCCTGATCGGCGTGGATCCGTATTATACCTTCAACACCAAGGGCAAAAAAGAAACCGAAAATTATCGGGTGCCGCTCGCCCGACTAATGCAGGAAATCGAGGAAGAAGCGCGGATCATGCCGGGAATGCTGCGGACCGACGAGCCGGTGTACAATGTCCCCCGCCTGGGGAAAAATTACATCCGGGCGCGCCAGCACCATACACTGCTGTCTGTATTGCCCGACGGCAGCCGGGTTTATGAATTTCATCCCTGGGAAAAATATTTATCCCTGGTAAACACCTACGTGGATACGGATGTTCCCATCTATAAATACCTGGAAAAATTAAAAGAACGCGGGGAAAATCCGGACGATTACCGGACCATCTGGTATTATTATTAGCCCCTTGAAACGAACACCGGGTTTAGCAAACCCGGTCTGTTCCGGATTTAATATCCCAACACACTTGAACGGCCAAAGTGCTGATCATATTTAATATCCTGCAGCACGGCGCCTTGATATTGATTTTAAAATAAACCCCTCTGGATCTACCGCTTGGCCGCCATTCCAGATGCGCTTCCCAGCAGTGCAGATCGCGGTAAATCGTAAACTGATGATGCGAAATGGACATCTCTTCCAGATCATAATGAGCGCTGTACTGAATCCGCCAGTTTGGTGTTAGACTGATTTCAGCGCCGCTGATATCCATGTAATAGCGTTTGATCGGATTATCAGGATTACGCTTGTTTAAATTAAAATTAAAACTCACATTCATCCGCCAGAGCACGGACCAGGACTGCATGTCAAAATCGGATTCAAAGCGGTCACCGCGCTTGAACGCTTCTTCCTCCAGAACATTCAGATCACGTCCTTCTTCTCTGAGCTGCATTTCTTCATAGGATTGCGGCAGATCCTGTTGCGGTCCCGGCTCGGAATCGCGGGATTTTTGCCGCCCCTGCAGCCGAAAGCGGACATTGAACTGAAGATTTGTTAAACGCAGAATCCGGCCCTGCTGCCAGCCGCCGTCTGAGAACAGAAACACGGGGTCCGCATGGTAATCACTGGAATATTCGTAAAAACTATGTGAAGAATTGGCGCTCAGGCTCAGATTGGACATGGGACTGGCCTGCAACGAAGCGCTCACGTCACTCATTTTCTGACGGTCGGCTCTGAAATTATAGCCGCCGGAAAGATTCAGATTAAACAGATCGTATTTTTTAGCATCCGCGCCCTCTCCGGTTTTCATCTGAAACAGGTTGCCCATACGCCAGGAAATACTGCTGCGGCCTGATGATGAGGTTCCGGAAAACCGATCGCGTTTTGCGAAACTGCCGTCAGACTGCCGGACTTTATCATAATAGCCCCAAAAGGATTTTGAAAAATCAGGCTGATAGCTGTAGGAAACGCTTGGCGTGATCACATGCCGAAAGGCGGAAACAAAGCCGAATCCGGGAAACATTCCGTAAATCTTGGTATTGGCCGAGGCGCTGTAGGAAAACGTATGCCGCGCGGCAAATCCGCTCTCCGTTTCATAATCAATCTCGTCGGTTTTCTCGTTATAAAAATAGTTTTTCTGTTCATCATACCAGTCTTCATTGATATTCAAAGACTGATTGAGCGACAGCCATCCAAAATATTTGGTGGGACTGGACATGGAGAGTCCCACGCTATGCCCAACCTGACGGGTGCGGTCTATTGCGACGGAATCCTCGCCGTCAACTGAAACGGCCATAAATTCCCGTTCGCTGTTTTGCAGATTCGAGTTGTAGGATACATAGATCGCCTCGTACCAGGCGGGTACACCTCTGTTGGATTCCGATTTGAACGGCTGCATACGGCCCAAACGCAGAGATATCTGGGGCAGGATTGAGCTGGTCAGACCGGTTTGCAGATCATGCGTTCGGGTCAGATTGGCGCTCATACTGACTCCCTGTTCACGCCAGCGTTTTGTATAGGTGGCATTGGAACGCAGTTCCCGGGTGAGGCGTGTCGCTTAGATTGGTGCTGTAATCTTTGTAAAAGCTGTTATCGCTGACAAAATATCCGTTGACACTGAAATTCGACGTCGGATCCAGGGTTTGATTATGCCGCACCCGAAGATCCCAGCGGTTCTGCCGACTGCCGTCGTAATTCTTGCGGGTCCACGACGCATCAATCGAGCCGTTCAGTTTGTAACGCACAGAATAACGCGTGCTGTTTTTCAGCAGAATTCCGGTGCGTTCAAAAAAGTCGAGACTGAGTTTGGTGTCGAAATAATCGTTGGGCGCCCAGTAATAACCTATATTGCGCAGAAACCGCCCCTCGGCATCACTCTGCCCGTAGCGGGGAATCAGAATTCCGGAGGTACGGCCTTTTTTATTGGGAAACACCACAAACGGCAGCGCAGCCACCGGAATGTGTCCCAGATACATGACCACCGGTTTGGCGATAACTTTATTATCCGGTATCATTTTCATTTTCTCAGCTTGAAAATGAAAATGCGGATTGCTGTCCAGGTCACAGGTGGTATAACTGGAACGGTGAATATGATAAGTTTTGGAATGTACACGTTTAATTTGCTCGCCCTTGTATTGACCGCCCTCCAGTTCGGTGCGTCCGCGCACCACACGGCCTTTTTCCGTGTCGTAATTGTAATACATACGGTCACCGGTCATGCGGTCCCCGGCATCAACCAGCACAGGATAGCCAATTTGCTTGATCCGCATGCTCGAATCCTGCGCCGTACTGTCGGTCTTCACCCAGGTGGTATCCGGTATCGGCTCTGCCGTGATCAGTTTTTTGTCCCAGTCCAGGGTAATTTTGCCGGCCTGCAGCTGCATGTTTTTATAGGACACCTCGGCTTTATGAGAAAAATACGACATGCGGTTTTCTACATCATTGTGTATAATCCGCGCTTTGTAATAGATGGTGGTATCCACTCCGATATCCGCAGACTTTAGTGAATCCGGAGTCACTGTGGTATCGGGCAGGGTTTGAGAATAGCCTGCACCGCCAAGCGCCAAAACAATGACAAGTAATAGTCTTTTCAACAATATGCCTTTACCGTTTTCTGCGTGGCCACAGGTTTTGCAGACGTTCTTTTATTTTGGCCTCAATGCCGTTCCGGGTCGGCCGATAATACACACGTTCCCGGTTCTCCGGAAAGTAGCTCTGCTCAATAAACCCTCCGTGATCGTGCGGATACTGATACGCCTCCCCGTAGCCGAATTGTTTCATAAGCCGGGTCGGGGCATTGCGCAAATGCAGCGGCACATCAGGCGCCGGTTTTTTCTGAACATCCTGTTGAGCCTGATTGATCGCCAGATAGGAGGCGTTGCTCTTTTGGGCAGAAGCGAGATACGTGGTGGCCTGGGCAAGAATCAGTCGCGCTTCCGGCATGCCGATGACGTTCACAGCCTGGAATGCCGACGTCGCCACCATGAGCGCATGCGGATCGGCATTTCCGATATCCTCGGATGCCAGAATCACCAGTCGACGCGCAATAAACAGCGGGTCTTCTCCCGCCTCGACCATATGCGCCAGCCAATACAATGCCGCATCCGGATCAGAGCCGCGCACACTCTTGATGAATGCAGAGATGACATCGTAATGATAATCGCCTTTTTTATCGTACAGCACACTGCGCTTTTGGACGGCTTGGTGAATAGTTTCGGCTGTAATTTGTTTTGCACCCGATGAGTCAGGTTGAATGAGCTGCGCCGCCAGTTCCAGTGCGGTCAATGCGGTGCGGGCATCACCGCCGGACAGGGATATGAGCAAGGTACGGGCATCCGAATTGAGTGTGATCTGTTCCTCCCGCATCTTTTTATCCGAGTTCAGAGCCCGGTCAATTACGTTACCGGTTTCGTCTTCGCTTAGACTGTACAGCTTGTAAACCTGACAGCGAGACAGCAGGGGCTGATTGACCTCAAATCCCGGATTCTCCGTCGTAGCGCCGATCAGAAGCAGGGTGCCGTCTTCCACACTGTGCAACAGCGCGTCCTGCTGGGCTTTGTTGAACCGATGAATCTCATCAATAAACAACACGGTGCGCTGCTGTAGAACCTTGTTTTTCTCCGCCACCTCAATGATTTTGCGGATATCCTTGACACCCGCCGTCACCGCACTCATGACGTGAAAATCAGACCGGGTCACCCGGGCAATGATACGCGCCAGCGTGGTCTTGCCCACGCCGGGTGGTCCCCACAATATCATGGAGGCAAGCTGATCCGACTCGATGGCATTGCGCAGGACCTTGCCGGGCTGCAAAATGTGCCGCTGTCCGACAAATTCACTTAGAGTGGTCGGACGCATGCGTTCCGCCAAAGGGCGATATTCTGTATTGAATCCTGACAAACAATCTCCTTTCAAGCCTTAAATTTACTATAAAATAACAGAAATTGCAAGCGGGTTGTAATCTTGATTGGGATTGGGAAACGAGGATTGTTCATAAATGCTATATTTATTTTCATAACCCCGAGCTTTAGCTCGGAAGAAACGAGATCACCACACCCCACTCTTTCGCGAGGGGCTTTAGCCCCAAGTGGATATGAAAGAGTACATATCTGATTTTACAGGTTTTGCGATATTACGGCAAGCTAAAACACTTGAAATAAGGCTTTCAATAATACGATTTCAGCACACAGCAGCAGACGTTGATCCGATAACGACAGTTTGTAGCTTTGCATTTTTTATCCCCTGTCCGGGTTGTTTAACTTGTGTTTGTCTTTGTCTTTGCAACCTCAGGCGCCGCAAGACATCGCATCAACTACCTTATTAGTTTATTTTATAACATGTTAAACGTTTTTATCCATTTACAAACGAATTTATTTGAAAAACGCAAACAACAACCCCATAATCGCCCCGATTTGACCGATCCAAAAGATAAACATCCATTTGATGAGGTCGGCGCGGGTGTCAGATATTTGATTTTTAACACCGGCAATCTCTTCCGTCATGCGTTCATTAACTTTGCCAATTTCTTCTGTCATGCGTTCATTAACTTTGCCAATCTCTTCTGTCATGCGCTCATTGACTTTGGAACTTTCTGTGGTGATACGTTCGTTGACCTTGGATATTTCTTCTGTCAACCGTCGCTCAAATTTTTCTTCCACAAACTCCAACATCTCGTGTTTCCGCTGTTCAACAGATTGATTCACAAGACGAAGCAAACTTTCCGATGCGTCTTCGCCCAATTTTTCACGCAATGGTTTTTCTACAGTTAAAGCAGGCATTTCACCCTCCATTTTGATTTTAAAACATACATCAATTTAAGGATATTTCACATAAATGCAAGAGAAAAAGTCTCAAGGTAAGCAGGTCGAAAAGTCTCAAAAAAACAACTCTGTTGGACAGCAGTCCGTGCGGCCAGCGGGGTCGTTGAGAGGTGGAACCTCTGTTGATATGCTGCGCCGGGATGCACCCCCGACAAGGAAATAATAAAAACAATCTGCAAATCTCCCCTCCTTTTTCAAGGGAAGGGACGTTCGTCAGATGCGGACACAGTCCGGCAGCTGACGAACCGGGGTGGTCCATGCACATTGACCCCTCAAGCATTCTACATCATGGTCTCTACTGCCCCGATGCTCGCGAGTGACGAACTCGTGAATATGACTCAGGCGGCCTTGCTTTCGGATTCTTCCGTTTCTTGTTTCTGCGGCACATCGGGCATGTCTTTGTTGAACTTTTTGTTCGTCACCCATTCGAATTTGCGGCGCAGGGTTTTGCTGTAAAATTTCTCCAGCACATCATAATCCACTTCCAGTCCCCAGTTGTAATAGACGCGCGGATCGATATAGGATTTCTGACTGGTGCCCAGGTTCAGGGTGCGCTTTTCAGACGCAATGCGTTTCTGCGCCTTGATCTTGCCCAATAGACGGGTGTAGGCTTTTTCCAGCCGGATCTCGGTGCGTTCCATACGATTTTCTTTTCTTTTCGATGCGCTTTTCGTAACGATCGCGGTACTTTGCTTTTTGATCGTTCTTTTTAGCGGCTTTGCGTTTTTCATCGCCTTCTTTTTTCAAATCGCGCAGCTGATCCTTGATCTCTTTTTTCAGATCCTTGATTTTCTGGATCTGTTCCCGGGTTTTGGCTTCGCGTTCTTTGTAGCGCTGCTGGCGCTCTTTCCAGTTTTTGGGCGGTTTTTTGTTGTGATTACACAGAATCGCGGCTTCGGCATTGGCTTTGTTGGCGGCTTCCCATTTCTTGTACTGAGGATCGGATGCTTTGACATCCGCTTCGACCAGCGTGTCCTTGACCACCCGCGTGGCGTGCAGGGTACGGAATACTTTGGCGGAGAGGCCGGTCATGATCTCGGACAAAAACTCGTTGACATTGCGGCTGGAAATGTCGTAAAACAGCTGCGGTTTTTTGTAATTGGGATGGCTTTTGCCCATGCGCATACTGGAATTGGACGGACGCGCATGGTCCACCAGTTCCTGCAGATTATCGCGCACCACTTGCGGCAGTTCCAGTTTTTTGTTCCAGAGGATCGAATCCTTTCCCAGAAATCTAAACTCCACCAGACCGTCATCGTGAAAGGTGATATGCTCCGGACGCAGGGTGGTGGCGCCCACGGTATCGGCTTCATCCGGATCTTTTTCATCGCCCACACGCAGGCACAGATAATCGATCAGATAACAGGCGGTGGCAATACGGCGGCGTTTTGCATGCTCGTCCACCAGTGCGGATTCAATGCGGCTGCGGATTTCCTGCAGGCGCGCGGACAGTTCAATGGCCTTGTCGAATTTACCGGCTTCGCGTTCCTGCTTGATGGGCGCGGAATCATGCAGCCAGATGTATTTAAACTTGCCGCTCAACTTGTCCTGCCAGCGCGCCACCCACAGCGATTCCGGCTGCCAGATAATCTCTTTCCATTCATCCGGATCGATACTCTCGGCGTCCGGACTCAGATTCAGAGTCACGTCTTTTTTCTTGGCGCCTTCTTTCCAGCGGCCGCGCATGGGATGCTTGCCGCGCCCCATAAAGATACCGCTGGGCTCGGTCATATAATTGGCCAGTTCGATACGTTCACCGTCGGCTTCGGCGTGGCCGTATTCTTCCTTTAGCGCTTCGCGAATCTCTTTGCGTTTGGCCGCGAGTTTTTTCTTTTCTTCTTTGGTCATTGCGTCTCTGGCTTCTTTTTCCCGGCGGACGCGTTCAATGACCTCGCTGAAATCGATCTGGTCAATACTCAGCGGCTTGTCATATCCGAGACAATCGCTGAAATCCTTTATGAAATTCTTGACAAACACCCGATCCTCGACATACGGGGTTCCCAGCTTTTTGGCCCAGGCATAGGCCATTTCTTCCTGCCTGGGATCGAGCTTGATCTTTTCACCGTCGACCCGAATCGACAGCCCCTGGTACTCCGGCGGTTCCGGTACCAGAATTCCTACATGATGTAATTGTTTGAGCAAGGGTCTAACCTCATTTAATGAATTTAATGTGAAAAGAAAAATAAAGGCTTTTTTATGAAATATGCAAGAGATAATTGAATCCCTTTAAAATTGACAGAGTATAATTAAAATCCAACCGGAATCTCTGATGACCTTTAAAATGAATTGACTGATTCTTAAAAATTGTTTACATTATAGTTTATATCCAAAGGTAATTATGACAAAAGACTCTAAAAAAATACTCTGGGTCGACGATGAAATCGACCTGTTGCGCCCACATGTCATGTTTCTGCAAAGCAAAGGCTATGACATGACCACCTTTTCCAATGCCGAAGATGCCATCGACCGCATTAAAAATACCTCATTCGATCTGGTGCTGCTGGACGAAATGCTCAACGGCATGGACGGCCTCACCGCCCTGGGCGAGATCAAAAGCATTGATCCGTCGCTTCCGGTGATCATGGTCACCAAAAACGAAGAAGAAACGCTTATGGAAGAGGCCATTGGTCAGAAAATCGATGATTACCTGACAAAACCGGTGAACCCCAGCCAGATTCTACTGGTCTGTAAAAAAATTCTCGACCGGCAGAAAATCGCCGGACAGCGAATTTCCAGAGATTATTCCCAGGAATTCCAGCAGATATCTGCGCAGCTGCAGTCGAGTATGGACTGGCAGGACTGGATCGATGTGCATATCAAGCTGTGCACCTGGGATATAGAACTGGATGGACACCCGGATCTCGGATTAAAGCAGACCCTGTACGATCAAAAGCGCGAAGCCAATGCCGAATTCGGTCGCTTTGTTGAAAACAACTATTATGACTGGATCCATAATGAATCCAGCCCGCCTATGTCCGTGGACGTCATTCGCAATTATGTGCTTCCGCAGGTCTCGGCCGGTAAAAATACGGTGTTCATGGTAATCGATGCCATGCGCCTGGACCAATGGATGACCCTGGAATCGCTGCTGCATCCGTATTTCCGTATCAATCGCGACTTTTATTATTCGATCCTGCCCACGGCCACACCGTATTCCAGAAACGCGATCTTTTCCGGTTTGTTCCCCGGCGAAATGCACAAAGAACTCGGCGAATTGTGGAAAAACGCCGAGGACAAGGACGATGTCAGTCTGAACCGGCACGAACTGGAACTGCTGCAGGCGCAACTGCAGCGCCTGGATATTTCTCTAAAACCCGACCCAAAGTACGCGAAAATACTCGACGTACAAGGAGCCCTGACTCTGTCGCGAAAAATACACGATTACGGCAGCATCCCCCTCTCCGCCATTGTATTAAACTTTGTGGATATTCTGGCGCATTCGCGCAGTTCATCGTCCATTATCAGGGAAATGATCCCCAACGAATCCGCGTTTCGGTCCACCACGTATTCCTGGTTCGAACACTCGCATATCTTCAAGGCCATGCGCACCCTGGCGGATATGGGAGTCACGGTGGTCATCACCTCCGACCACGGCAGCATACGCGGCAAACGCGGCGCCAGGGTGATCGGCGACCGCCGCACGTCGACCAGTCTTCGCTATAAATACGGCGAAAATCTCAAAGCCGATGACAAGCATGCCATGTTTATCAAAGATCCACGCGATTACAAACTGCCGGCGCGCGGGGTGACCACCAATTATATCATTGCCAAAGAGGATTATTATTTCGTGTATCCGACAAACTATCATCACTATCTGAATTATTATGCGGACAGCTTTCAGCACGGCGGTATTTCTCTGGAAGAGGTTGTTCTGCCGGTCATAACTTTGGAGCCGAAATAGAAAATGACCCGGGAAATCATAACATCCAGTCCGGAAGAGACCTTTGAATTCGGCGTCCGTTTCGCGGCTCAGCTGCAGCCCTCGAACGTGGTGACTTTTGTCGGTGACCTGGGAGCCGGTAAAACCACCTGCATCCGCGGTATCTGCCGCGGACTGGGCGTGACGGATCATATCACCAGTCCCACGTTCACCCTGATCAACGAATATGAGGGATGCATTCCGGTGTATCATTTTGATTTTTACAGACTGCAGGACAGCGGTGAACTCGGCGACCTGGGACTGGAAGAATATTTTGAAAAAAACGGCATTTTCCTGATCGAGTGGCCGGCTGTGGCAGTCGACCTGCTGCCGCCGCGGCGTTACGAGATGCGGCTGTCATGGGATTTCAGCGCCGATCATCCGAATTCAAGAAAACTGATATTAACCGAACATTGAGAGTTTTATGCTGCACCTTGGAATCGAAACCGCCACACCAACCTGCGCCGTCGCCCTGTTAACGGACGATACGCTGCTGGCTGAATCCAGACTTAACATCAGAAACGTGCATGCCTCGCGTCTTTTTCAGCTGATCGATTCGCTGTTCCGCCACGCTGACAGGCGCATGCAGGATCTGAATGCGGTCTCCGTATCCATCGGGCCGGGTTCGTTTACCGGTCTGCGCATCGGTCTGGCTTCCGCCAAAGGCATTGCCACCGGACTCGATATTCCAGTAATCCCGGTCCCGACATTAAGCGCTCTGGCCCGGCAGGCACCTGCGGAAAATGGACGCCTGTATCCGTTTATCCGCGCCAGAAAAAACGAGTATTACACCGCGCCCGTGCTGCGCACAGACTGGGACGACCACATCGGTGAGGTGATGATCGTACATCCTGAGAATGTTGAAGAAAAGCTGAAAACACCTTGTATGCTGATCGGCGACACCCGCGAGTTGAACATTTCGCATCCGGACATTCATATCGCCCCCGCCTTTGCACATCTGCATTCCGCTCTGCATGTGGCGCTGACAGGAAGAGACTTGTATCTGCAGGGAGACCTGTCCGAATTTGACACCCTGATCCCGCTGTACGGTCAGGATTTTGTGGCGGAAAAACCGAAAAAACGCGCCTGACATTTGCAACCTTGATTAAATGCAATTTATTTTTAAATTAATAGTGGCGCTGAACGCATTCAATTTTTAATCGAATCATGGGATATTATTATGGCCTGGTTTAAACGTGTAAAAACCAATCTACTTTCGCAAAAGAAGAAAGATATACCGGACGGTTTGTGGATCAAATGCAAAAAATGCGGCGAAGTGCTTTACAAGAACGAACTGGAACGCAATCTGGATGTCTGCAATTACTGCGGTTATCATTTCCGTATCACCAACGATAAATATATCAATCTGCTTACGGACAAGGATTCGTTTGAAGAATTTAACAGCAGCATGCGCTCTATGGACCCCCTGAAATTCCGGGACACGGAGCGTTATGCCGATCGTCTGAAAAAAGCCATGAACAAAACCGGCATGAACGATGCGGTGCGCACCGGTACGGCATTGATCCACAATTTGCCGGTGGTGCTGGCGGTAATGGATTTTCACTTTATCGGCGGCAGCATGGGATCGGTGGTGGGTGAAAAAATCGCCCGCGCCATAGATGTGGCGCTTGAACGGCGCCAGCCGTTTATCGCCATTTGCGCATCCGGCGGTGCGCGTATGCAGGAATCCGCCTACTCGCTGATGCAGATGGCCAAGACCTCCTCCCGCCTGGCCAAGCTCTCTCAGGCCGGTCTGCCGTATATTTCGATTCTCACACATCCGACCACCGGCGGTGTGACTGCCAGTTACGCGTCTCTGGGGGATGTCATCCTGGCGGAACCGGAAGCCCTGATCGCATTTGCCGGCCCCCGGGTGATCAAACAGACCATTGGACAAGATCTGCCGGAAGGTTTTCAGCGCTCCGAATTTATGCAGAAACACGGTTTTGTCGACGCGATTGTCCCGAGAAACGAACTGCGGGACGCGGTGACCCAATTATTAAACTTTTTTCTCGACCCTCAAACTTTTTGAACAGGAACGATTGTGAAAATACTGCTGACAAACGATGACGGCATCGACGCCCCCGGTCTTGCAGCGCTGCGCGAGGCCGTATCCGAAATAGCCGAGGTGCTGGTTGTGGCGCCCGAAACCGAAATGAGCGCGGTCGGACACGCCATCACCCTGAGCGATCCGCTGCAGATCAAAAAACGTTATAAAAATGAAGAGTTTTACGGATACGCGGTGAACGGCACGCCGGCGGACTGTGTGAAAATCGCCTACTGGGCGCTGCTGCGCGATGAACCCAAAACCGGATCTGCTCATTTCCGGGATCAACCAGGGTTCCAGATACCGGGATCAATGTGATCTATTCCGGCACGGTTTCCGCCGCCACCGAGGGCGCTATCCTCGGCATCCCCTCCATTGCCATGTCCCTCACCTCCTATACGTGGAAGAATTTTTCCACAGCAGCGCACTTTGCTCGCGATCTGGCGCAGACGGTCAAAGACCATCCGCTGCCGAAAGGCGTGTTTTTGAATGTCAATGTGCCGGCTGTGGAAGAAAAAAACATACAGGGGGTGCGCATCACCCGGCAGGGCCATTCCAACTGGATGGACGATTATCATATGTACAAAGCCCCGAACAAACGCGAATATTATTGGCTGGTGGGCGAACGCCGGGAGATACCGGACGATGACAATATTGATGACGGCGCTATTGAACAGAACAAAATCTCGATCACACCGATACATTATGATTTGACTTTTTATCCGCTGCTGGAAAAAATGAAAAAATGGGATATTGAACGCTAATGCAGACACCGTTGGAAACGATTATTGTACTGGATTTCGGCTCCCAGTACACCCAGCTCATCGCGCGCCGCATTCGCGAGCTCGGGGTGTATTCGGAGATCAAACCCTACTATACACCGGTTTCGAAACTCAAAGCTGAAAAGCCGGCGGGTGTTATCCTGTCCGGCGGTCCTGCCTCGGTTTACGCCGGGGACGCGCCCATGCCGGATACGGATATTTTATCACTAAACTGTCCGCTGCTGGGGATCTGCTACGGTCTGCAGGTTGCGGCACATCTAAGCGGCGGTTCAGTCACCAACGCCCCCCGGCGGGAATACGGGCGTGCGGAAATTTTTGTGGACGATCATTCCGATCTGTTTTACGATCTCCGGGATGAATTAACCGTCTGGATGAGTCACGGCGATCACCTGACCCAGATGCCGCCCGGTTTCGAACGCATTGCGCATACGGAAAATTCGCCCATTGCGGCCATGAGAAACAAAGACGCCAGCATATTCGGCATTCAGTTTCACCCGGAAGTGGTGCACACCCCGAACGGCAAAGAGATTCTGGCAAATTTCGCCTACCGGATCTGTAAATGCTCCGGAAGCTGGAACGCCGAGGCGTTTGTGGATACCACCATTGCTTCCATCCGAAAACAGGCCGGGACCAGCAAAGTGTTGTGCGCCCTGAGCGGCGGAGTGGATTCCACGGTGGCCGCTTATCTGGTGGGACAGGCAGTGGGTGAGCAGCTCACCTGTGTGTTTGTCGATACCGGACTGCTGCGCCAAGACGAAGCCGCCCAGGTCTGCGGCTATTTTGAAAATGCGGATTTTGAATTTATTCACGTGGACGCCGACGAACGGTTTCTCTCCAAACTGGCCGGCGTGGTGGACCCGGAAGAAAAACGCAAGATCATCGGGCACGAGTTCATTCGCGTATTTGAAGAACAGGCCAAATCTATCGGCAAAATCGATTACCTGGTGCAGGGCACCCTGTATCCGGATGTCATTGAAAGCGTATCCGTGCGCGGCCCGTCTGCAACCATCAAATCGCATCACAATGTGGGCGGACTGCCGGAAAAAATGGGACTCAAACTCATCGAACCGCTGCGTGAGTTGTTCAAGGATGAAGTCCGGCGCGTTGGACACCAGGTGGGCGTTCCGGATATGATTCTGCGCCGGCATCCCTTCCCGGGTCCCGGACTTGCTGTACGCATTATCGGAGATATTACGCCGCAGCGTCTGGACGTTCTGCGGGAGGCGGACGCGATTTTCATTGAAGAATTGATCAACACGGAATTATACGACAAAATCTGGCAGGCATTCGCGGTTCTGCTGCCCATCCAGACCGTCGGCGTGATGGGCGATGAACGGACGTATGAAAACGCTGTCGCGCTCAGAGCCGTGACCAGTCTGGACGGGATGACCGCCGACTGGGCGCATATCCCGGACCCGGTGCTGGCGCGTATTTCCAACCGCATCATCAACCAGGTCAGAGGAGTCAATCGGGTGGTTTATGATATCAGCTCCAAACCGCCCGGAACCATTGAATGGGAATAAAACAGGAGTTTTTATATGTGTGGCATTGTAGGCTATATTGGCAGTCAGGAAGCTGTACCCATTCTTATGAACGGGCTCAAACGCCTGGAATACCGGGGGTATGATTCAGCCGGTATTGCTGTTCATAAAAACAACGCCATTTCAATAGAGAAACAGGTCGGAAAAATCGTCAATCTGGAAAATGCCCTGAACGGTCACGATATGCGTTCAACATCGGGGATTGCACACGCGCTGGGCCACGCACGGCGAGCCCAGCCAGGTGAACGCGCACCCGCATACCGCTGACAACGGCAAGCTGGCCGTGGTGCATAACGGTATTATTGAAAATTACGAAAAACTGCGCGCCGAACTGCAGTCACGCGGACATCAATTCATCACGGAAACCGACTCTGAAACACTGGCACATTTATTCGCCGAATGTCTGCATGACGGCTGTGACTTTTTTGACGCTGTGCGCATCAGCCTGTCCAAAGTCGTAGGCACCTACGGCATAGTGGTGATGCATGCCGATTATCCTGATATGATCATCGGCGCGCGCAAAGGCAGTCCGCTGGTGGTCGGGCATGGACAACATGAGTATTTTATCGCATCGGACGCCGCGCCCCTGATCGGACACACCACGGACGTCACGTATCTGGACGACGGCGAAGTGGTTTCACTGACGCGCGATAAAATGACCGTGCGCACGATTGACGACAAACCGGTGGTCAAATGCGTGGATATCCTGGATTCGGACCTCACCGAGATCGAAAAGAGCGGCTATGATCATTTTATGCTCAAAGAAATTATGGAACAGCCGCAGACCATCCGGAACAGCATGCGCGGCCGACTGATGCCGGACGAAGGCACCACCAAGCTCGGCGGCATTCAGTACGATTTTGATTCTCTGCTCAACGCCCGCCGGGTGGTCATGACCGCCTGCGGCACATCCTGGCATGCCGCGCTGCTGGGCGAATATATGTTTGAAGATTTTCTCGGTATTCCGGTCGAGGTGGAATACGCCTCGGAATTCCGCTACCGCGATCCCATTCTCGGACCGGACTCGGTGGTTATTGCCATCAGCCAGTCCGGCGAAACCGCGGACACCCTGGCCGCCATCCGCGAGGCCAAACGCAAAGGCAGCAAAGTGTTCGGTATCTGTAATGTAGTGGGCTCTTCGATCGCCCGCGAAACCGATGCCGGGGTTTATCTGCACGCCGGCCCCGAGATCGGTGTGGCCTCGACCAAAGCGTTTACATCGCAGGTTGTGGTGCTCACCCTGATGGCGCTGCTACTGGCGCGCAAACGCTCCACCTCGCATTCCAAGGGCATGGAAATCGTCAAGGCGCTGCAGGAACTGCCCGGTCAGATCAACACCGTGCTTGAGCGGTCGGATGAGATCAGAAGCATTGCCGAAGAATTTCAGGATGCCCGCAACTTTTTATATCTGGGCCGCGGCTATAATTATCCGGTGGCCATGGAAGGCGCGCTCAAACTCAAGGAAATCTCCTATATACACGCTGAAGGCTATCCGGCAGCAGAAATGAAACACGGTCCTATCGCCCTGATTGACGAGGACATGCCGGTGGTGTTCATCGCAACCAAAGATTCCATCTATGACAAAGTGATGAGCAATATCGAAGAAGTCCGGGCGCGCAAGGGCCGGGTGATCGCCATTGCCACAGAAGGCGATACGGAAATCAAAAATCGCGCCGACCGGGTTGTATATGTGCCGCAGACGCTGGAAATGCTGAATCCGCTGGTCACTATCATTCCGCTACAGCTGCTGGCCTATCATATTGCGGTCTTGCGGAATTGCGACGTGGATCAACCCAGGAATCTGGCAAAAAGTGTAACTGTAGAATAATTTAACCGGAGGCAAAAGGTGTTCAGGCAACGAGTCATATATTCTATTTTATTAATGATCCTCTTTTCTCTACTGCTTTCAGTTGATGTGCAGGCACAACAGGATCCGGAACAACTGTTCAGCAACGGTGTAATCAACTACCGCAACGGTCAGTATCAGCAGGCCATGCAGCTGTTCACAGACCTGTGTGAACAGTTAGCGGACAATCCGCATATCACATCCGGACTGTTGATGGCGGCCAAGACAGCGGAACAGCTGCAGGATCACGAACTCACACGCACCTATGCGCGCCGGCTCATCCAGGAATATCCCGGCAGCCGTTACTTGAGCGACGCCTATTATATTATGGGCTGTTCGTACGCAGAGCAGAACAGCGACCGCGACGCTCTGACCTATCTGGCCTATGCTGTGGAAAACGCCCGCACACGCAAACTTTTGTATCTGAGTGAAGAAGCGGGATTGCAACTCTGCCGCGCGCGCGTGGACAAGGATATCGTCATTGCGGTGTACCGGCACCATGTTATCGAACCACGCCAAACGCATCCTGACCCTTGTGGTCAGCTGCGTATCTGTGCAGGCGGCATATGGAAAAAGCAGATCATGTGATCGGGTCTTTTCTGGACACGCGTCCCTCCTCCCGCTATGAAAAACTGGCTCAAACTCTGCGCGACTCTTTTGAATCAAATCCGCCGGTTGTTCATATCGGCGTGGTACAGCCCATCACCGGGATGTTCGGCCCGGAAGCCGATCAGTTCCTCAAGGGTCTGGCCATGGCCTTGCGGGACAATCGCAAGGTACGGGACAAAATAAAGTTTGTGCTCAAAGACTCGCAGGGCAGCCCTATTCACACGGTGGAATCCGCGAAACAGCTGACCCGGCTGGAACCGCTCTCACTGATGATCGGGGAACTGGAATTCGGCAACTCGGCGATCACAGCGGGATTTGCCAGCACAACAGATATTCCTCTCATCATCCCCATTGCCACAGGAACATCAGAACTGGCCGGCATGGGCGAACGCGTTTTTCAGGCCAATCAGGACCTGGAAACCCGTGGACGTGCGCTGGCCGAGTACGCCTATAACCATCTGAATTTTCACACCTTTGCGGCGCTGGCCCCGGCTGACGACTATGGACACAGCATTACCGACGCATTCCTGAAGCATGTCGATGAACTCGGCGGCCAGGTCATTTCACAGCAATGGTATTATCCGGGAACCGAAGATTTCAAGCGCCAGCTGCAGACGATCCGGCGGGCCGCATTCCGCAATGCATTCCGGGATTCCATCCGGGCCATGAACATTCCAGTCACACAGCAGCGCATTGATTCCCTGTTTGCCGCGCAGAGCGATCTGTCCAAAAAAGAATCAGAGGACGAAGAAGGCCTCATCGAAAATGACAACATTGCGGCAGGCGCGATTGACGGTTTTTTTCTGCCGATTTACAAAGAGGACATTCCGTTTGTCCTTTCCCAGATGGCGCTGTTCAACATCAAAGCGCGGCCGCTGGGCGGCACCTATTGGAACAATCTCGACGTCCTGCGCAGCCAGAAACGCTATGCCGAGGGTGCGGTGTTTACCACTGGTCTGACCATGCTGGACACCGATCCGGAATACCGAAAATTTATCAATGACTTTCGGCGCGCCACCTCCCAATCCCCCACACAGGCTGCACTGTACGGCTACAATATCATGACACTGATAATCCATGCCGTTGAACAGGGTTACACCACGCGCGATGCCATTTTGAGCTATCTGGAAAACACCCGCAATTTTGATGTGATCGGCGGTGAAATTACGTTTGATACAGATCATGTCAACCAGGCCGTCAATATTCTGGAATTTCGGCAAGGCAACATTGTGTCCGTTAAATAAATTCGTTCGGGACACCGCTTGTCTCGCTAAACCTGCTTGGAGTCGATATGGAAATTTGGAAAGCGATTGTCCTGGGAGTTGTTCAGGGTCTGACGGAATTTTTGCCGGTCAGCAGTTCCGGGCATCTCGTGCTGGGAAAACATCTTTTGGGACTAACGGAAACCGGGATTGAATTTGAAGTATTTGTGCATTTCGGCACACTGCTGGCCGTGTTTACAGCGTTTCGCAAAGATATCAAAGATTTGGCGCTGGTGTTCCTCAGGCTGTTTACCCCGGCATTTTATAAAGACGGAGTTCGGAGCCGGTACCGGAATGATGTGTCGCTGCGCATGCTGGTGTTCATTTTTATCGGATCCATACCGGCCGCGATAGCGGGACTGACGCTTGAAAGCGAGATCGAGTCTATTTTCAGTTCTCCGCGCTTTGCCAGCGGTATGCTCCTGGTCACGGCCTTTATCCTGGCGCTGACCTATTTTGTCAAGCGCACTGACAATCAATTGAAACTGAACAATACATTCATTATGGGACTTGCACAGGCGCTGGCCATTCTACCGGGCATCTCCAGATCAGGATCGACGATCGGGACCGGTTTATTGCTCAAAGTGGAAAAATCCGAGACCGCGCGGTTTTCCTTTTTGTTGGCCATACCGGCTATACTCGGCGCCACTCTGTTGAAAACATTTGACCTGGCGCAGGCAGGCATCAGCAGTCAACAAATGCTGGAACTGGGCATCGGCTTGATCGCCGCCTATATCTCGGGTTTTCTGGCGATTGAAACCCTTTTGGCTGTTGTACGTCGCGGTAAATTGTATCTGTTTGCTCCCTACTGTTTAATTATCGGATTGCTCGGATTGATTCTCTTGTAAACGAAAGGAGGCCGTTATTTCAGGCAAAACAGACAGAAACAGGTTATTCGCAGACCTGAAACAGAACAAATTAGCTCCCATTTATCTGTTTTACGGACAGGAAGATTTTTTGCTGCGGGAATATACCAACCGGGTTCTGGACGTAGCCCTGGAAGAAGGAGCGGAAGATTTTGACTATGATATCTACTATGGCAATGAAGCGGACGGACTGGCGATCAACAATGCAGCCATGTCCATGCCCATGTCTGCATCACGACGGGTGGTGCTGGTGCGCAGCGGTGAATTTTTGAACGCCAAATCAATAAAACTGCTGGCCCGCTATTCAGAGAATCCGTCTCCCTCCACTTGCCTGATTCTGCAGTTCAAATCATTCAAACGCACCGGTAAAGAACAGCGCACGCTCTACACAAACAGTTATGCCGTGGAAGCACGCCCCTTATTCGACAACCAGGTGCCGGGCTGGATCAAGCATTATATCAAACAGCAGAACCTGCAGATCACGGACGAAGCCGTGTATTTTCTGCACATCAATATCGGCAATTCACTGCGCAATCTGGCTTCGGAAGTGGAAAAAATCAAGCTCAACATCGGAGACCGCCGTGAAATTACGGCTGCGGATGTAGAGGCGGTGGTCGGGGTATCCAGAGAATATAATGTGTTTGAATTCTGCGACACGATCGTGGAACGAAAACTGAGCAAAGGTCTCGACATCCAGTCGCGTATGCTGCAGCTGGGTGAATCTCCTATCGGCATGCTGGTGATGTTGACACGCCATTACACCATTATGCTTAAACTCAAGTATTTACTGCAACAGAATAAAAAAAAGCCGGAAATTGTTAAAGAATTAAGACTCAGTCCGTATTTTGTTGATAATTATATACGGCAGTCCCAACAATACACAATTAGTCAGCTTGATCAGGTGTTTGAACATCTGCTGACAGCGGATGTTCAACTGAAAACCAGCTACCAGCCCCCCAGACTGGTAATGGAGATTCTGATTTTCAGGCTGATGCGCTTGTAAAAAGTTACAGGAACTTTACAAAATGGGTAAGATATAAACAATATGGCAAACGCCCGGGAAAGAAAACCGAACGACAACGGCAAACAAGTAAGCGATGAAGAGCTGATCAAGCGATTTCAGGATGGCGATGTGTCTGCATATAATATAATCGTTAACCGATACAAGGACCAGCTGTTGAATTTTGCTTACCGGTTTCTTGGAAATACGGAAGAAGCTCAGGATGTGGTACAGGAAACATTTCTTCGGTTGTTCAGAAACAAGCACGCGTATCGTCAGATTGCCAAGTTTTCCACATGGATTTACACCATTGCCGGGAATTTGGCAAAAACCGAGCTGCGTAAGCGCAAACGGCGTAAAATCGTTTCCATTACAGATATGGGATTTGAAGATAAAGAATATGACCTGGAAGATGAAGGTGCGGATACATCCAGACGCGCTGAATCCGTGATGACGGAACAGATTATTCAGCAGGCTATAGATGAACTGATGCCGCGTTTTCGTCAGGTGATCATTTTACGAGATATTCAGGAACTTTCTTATGAAGAAATAGGTAAGATATTAAACATCCCACTGGGAACGGTGAAATCACGAGTCAATCGGGCTCGTCTCAAGCTGCAGTCGAAACTGCAGCATATAAGGAGTAATCAAACGCAGCAGAACAATTGAGGTGCCTATGATAAAATGCGACAAATGCAGATCGAATTTGTCTGCCTTTATCGATGATGAAACAAGTGAACAGGAAGCGATTCGTATCAAAGAACATCTGGATGCATGTCCAGGTTGTCAGGAACAGGTCAACGCCCTGAAATCAGTGCGCACATCTCTGAAATCACTTTTTAAAATTCAGGCTTCACCGTCATTTGATATTATTTTGCGTGACCGGATCAGACGGGAAATGCGCAAACACAGCAGCCGTTTTTCTCCGGCCCTTTTTCCGCGGTTTCGGGTACCGGCATTTGCCGCAGCAGCGGTGGCCGTACTCCTGATCGGCATGCTGATCGGCGGCACTCTGCAGCAGACTCCCCCTTCCCAATTGGCTCGAACAGGATCGAGAAGACGCATTGCAAACCCTGCTAAGCAAGCGTACTGAAACCGATGTCAGTGCTGACAGCAATGCAGACGGAGAGCCGGTCCGGGTCATTTATTTTGTCAATGCCGACGGACAATTGCAGCAGATCAATGAGCGGCAGGTCGTTACCGTCAATTACCGATTATCAAATGAGCAGTCCATCTCCCGCCGGTCCCAGCCGGACAGCGACCTAAAATCTTCAGGGATCCGGGGTATGGTCAGACAGGCAAATATTCAAACGGTGAAATTCTAAGAGACGTACTATGAAGAAATCGTTTCCCCTTCTCTTGCGAATGGCAGCAGCAATTTGTTTACTGGCGCCTCAAGTGCTTCAGGCAGATGCAAACACACTGGCCAATATTCAAAAGGACATCAAACAGGTGATCCAAACGGTCGAGCCTTCCATTTTTTCCATATCGGCGCGACATGCGTATCAGATTAATAAATCCCAGAGCAGCGGCCAGAACCATTCCTCATCCAGCCAAACCTATGAAATTGTGACCATGGCGTCTGGAATTTCAATCGATTCCTGTCATATTATTACCCAGACACCTGCGGTGGCCGGCGCACGAACGGTCAGTGTCACCCTTCCGGACGGCAGCGAGAAACAGGGCGAGGTGATCGGCTCGGACGACAAGCACGGATTTTCGATCATCCGGGTCAAAAATGCAACATTTCCCTCTGTGTCCATTGCCAATTCAGATCATGTGGGAACCGGTTCGTTTGTTCTCATCATCGGCAATTCCCTGGGCGTCTCCCCGGTCGCCTCACTGGGCTTTGTCAACTGCCTGCGCTCCGACGGGATGATCCAGATCTCACTGAACCTGGCCGCCGGCAGCACCGGCGGCGCTGTGTTCAACACCAAGGGACAGTTTGTCGGTATCCTGTCGCCCGGCATGACCCGTGCCAATTCCGACTATTCCGTTATGCAGCCGCGTGAAACCATTCTTGCTTATCCGGCCAATCAAATCATCCAGTCCATGTCCTCTATTATTGAAAACGGACACAAACCCAACGGGTACCTGGGAATCCGCGGTGAAGACTGGCCCGGCAAACTGGGCGGCACTCATGTTGTCGGGGTCACACCGAACAGCCCGGCAGATCAAGCCGGTCTTCAGGTAGGCGATATTATACTTTCATTCAACAGCCACAATATTACAGCAACCTATGATCTTGCGCGCACCGTGCGCCACCATCAACCGAATGACAGTGTACAACTTCGAATCCTGCGCGGCCATCAAGTCAAGACCGTCAATCTTGAGCTTGGTCAGGCGCCGAAAAACGATCAAATGATCCCGTTTGAACAGTTTTTACCCAAGGAACAGAGTATGAGGCCGGCATCCAATGCAGGCACATCCGAACAGAATTTCCTGCTCATGCGCATCCACCAGCTTGAAAAAGAACTCAAGCTGTTAAAACAAATGGTGCAATGACCTGTCATAAAGGTCCTCGTAAATCCGGTCAAGCCCCGGATGGGGGTACTTTGAAAAGCCGCCGGCAACCCATGTTCAAGCTCAAAATCTTTTCTCCCTTGAATATATTTGCCAATAAATGTCCATATCTGCTTGTGAATACAAATTCTTCTTTGCGGATGCAGGTCGATTAATGTTTTTATTGACTTTTTTGACGCAATTTTTTAAATTATAAATCTGTCTATCAATGAATAAAATGGAGCATCATCATGGCAAAAAATCAAAGTTTTGCACAAAAAATCGCCAAATCCGCAGGACAAACCAAATCCCATTGTCCGGAATGTGGCGAAGCTTTCCGTTCTCTGCACGTCATCGATACGGTGCGCAATGAAAGAGATACCGGATACAAATTTCAGGAACGCTACATGCGTGTCTGCAAGTGCAACGAAAATGAATTAAAAAGCTGAACATGACCTCTGTCCCCGGACTTTTGGTCGCCAGCAAAAATCCAGATAAAATACGTGAAATATCAAATGCCCTGAGCGGTCTGCAGCTTTGCATCGTGTCCATGTACGACGTACCGGCTCTTCCGGATGTGGACGAAGACCGGGATACGCTGCAGGGCAATGCCATCAAGAAAGCCCGGGAACTGTCCCGGGCCGCCGGTCTGCCGGCGCTGGCCGACGATACGGGACTGGAAGTAGACGCCCTGAACGGCGCCCCCGGGGTATATTCAGCCCGTTACGCAGGCCCCAACGCCCGATACGAAGACAATGTAACCAAACTATTAACCGAAATGCAGGGCAAACGCGACCGCACCGCGCGCTTTCGCACCGTCGCCGCCCTGGTCTGGGGCGACCACGTTCGAACCGTAGAAGGCGTATGCGAAGGAGAGATTCTCACGGAACGCCGCGGCGACGGCGGATTCGGTTACGATCCGGTGTTCTATATTCCGGAATACAATCAGACCTTTGCGGAAATGTCCCTTTCCCTGAAAAACAAAATCAGCCACCGCGGCAAGGCCATCGGCAACATCAAACCCATGGTGATGGAGCTGCTGCAGGATTTGCCGAACGATTGAATCCAAAATGAAGAGTTCGAATCTTCTCCCCGACCAGAACCGATTTCAAAGAAACCTTGGCTCTTTTCAAGATAAGCATAATACACGGATGACACAGGTACACACGAATTTACGCAGATAAAACATATTACGACCTCACCTTTTGTATAAAATAATATCCAAATCCCCCCTCTCTGATGTGAATCAGCATCATTGCATAACAGTACGTACTGCAGTACATACTGTTATCCTATGATATATATTTTTGTTATTATTTATCTTAAATACGTTTTTTCTGACACATAACAGTGCATAACTGATCATAGAAGCATTTTTCCTCTTCTCTTGATAACATCAATTTTAATCTTGACTTGTCCTATAAATATTCTTACTTTTATAGAAAAGTACGACTTTTTTATTGGAGTAATACATGAATAGTTCAACCATTACAAAAAAGGGACAGATTACCATACCCAAAAAGCTGCGGGATGAATTTGGAATTGAACCTCACGACAAGGTGGTATTTGTCCGGCGCGGCGATGTTTTGGTACTAAAACCGGTCAAAGATATCTATTCAGTCCGGGGTGCTGTTAGAGTAAACAAAATTCAGGATTTCAACAAAATCAGAAGATACGGTACGCAAGTCAAATGCTGAGCGGATTGCAGATGAATAGAATTTTTATTGATACCAATCTGTTTCTCAGATATATAACCAATGATGTGCCCGAACAAGCGGAATATTTTGAACGTCTTCTGAATCATGCCCATAATGGCAGCATTTTATTAATGACCAACACGCTTGTGATTGCCGAGATTGTTTGGACACTCAAATCCTATTATGCTTTTTCAAAGCAGCAAATTGACAAGACCGTCAGTTCGATTGTGGCATCAAACGCGATAGAGATACCGGAGCGTCAAATTCTTCTTCAGGCACTGGAAAATTTTAATACACTGAATATTGACTTTACAGATGCCTACATTGGCTCCTGGATGCAAGACCGCGGTATTTCTGAGATATATACGCTGAATGTCAAAGATTTCAGACGTATTTCGGGAATTCGGATTGCAGATATACCGGAATGTCCCCGGGAGTTGAAGCACTTTCGTTTAAAAGATGAATCAGTCTTTCCAATTCTTCCTCTGTGGGTTTTTGCCCTCGAAGCGTGCGGAAAAAGACAGGCGGTTTTTCAACAATCATGTTAGAAAAAACTTGCGCACTCAAAATAGAATGGTTATGTTTAAGCGTGCGACAGACATTATTCATAGAATATCATGCTGGATAATGTAATATATAACCAATAACAACTTTGAGCTATGAAAAAACCTATTCAAATCGCAATCACCTGTCTTGTGCTGGTTAAACTCCTGACCGCACAAAACGGAACACGCGTTGCATGTTCGCCCCCCCTGTCCCGCAATCAGAAACACCTCCGGCTTTGCAGGCAAAGATCCGAGGTATGCTGACAGGTTCCGCAATAGGCGATGCTGCCGGCGGACCGGTAGAGTTTGTTGATCCGCCGTTGCGCAGTTATTGGAGCACCACTCAAGCAAAAATAACCCCAAAAGGTATCCGGGAATTGGCAGGTCGCTTTAAGCTGAGCCCGTATCCAAAGGATGCAGAACCGTTTGCTCAATGGGAACCCTATGGTCAGCCAGGCACAATAACAGACGATACCCGATTTAAAATGATCTTTATGAATGCCCTGAAAACCTGTAACGGTGAATTGACGGCAGAGCATTTTGCGGGTTCAGTGATGAATTTCAGAAATGATCTCCCGCCCAGGTATAAAGATAAATATGATGAATGGATTCCTGAAATCGCGTACGCCACAAACTGGCTATTGGGGAAGACACAAAATGCCTATCCGCCGGAGAGAATCTGGGGCGGTATCCCGACCATGATGGGACAAATGCCGTTTATACCTGTAGCAGCCCTGAATCCGGGTGACCCGGAGTGGTGCTATATCAAAACCTACGAGTTGGCATACTTTGACAATGGTATCGCCAGGGATATGAATTCCGCACTTGTTGCCGGACTGGCCCGGACACTTCAATCCGATGGAAGCTGGAATACATTTGAAAAGGCAATGCGAAGCGTTGATCCCTATGCATATAATGAGGTTTTATATGTCGATAGACCGTTAAATCACTGGCTTGATCTGTCACATGAATGGGTTAAGCAGGCTGATAAAAATATTGCAAATTTGTTTACTATACTTGAAAAAAATCTAAAGGCCCGATACTGGTGGGAAGCCTGGGTTCCCATCGTTGTGGTCATGTCTTGCGCTGAAATAGTTGAATATCATCCTCTGGCCTCAATGCAACTCGTGCTCGAATTTGGGCATGATACCGATTCATATGCTCAGGTCATGGAAGTGTTTTGGGAGCCATACATGGAGCAGAAATCTGGCCAAAGAGACATGCGGGATATCGTAAATAAAAGGATGAAAGAACAATTCAATCAAAATATTAACGATTGGATGCACCTGATCAATCAACATTCACAGTAAAACATTACCGGTCTGCTAAAACAGATGCATCAGTCCGAAAAAGACACCGGGTCATCAAACGGACAACATATTTTCCCAATACAGACAAGAGCTCCCTGCACAAACACAATGATATCTATTATTTGAGCGTGCGACAGGCAGAGACGCCGGAACAGAACAAAAAACACAAGTGACACGATTTATCCCAATCATGCTACTCCTGCAAGCCTCTTGTCATGCGTTTAGCGGGGCGCTTTCCGGAGATTGCTTTAAAGGTATCACATCTTTTCCGGGAATGAATGTCTGAAATGTGGTTGTTATTGTATCATTGTTTGGTTACTTTGTGGAGAGCCCGAATGCGAGACCAGGTTATCAGCACTTTAATATTCACAGCCCTGTTGTTGTTTCCCGGCTGTGCAAAGAACCTCATGATGGAAAAAGACGACATCAAATTCACCTATCTGGCCCTGGGAGACTCTTATACCATTGGAGAAAGCGTTGACGCCTCGCAGCGATATCCGGTGCTTTTGACGGACAGCTTGCGTAAAGCAGGTTATCCGATGGACGATCCTGTGATAGTTGCACGAACCGGCTGGACCACCGATGAGCTGGCCGCCGGGATCAGAACAGCCGATTTATCCACCCCCTATAGTCTGGTCTCATTGTTGGTAGGTGTAAACAATCAATACCGCGGCCGGGATGTTGAAAATTACCGCATTGAGTTCCGCTCCCTGCTTGAACAGGCAATCACATTTGCCGGGGGCCAGGCCGAACATGTGTTTGTGCTTTCCATCCCCGATTGGGGAGTAACGCCGTTTGCCGCATCACGCGACCGGGAGCAAATCGCCGGAGAAATTGATCAATACAACGCCGTGAACCGCGAGGAGACGCGAACGCGCGGCGTTCTGTATATCGATATCACGCCCATCTCCAGACAGACCGCAGAGGATCCTGCCTTGATCGCTGATGACGGTCTGCACCCTTCGGGAAGAATGTATGCGGCCTGTGTCGAGTTGGCGCTGCCTGAGATAAAAACCATATTAAACCGAATAAGACAGCCCAAATGAATGTCTCTCACAACACGGATCGGGAATATGCCCAAAAGCTGGATGAGCAGGACCCTCTCCGCTCTATCCGCGATCGGTTCTATATCAATCCCGATGAAATATATATGGACGGCAATTCTCTAGGACTGTTGTCCAAAGACGCGGAAGCCAGTCTGGCCCGCATAGTCGATGAATGGAAACAGCTCGGAATCAACGGCTGGATGCATGCCCAAACGCCCTGGTTTACCTATGCCGAAAAGCTGGCCGCGCAATTTGCGCCATTAGTCGGCGCAGAGCCAAAGGAAATTATTCTGCATGCCTCAACCACGGTCAATCTGCATGCACTGCTTGCGACCTTTTATTTACCGCAGGGAGAAAAAAGAAAAATACTGATCGAAAGCCATGCATTTCCTACAGACAGATACGCCGTTCAAAGTCAGTTGCAATCAAAGGGGTTTGATCCACAACAGGATTTAAAAAAAGTGGACACTCTGGATGAACGCGATGTGATCGATGCCATGACCGGTGATGTGGCGCTCATTCTTTTGCCGTCAGTATTGTACCGCAGCGGACAATTGCTGGACATCGAGCGGCTTGCAACAGCGGCGTACGAGCGTGAGATCGTCATTGGTTTTGACTGTTCCCATTCTGTCGGCGCCGTACCGCATTCGTTTTCGAATCTATACGTAGACTTTGGCTGCTGGTGTACGTATAAATATTGCAACAGCGGTCCCGGCGGGATTGCCGGCTTGTACGTCAATCAAAAACATTTCAATAAAAAACCGGCTCTGACCGGCTGGTTTGGCTCCGCTAAAGAAAAACAGTTTGACATGTCTTATCAGCTCGAGCCGGCCGGGAATGCCGGTGCCTGGCAATTGGGCACCCCGCATATCCTGAGTCTGGCTCCGCTGGAGGGGGCACTCCACATCATCAATGAAACAGGCATTAACACCATTCGTGAAAAATCTCTGCGGTTAACCGACTATCTGATGTTTCTGATTGACCGCGAATTGACTCCCTATGGCTTTGAGATCGTTACGCCTCCGGAACCAGAGCGGCGCGGCGGTCATGTGGCACTCACACATGCAAACGCCGTACAAATCAACAAAGCGCTGAAAGCAAAGGGGATTGTTTCGGATTTCAGGTTACCGGATATCATCAGACTGGCACCTGTTGCCCTGTATAACACGTTTTCAGAAGTCTGGCAGGTGGTTCGGACCCTAAAGACCATCATGCAGACAGGTGAATACCGGAACTATCAAAGCGAACGCGGAATTGTTGCCTGAAACCTTCATTCCGCAGGAACGGGGGTGCGTATTTCTTTCCACGTTTAATCCATTCTAAAAATAATTGGAAAAATAATAAAATATATTTGCAAATTAAAAACAATTAACAATGTTTTATTCAAACCGGTAAGACGATCTCTGCAACATCATTATGAATCTACAGTCTCACCTGCCGTCCGGATATTAATGATAGGAAAACAGTATATACTCTAGTATGTACTGTTCTTTACAATAACTTTTTAAACATAAGGTCTGTTTGTTCAATCCACAATCCGCTTGACAATCAATTAAATTTGCCGTATATTAACAGACTTTTGTGCAAAGTCCTTTCTCAGCACTCAATTACGGGGTGTAGCGCAGCCCGGTTAGCGCGCCTGCTTTGGGAGCAGGAAGTCGAGAGTTCGAATCTCTCCACCCCGACTTGTTGAAAATGCCAGTAGACAATTTACTGGCTTTTTTTTATTTTGGCGTCCGACAAGCGCGTTCCGATGCATCGGAAAAGTCGAGAGTGCGAATCTCTCCACCCCGACGCGTAACAACAAGCCAGTTTATTCACACTGGCTTTTTTTTATCATCTGTCCGACAAGCGCGTTCCGATGCATCGGAAAAGTCCAGAGTGCGAATCTCTCCACCCCGACGCGTAACAACAAGCCAGTTTATTCACACTGGCTTTTTTTTATCATCTGTCCGACAAGCGCGTTCCGATGCATCGGAAAAGTCCAAGTGCGAATCTCTCCACCCGACGCGTAACAACAAGCCAGTTTATTCACACTGGCTTTTTTTTATCATCTGTCCGACAAGCGCGTTCCGATGCATCGGAAAAGTCCAGAGTGCGAATCTCTCCACCCCGACGCGTAACAACAAGCCAGTTTATTCACACTGGCTTTTTTTTATCATCTGTCCGACAAGCGCGTTCCGATGCATCGGAAAAGTCCAGAGTGCGAATCTCTCCACCCGACGCGTAACAACAAGCCAGTTTATTCACACTGGCTTTTTTTTATCATCTGTCCGACAAGCGCATTCCGATGCATCGGAAAAGTCCAGAGTGCGAATCTCTCCACCCCGACGCGTAACAACAAGCCAGTTTATTCACACTGGCTTTTTTTTATCATCTGTCCGACAAGCGCGTTCCGATGCATCGGAAAAGTCCAGAGTGCGAATCTCTCCACCCCGACTTGTTGAAAATGCCAGTAGACAATTTACTGGCTTTTTTTTGCTCTTTTCGAACCGGGCATGGAACCCGGATGACACTGATACACGCAGAGAGCACCCGACCATTCGTGTCGTCCGCGTCATGCGTCGTCTTTTGAATCTTCCGGTTCAGCGCGTCCGTTCTGATCGGTTTTGGCGTTCTCTGATGCGTTCGGCCAGGCGTTCTCGGGCTTCCTGTTCCGCGGTTTCCCGGTCATCGTGCCATTCCGGAAAGTTCCAGGTTCGGGCCATTTCCAGGGCCTTGTCTTTATCCGGTTCGGTTTTGGTGAGCCGGCGGCCGGTATGCCGGAGTACCCAATGCTCATTCTCCGAATCCCAGGTCATGGTCACCTGAGCTTCATAAACGACGGCGGAAAGCAAACCCTGTGTCTCTACCGGACGGCGTCCGCGCAGATTTTTGGTGCGAATACAACTGCCTTTGTATATATCTTTGACAATTAGCATAATAGATTCCGTTGTTTAGTGTTTTAATAAAATATAGTAAAAGTTTTCAAAAATGCAAACACCATCCCCGGAATATCAAGCGGATTCATTCAATCCCTTCTGAAAAGTTCTACAGATGTAATCAATCGTCATGATATAAAATTAAACTTGACTCTGTGTTAAGATTTTTTATATTTACTGTTGTGCCTAATTGCAAGAAATATTCTACACGATAATTAACGATTAAAACTTTATGACATGAAAAACTTAAAATTCGAAAAATCTCGATTGATTTTAAATTTGACTGACAATAAGAATATGAAATTATTTCGTGCGATGAATATTGCCTTGATAATTGGAGGACTAAGCCTGATTCTGACATTTCTCTATCTGATTGTAAATTTGGACAAAGCGGATAGATTAGTTCTATATTGTATGCCAGGATTTGTATTTGGATTGGTTCTAATGATTCTTTATGCGATTGGACACCAAAGACTGAATAAGATTAAGAAACAACGAAGATTTGAGAAATCAATTTTTTTGGGTCAATAGTTATTATAGTTGTATAAAATTAAAATCTAATGTTATGTTGACTAAAAATGCTGTAAGGCAATCAATTGACAATCTTCCTGATTCATTTACAATTGATGAGCTTATTGAACAATTAATATTTGTAGAAAAGATTGAAGAAGGCATTAGACAATCGGATGAAGGTAAAACTATTTCAAACGATGATGTGAAAAATATGATTGAGAAATGGTCAAGTTAGTTTGGACTGAATTATCAATAGAAGATTTAAAAGAAATCTTTGACTACATAGCAAAAGATTCTGTGCGATATGCGTCAATCACAGTGAATAAAATCTACAATCGAGCACAAGATATTATTGACAATCCTTATGTTGGACGGGTAGTTCCAGAAATAAATATAAAAATCATCAGAGAAGTGATTTCTGGAAATTATCGGATTGTTTACAAAATAATTAATGAATTTCAAGTTGATATTTTACGAGTTTATCATTCAGCAAGATTATTAAAAGCTGATAGATTGAGATAAGCAACATAGGCACAACATGCAATATACGTAAGCCGCGGGATTATGGGTAAATTAAACTTTTGTACATTTACTCAAAGTTGTAACGGTTTGATAGGTTGGAGCTTCGAAATCCCGGCCTACGCATATTGTAAACCGTTGGCGCCGGTTCCCCTCGTCAGCTGCTGACCCCCCCTAGGCGGACTGACACCCGGCGCCATTTTTTTATCCCTACTTTATCACGACAACCTCAAACGCATCATACAGTCCGTAATTTAGCAGATCATAGGGATAAAAGGGCAACCCTGTCCTTTCCAGGACCCCGGATTTAAATTCGTGGCCGGCACCACAGTCCAGCCCTGCGAAGCCGGTTCAAGATGAAAATTTCCCAAAAGACACACAGGTTCCGAAGGTGTTCCGTCCATGCGCAACGGGTCGGAACAGGCAATCACTTTGCCGTTTTTCAGATAGCGGGATAAAAGCCTGTAAAAGGGCCACAGAGAGACGACCGAAATAATCATTCAGCACCTTATAATGATCCCACCAGGGCGTTTGATATGAAATGCCCTGAGGAAAGTCATGTTTGCGCTCACCGGCGAGATTTATATAAGCGAGGCGCTGGTTCATAAAATTCACACCCAGGGTGTGCTTCCAGTCGCCCAAACGCTTCATATCCTCAAAGGTCAATTCCCACCCGGCTGCGCCACAGGTTTCGGACAATGCACGCTCGCGGCCAAGCTGGTTGGCAATGCTGGCCTGTTCCTTTACAGCGCGCACATTGCCGAACTGATCCGGGCGCTCCTCATGATTATTGAACAGCATATCAATCGCCAGCTGTTGATGCCAGGCGTACAGGGCCATGTTATCACCGCCGTGTTGCGGGTTGGGCAGCCGTGTTCCCAATAATGTCCGGTCCAGTCCAGATCGTGTTTTTCAGTATATTCATACCAGGGAACGGACCAGTTCTCGATAAAAAGCTCCAGCAGCAGCTAATAATAATTATGCCGCACCTGGCGCCAACCGTCGCCTTCTTCAAACAGCGACGGCTTTTAACGCAAATCGGAGTTCAGCCGTTTGCGGAATTCATTCAAATCCGGCTCAACGCTCTCACGAATCTGCTCTTCCTTGTGAAAATCCAGAATTCCGATATTGGTCAAATCGGGGGCGATATAATAATCCACTTTGCTGTGTTCCAGCTGATGCTGGATCAGGGCATGTTCCAGAGTCTGAAACGTGCCCATGACGCTGTCGAACATACTCGGGATGCGTTTGTTTTTGACCGGCGCAATCTTTCCGCTGACATCAATCGCGATCAGATAATCGCATTGATCACGAATGATCTCGTGCGGCAGGGGATTTACCGCGCCGCCGTCGACCAGCACCCGGGTGCCGCGTTCCACCGGTTCAAAAATGCCGGGGATGGACATACTGGCGCGCACCGCCGAGATGAGATCACCTCGGTCCATGACCACCTGTTCCTGACGCCAGTAATCCGTGGCCACCACATACAGTGGAATCTTTAGCTGTTCAAACAGTTCTATTCCGATATGCTCCTGAAAAAACTCGCGAACAGCCTTGCCCTTGAGAAACGCCTTGCGGGTGAACAGGGAGATATCTATTAATTTTGAAAACTCAAATAATCCAATCTCGTCCAAAAGTTCCTGCATGCGCGTTCCGGAAAATCCCGCGGCGTAGAACGATCCCATAATCGCACCGATACTGGTTCCGGAAATGACCACCGGTTTGAGTTCAAATTCATCCAGTACTTTGAAAAAATCAATCATGCACAGTCCGCGCGCCCCGCCGCCGCCGAGCGCCAGACCGATGCGCGGTTGTTTTCTGCGTTTAAATAACATAAAATCCTCTCCCCTGTCAATCATCTGAATACAGACCCGGCTCAACGTGCCAGTCCAATTCATGATAACGCCAGTTCAGTTCATCTCCGTTTATATCAACCACAACAAATCCCTCTTCAAAGCCGGCGCGCGCACCGGTCCACCAGCGGGCGGAAACTGCACCGCCGGTGACAAACAGCGTGTTTTTCCACTGAATAGATTCCACCACGTGCAGATGGCCCTGCAAAACCAGCTTGACATTGTAATCATTCAGAACCTCGAGCACCGGTTTTGAATTGACAATCACCATTCCTGAATCATTGCCGGCGGTTGCACCCTGCTGAATCTGGGTGAACACGCTGAGAAACGGGATATGTGTGAACACCACCACCGGTGTGCCGGGTTCCAGAGCCGCCAGATCCGATTTCAGCCAATCCAGTTGCAGCGAATCGATATGACCGTAATATCGGCGTTCCGGCGTATATGCGACCGCATCCAGACAGATAAAATGCCATCCCTCATAATCGAAAGAATGATAGGTGCGGTCATATCCCATCACGTGCCGGAACATGGCTTTCCCGTACAGAGGATGCTGCGGAGAGACGCCGCTTTTTTCATACAGTCCAAACACTTCGTGATTCCCCAGTGTATGAAACACCGGCATCCCGAGTTGTTGGGTGAGATCATTATACATCGTGAACAGACTGTCGGCGCGACTCTGCCGAACCCCCAGGGCATCCATAATCAGATCATCGCCGGTGATCACAAAATCCGGGCTGATTTGATTGACGGTTTTGATAGTTTCAAGATATCCTTCACCGGCTTTGCGTTCCGGCTGGACATGGATATCTGTCATAAACACAAAAGAAAAAGAAGCGTGTTCTGCAGCGTTCAGACCGAGCGCCAGAACCAGCATAACACTCAATCGTTTCATATCACCTCCATCTGGATAAGGTAAGCCTTTCCATTCTAAAACAGTAACAAATTCCTGCGTATTTCCTGTCCGATTCAGGCAATGCCGGCAAGCGCATGGATACGCCGGACCACCTGCAGTGAATCATGCGTGCGCGCGACCCAGTCGGCGCCCTGTTCGCCTGTTTTCCGACGCCGATCAGGCTCCCGGATCAGCGGCAAAAGCCGGGCGTACAGGTTTTCCGCATTAACCGGGACAAAGGGATGATCCGGATAGCGCGCTGTAAATCCCTCCGCCAGACAGGACGCCACCGGAATGTGCATGGCCAGAGCTTCCAGAGCGTTGATGCCGTATCCGAGATCGCCGATCTGATCGACGAAAAGATCACAGCTTTGTTTGGCCTGCATGGCCTGATCATACGGCATATTTTCAATTAAAACGGTTTGCGTGTTTTCATCGCGTTCCAGTTGTTCGAGCACCGGAATGATCAGATCACTGCCTTTGGCGGCGCGGTTGGTGGGCGCATGACCGATACGCACCGGCTGTGTGTTGTCATGATGCTGATGGCGCTGCTCAAGGGAAACATCAAAGGGAAAAGGGATATGCCGGATATCCGGGTGCAGATGAACGTGATCAAACTCTACGCTCAGATTAAGATCACTTTCCGCATCGATTTCCGGAATAACACCGCGCGTGCGCAGATCGCTGCCGGTGTAACAGCAGATCAGCATGCAGCCTTTTGCATGCCGGCGCCGCACAAAATCGCCGCTGCGGTACAGCCCTGATCCCGCCGTCCAGCTGGATCACATCAAAGTGGTCCAGCGCATACTTACGAACCGCGCGTTCGATGCGCGGCTTCCACAGCCGGTCGCGCCACCGGACAAACACAGCCTCAGCGCGACTGTGGGGCGTCCAGGTGACGGGAATCTGTTCCGGTCTGCAAAGTTGGTTGCTGATCATCAGTTTATCCGGATGGGAAACGAGTTGTTTCACACGCCGTACCAGCGGCATGTCAATAAACGGGAGATTCAGGCAGATGTCGGAAAAATAATTGCGCTGGTCACTGAACAGCGTGACCAGCCGGCTGTCATAGCCAAGCCGGCGCTCCGCCTGTACAAAATGCCCCGGCACACCCGAGGTATTGGCCGGAGCGATATGAAGAATACGGGGCTTTAACATATCAGAACTCCATAGCGAAAATCCGCAGTTGAGATCAAGTCGCGCCCACACGCGCAGAAAACCTGCGCTGCATCCGGGCCCGATCGGCCATCATCCTGCCTTGCTTCGGGGCTGAAACAAAAAAAGCAACCCTGTTCAAGAGCTGCTATAGCATTGATGCGTCGAAACTGCAGTGGGCCCAGTAGGATTCGAACCTACAGCCAACGGATTATGAGTCCGCTGCTCTACCATTGAGCTATGGGCCCCGTTCGTATCAAGTCTTTTATAATAAGAATAAAAATAATAAAATTCAAGTTTTTTTAGCACAGGGTTAAAAGGGCAGGGCGAACGCATGACAATGTTTTACATTGGCAACATTATTCTTGACTTTGATGTGAGAAAGCGTTAAAATGTCTAAAATATTAGCGGGGCAGCGAAATAAAGGAACGCTTTTGAAATGTTGAAACCTAAAATGTTTATCAGAGATATTTTACCTTTAATGTCGGTATTTCACAGAAACAATGGCAGGACGAGCCATTGTAAACAACTAGAATTCGATGAGACTTGGGAGATCAGGGTTATGAAAATCAGCGTTAGAAAAAAAGTTATCGGTGTTGTATCGTTAGTGTTAATGACAGTTGTGCTTTTCAGTTGTGCGGGCAGTTCCCGAAGTGTATCACGAATGCGCGCGGATGAAGCAACAGACATCAGCGGGCGCTGGAATGACACAGATTCCAGAATAACCGCCGAAGCCATGGTTCGGGATGTATTATCCCGTCCCTGGCTGGGCAATTTTGTCACGGCAAACAATGAAAAACCTGTGGTGATTGTGGGCAGCATACGCAACAAGAGCAGTGAGCATATTCCTGTCGATGCATTTATCAAGGATATTGAACGTGAGCTGATCAACAGCGATCAGGTGAGCTTTGTGGCCTCTTCGGAACAGCGGGAGCAAATCCGGGAAGAACGTCTGGATCAGCAGAGTTTTGCCTCCATGGAAACCGCCAAACAGCTGGCCAATGAAACCGGCGCCGATTATATGATGCAAGGGACAATAAATTCCATTGTCGATTCGTTTGAAGGTAAAAAAACTGTCTTTTATCAGGTCGATCTGGAGCTCATTGATCTTGAAAAAAACACCAAAGTATGGATGGGTGATAAAAAAATCAAAAAACTGATCGAACAGGACAGATACGGCTGGTAGGTTCTGCATTCATGAATTGATCTGGAGGATCAATGCGAAAAAGACTCTTTTACTGTACGACGGCTGTGGTTTTCGGGCTGATACTGGCCTGTTCCAGTATGCGCACCAATGTTGCGTATTTCGAGCCTGTAAAAACACACTTGAAGCAGGCTGACTATGAACAGGCCATTGCATTAGTCGATCAGGGACGAGAACGCAACGAGTACACCAAAAAAGACCGTGCTCTTTTTTATTTGGACAAGGGAGCGCTATTGTACTATCAGGGCAAGTATCAAGAAAGCATTGAACACCTTAACCAGGCTGAGCAGGCCATGGAAGAACTGTTCACTCAAAGTGTTTCCAAAGCTGCGACCTCGCTCCTGTTAAACGATAACGCTCTTCCTTACTATGGCGAAATTTACGAAATGCTGTATGTCAATATATTTCAGGCGCTGAACTATCTCAACCTTGATAATATAGACGGTGTGTACGTGGAAGCGCGTCAGATCAGCAATAAATTGCAGGAATTGGAAGACAAATACGCAGAGATGATATCTGACATGAACAAGTCAGAAGATTCCAAGGTCAAAATTCAGGCAGACAATATAAAATTTCATAATGATGCGCTCGCCCATTACCTGAGCTTCCTGGCATTTCGAATGACAGGAGAGGTAGATAACAGCCGCATTTCGCTGGCCAATCTCAGACAAGCGTGGCAGACTCACAGAGATGTTTATGACCACCAGCCTCCTGCTTTTCTTCAGCAACAGTTTAAAACCATGTCATCAAATATGATGAAATGGGAACGCGAACTCGAGGATACACGTCTGGCATGCATGGTATTCACAGGGCAGGCTCCGACAAAAGAAGCGGTCGGCGGCAAAATCACAACCTATAAGAACATGATCGGTATCAGTGTTCTGGGATCACCGGTTCCCAATGCAACCTATCCGTTTCCGGGCATGGAAGAGGGCTACCATTTTAAATTTTCGCTACCGGTGCTGAAAAACAACGGCTCTGAGGTTAAGCGCATTCGTGTCATTGTGGACGGAAATCCGATGGGCAATCTGGACCTGCTGGAAAACATGGGCCATATCGCCAAACATACGTTTGAGATACGCCGAAACATTATCTATTTCAAAACCATTACCCGCACCGTGGTCAAAGGCCTGGCTGCCGCAGAAGCAAAGAAAAAGCTGCGAAAAGAAGCCGGTGTAGAGGAAGGATCCATTCTGGGTATGCTCATGGATGCCACCGTGGATGCAGGCGTGGATGCCACGGAAAACGCAGATCTGCGTTACTGGCGCACCATGCCGAATTTATGTTTCGCCGGAGAATTTAAAGTGAATCCCGGAAGCCATACTATCGTATTAGAATTCTATAACAAGAATAATATGATCCTCAAACGCATGCAATGGGATAACTATACCATTGACAAAGGGGTCAATATTTTAAACACGGCATTACTAATTTAAAGAGGACAGAATGAGCCGACTGATCAGTTTATTCATTTTTACTCTTGTCTTGTTTCAATGTACATATTCATCTTCATCTCAGAACAAAGGAACATCTTCCGGAGACCAGCTGCCGAACTGGGTGCATCATCCGCATGATTCCTATCCGCAGAGTATGTATCTGGTGGGAATCGGTACCGGAGATACACGAACCTCTGCGGAAAACAACGCGATTGGCGCCATTGCCAAAATTTTTCAGGCCAAAGTCGATGTGGATGAAACGCTGGTAGAGGAATACCTTGAAGACAAAGAGGGCATCAGCTTTACATCGCAGATGCTGAACAAGACCCGGGTGGGCAGCAATCAGAAATTGAAAAACATCACCATCGAAAAATCATTTTTTTATGATAAAGAGGGATTGTATTACGTACTGGCTTATCTCGACCGGCTGGAAACAGAAGAACTGTTCCGCACAGAAATCGAACGCAACAATCGGCGAACCATCGAGTATTATGACCAATATCAGGCGGCGGACAATAAACTGAGCCGCTATGCTTATTTGCAAAAAGCCATCAATTTGCAGGAGGTCAACCGGGTTCTGGACGCCCAATACCAGATCATCAATGTCAGCGGCGAACCGATTGAGCCGCCGATCCCCATGAGCCAGCTGCAGCAGACCCGAAGAGAGCTGTTAAACCGGATCAGCGTCGCCGTGAATGTGAGCGGTTCGCATGAACAGGAAATCAGCGATTATATCAAATCCGTGATCGGGCGGATCGGATTCAAGATCAACAGCTCGCCGGATTTTGAGATCAATGCCTCGCTGGACCTGATGCGCGCCAACCTGAACCGGGACGATGTGACCGGTTACAACTGGAATTTGACGCTGAATGTCTATGATACAGTGAATCAATACGGTTTGAACACCTTTTCCCTGAAAAACCGGACCGTGGGCATTTCGGAAAGCCAGGCGATTGCCAAAATGATGAACACCATCCAAACCAAACTGAACAAGGATTTTTACCGACAATTTACAGAGTATCTGCAATCATTATAACGTCAATACGTTTTTCATTATCTTAACCGAAAGGAGATGTATTATGAAACGCGCTTTTTTATTACTGGCAGTGGGCATTTTCAGCATCGCATTGGTGTCTTCATGCGGGGGCAGCAAAGGTTCGGGCGGCCCTCAGGCTTTTGAAGATCCGTTCCAGGATCTGATCAATGAGGCCAATGCCATCATCGATGCCGGCGGTGTTGCCGCAGTCGGACAGGGCACCTCGGCCCGTCAGGATCTGGCAAAACAAAAAGCCACTACAGACGCACGCGGCGGTCTTGCCGAAATCTTTAATGCCAAAGTTCAGCGTATGAACAAATCATTCCAGGAGGAAATCGGCAGCGCTGATGATTCCGAGATCAACGAGGCATTCACAACCGTAACCAAAACTCTGAGCAGTCAAGTGCTTGCCGGCGCTGTGGTCAAAAAAGCAAAATACTACAAAACCGAAAGCGCTCAGTTTACCTGTGGTGCTCTGGTTGCCATCGAACCCAACAAAGTCAACATGTCCATTCTGGATGAACTGCAGAACAAGGACAAGAAACTGTACGAACGTTTCAGGGCTTCGCAGGCGTACGATGAGCTCAAACAGGAAATGTCTGATTACGAAGAACAACAAGGTTACTAGGATCAAAAGGCGGGACATGTCCCGCCTTTTTTTTCTGCATTTCAATGAGAATCACAATCTATTAACAGTCTATATGTTTGTTTCAATGCAGGCCTGCAAGCTGCATTTTAATTGCACAAAGACATCAGCGGAGTTGACTATGAAAGCGTTACGACTTTTAGTTTTTATGCTCCTGTTAACAGTTCCCTGCCGGTTTTTATCCGCCCAGGACGATTTTAAAAAGTGGCTGGAAAAGGATCAGCAGGCCTATGAAAATTATCTCGAGGAACAGGACCGCGCATTTATGGACTTTTTGAAAAAAGACTGGGAAGCTTTTCAGGCATTTCAGGGAATTGAACCCGACAAAGCGCCGAAACCCAAAACCATGCCCGTTGCTCCGGATAAAGCCCCGCAGGAACACTCTACCGATGAGACCGTCAGCGTCCCCCCCTTATCGGTGCAATCTGCTGAAAAAGCGCCGCAGCCCAACGCCCGCGCAGCGGTTCAAAACAAGCCCAAGATCCAGTTTCCGTTTTACGATGCGTACTGTTCCGTCAATTTTGCATCCCTGCCGGACTGGACACCGTCAACCCCTATCACTAACACCGGTATCGCAGAAGCCTGGCGCACTTTGGCAAGTCACCCGCATTCAACAACCCTGAGGCAGCTGAAATATATCGCAAACCAGATGAAGCTGAACGACTGGGGTCACATGCTGCTCTATCACGCGTTCAGTGAAAAAACCGCTCCCTATAACATCAACAAACAGCTTGTACTGGACTGGTTTCTGTTGAACAAAAGCGGCTATGATATTAAACTGGCTTTTCAGGATAATTCAATTCTGCTTCTGGTACCCTCCACTCAGGTTATTTATGAAGCGCCGTATGTGATGGTGGACGGACAAAAATTTTACTTTTTCGGATTTGAAAACAAGCTGAACAAACGCAAACGCATCTACACCTACCGCGGGCAGTACACCGGCAATGAAAAGCAATTTGATCTGTCTCTAACAGCACTCCCGCGTGTGACACGCAAAAATCAAGTCAGAAACCTAAAGTTCAACTATAAAGGCGAGACTGTTAATCTCAATATCAAATATTCAAGAAATGCTGTTGATTTTCTCTCGGATTATCCGCAAACCGAGCTGGAATTATTTTTCAGATCAAATCCATCCACATCGTTTCAGCGATCTCTGATTCAGGCGCTGCGCCCGTATGTTGAAAACAAGACCAAAGTCGAAGCGGTCAATTTTTTGCTACGTCTGGCACAAACCGCTTTCCATTACAGAACGGATGATCAGCAGTTTGGATTTGAAAAGTACATGCTGCCGGAAGAAACACTGCACTATCCCAGTTCAGATTGCGAAGACCGGTCCATCCTGTTTGCGTTTCTGGTACGCCGACTTGTCAGGACCGACGTTGTACTCCTGGATTATCCCGGACATGTGGCAACTGCTGTGTATTTGGGTGAGCCTGCATTTGGGAACACTGTAACCTACAGGGGCAAACGATTCGTGATCTGCGATCCGACGTATATCAACGCGTCTCCGGGAACAGCCATGCCGCAGTTTGCCTCGGTTCGGCCGAACGTGATTGAATATTGAGACGCATCAACATAAAGCCGATCAGGGGACTGCTGCTGGGCGCCCTGCTGATCGGCCTGACCGGATGTTCCGGGAAAGACACAGAGCCGCCTGCATCCGGGGCGCCCGCTTCCGAAGCCCTAATCGACAGCGCTGTCTTCCGGACAGCCGCAGACAGCCTGCCCGACTGGGCAAATCATGTCCAACGCAAATCCGGATATCTTTACATGATCGGAACAGGGCGTTCTTCCAGTCCCGAAATAGCCCAAAAAAAAGCCGTGCTGAACGCCCGGGTTCAACTTGCCGAGCAACAATTTCCGGGATTCCCCCCGGACTCGTTACACAAAGAGGTTTTAGGTGTCATACGGGCTGTGCATAGAGAGCAGTGCAACGATGTATGGGACGTAAAAGTGCTGCTCGAATCTCCCCTTTCCCTCCAAACCGAACCCCGACAATCCTCAACCCGGGATGCAGGCAGATCAGGGTTTACAAAACAAAAACTGATTCTGCATCATGGAACGCCGATCGTGTAACAGCTCGAGCCCGGATGTCCCGGCGGTATATATAAATTCCTCAGATGTCATGGTAAACAGCGAAGGTCCCAGCAAGCCACGGCACGCACTCCAGAAATTATCCGGCGCAGATGTGATTAACAGAAAGCCGCCGGATACAAGCACCCGGTTCAGACTCTGAAATAATGTATAAATATCCGGTACATACTCGCAAACACCGATACATGAAACAAAAGAAAACGATGCATGCTGAAAAGGCAGACGTACAGCATCGGCGCACAGCAGACGATTGTCCCGACGGCTGCGCAGTTTTTTCAGCATCGATTTGGACGCATCCAGACAGATGGTCTCTTTAGAAACGGGCAGCACGTCCAAAGTGTGTCCCAGGCCGGTACCGACATCCAGCATCAGACCTTTGTCCGGATCAGCAGCCAAAATTAGTTCCCGCAGATTCTGTTTTTCCCGCACAAGAATCCGGGATACAAAGGGCAGTGTCCGGTTTGAATAAAAAATAGATTTAACGGCCCAAAGATCCATACTCTATCCTGTTAGTCCTAGCCATGCCAATATACAGAATTTTCCGGTTTAAAATCAAATAAAAACACAGGTCAATCGTCTGCAATCCGGTATCAAATGTGTTCAATATCCATCATTCTATTGGCCCTAAAAACGATATTTGTTCACAATTTATACACATTTCACGCAATTCATTTATAAATATTATTTATCGGTATTCCACCGCATTTATTAAACACGGTATACTACTGTTTATTTTGAACTTGTATTAGTGTCATATTTTCAAGCGATACTTGGCATAGTTTCTGCAAAGACCGGATAGGAACAGGAAAAGGAAAAGGATATAGCATGGCAAAGCAACTACAATCATATCGAAGCATTATCGGTGACAAGGCTGTAGAAACCATACTGGATAAAAGCCGACATCTGTCCGGTAAACGTATACTGCACGTCAATTCCACCCGCAGCGGAGGCGGTGTAGCAGAAATTTTACAGCAACTCGTAGCCTTGATGCAGAGTCTGGGTATTGACGCGGAATGGCGGATTTTAGCGGGAAAAGAACCGTTTTTCAAAGTAACCAAAAAAATACACAACAGTCTGCAGGGTCAGGCCGGGACCTTGTCGGACTGGGAAAAAGAAATATATCACCAAACCAACAGCTATTATGCGGATTTTTCTCCGATTAATCATGATATTGTGATCATCCACGATCCGCAGCCTTTACCGCAGGTTCATCTGCATGAAAAAACACAGCCCTGGATCTGGCGCTGTCACATCGATCTAACCCGGCCGAATCCCGATTTCTGGGAGCATCTGCGGCCGTTTGTCGCAGAATACGACCGGATGATCGTCTCTACTCCGGAATACCGCAAAGCTGACGTCGATGTTGAACAGCATGTATTCCAGCCTGCCATTGATCCGCTCTCCGATAAAAATCGTGAACTTTCTGGCCGGCAAATCACCAGTCTTTTTCAAAAATATCAAATTCCGCGCGACAAACCATTGATCACTCAGGTGTCCCGGTTTGATCCCTGGAAAGATCCCCGGGGTGTACTCGAGGTCTATAAAAAAGTAAAAGCAACATGCGATGCGCGCATGCTGTTCTGTTTCAATTCAGCAGATGATGATCCGGAAGGTGTCCGGGTCTACGAGGAAATGTGTCATCTGGCTGCGGATGAGATTGCAAGCGGTGATGTCTTGTTCGTACGCGGAGATGATCCTCTGCTGGTGAATGCGCTGCAGCGCGAATCATCCGTGATCCTGCAAAAATCAAAACGCGAGGGATTCGGCCTGACCGTATCAGAGGCCATGTGGAAAGGCACACCGGTGGTGGCATCCCGGGTCGGCGGTATCCCCTTGCAGATCAAAGACGGGGTATCCGGTTATCTGGTGGGTCCACAGGATATTGACGCGGCCGCCAATCGGGTGACGACTCTTCTTTCCCATCCAAAAAAAGCCGGGATCATCGGCAGAAACGCCAAAGAACGGGTCAGGGAGCATTTTCTGATCACGCGGCTGCTCTCCGACTACATCGATCTGTTCACCGAGGTTCTGGAAAGCAAACAGTATCAGCCAACCGGAACCAGAGCGACGGCTTTAGCTGGAATGGTCATTAATGCCCTGTAATCGCCGGTCATTACAGGGTGATTTTGATAAAAATGATGTGAGATGAAATCCCGCTGTACACGCATCCCCTTCCCGCAGGTATCTTTTGCCCCATACCTCAAGAAATCACATATCACAGACTTGGAAATAAAGACCCTTTTTCTTATCTTGTTTACAATTTAAATCTTGTTAGCTAAAAGGATAGTAAAATGCTGTGCAAACTCCAGTCATGCAACATCCCGGTTTTATTACTTTTATTGATCGCGACGGTAATGACGTGCGATTCACACAAAGAGCCGCAAATTCTTGAGCAGATTGATGTGGACAAAGTATGGGCCGGACATCCGGTCGGTTTCTGTTTATTGACCCGAAATGATCATCAATTTGTGGCTTATTATGATGCCAACCGGCAAATGACGGTAGCAGCGCGCGGACTCGGGGATTCAATCTGGCACTACAAGCATCTCCCCTCAACTCTGGGCTGGGACTCGCATAATTATGTAACCCTGGCAATCGACCGCGACAGTTGTCTTCACGTCAGCGGCAATATGCACAATGATAGTCTGGTCTATTTCCGCAGTCAAAATCCGCTCGATGTTGCAACACTGGACCCTATACACAGGATGACAGGTGACGCCGAAACCAGGGTTACGTATCCCCGATTCATGCACGACGCGCAGGGCAACCTGCTGTTCATGTACCGCAACGGCGGCAGCGGCAACGGGGAACGCCTGGTCCATCGATACAGCGAGAGCACGCGCAGACTGGAACGGCTGCTGGACACCCCCCTGCTGGACGGCCGGGCGCACAGCATGAACGCTTACCCGGCGCCTCCGGTCAACGGGCCGGATGGATATTTTCATCTTGTTTGGATGTGGCGCAACAATCCGGATGCGCGTTCCAATCATGATATCTCGTATATGCGCAGCCGCGATTTTGTACACTGGGAGACAGCTGCCGGCAAACCGGTGTCCCTGCCTGTAATGCCTGATGATAAAGAGGTGATTGTGGATCCGGTGCCGCCGAATCAGGGTTTGATCAACATGGGACATAAAGTCAGTTTTGATCCGGATGGGCGGCCGGTGGTCATTTATCATAAATATGATGAGAACGGTTACAGTCAAATATTCCTCGCCCGCTGGAAGAATAAAAAATGGAATATCCGCGCGCTCAGTCCCTGGATGACCCGCTGGTCTTTCCGGGGCACGGGCGCCATTGAATGTGAAATAAAAGCCGGCCCGCTGGTTATGCTGACGGACGGCAGACTGGTCCAATCCTGGACTCACTCGATTCAGGGCAGCGGAACCTGGGAACTGGATCCGGAGACCCTGGAGGTCAGAGGCTCTGTGGATCTGCCGCCGAGGTATCCGGTTCATCTGCAGAAACCGGAATCCGATATTGAAGGAATGACGGTTCGCTGGTGCAAAGACAGCGGCGATCAACCGTCCGACAATGCAGATTATGTAATGCGCTGGGAGACCCTGCCGGTCAATCGGGATCAGCCCGCAAACAGATCATTTCCGGAAAATTCCAGACTGCGGGTCTACCAATTAAAAAATACGGCACAACGTTAAACAAACCCGGCATTCCAGATGCTTTTTTCAAATCAGAAAAAATCATAATAAAACCGACACCGAGGAAAAGAACAATGAACGCAATTCGATCCCCCTTTGTTATGCGTTTAATCCTTGCTGCAGTTCTGACGGGTGGTGCTGCGGAAACGGGCTCTGTGAGCGGCCGCATAACGGAGCGTACCAGCGGAGCAGGCCTGAGCAATGTCAATATTATCCTCGCCAATACCGGCCGGGGCTCTGCATCGAATCATAACGGATATTATACGATTCATATTGAACGTATTGAACTGGTCAAAGGAGCCACGAATGAAACCGGACAAAAAAATTGCACTTCTTTTTCTCGTTCTATTGATCCCGGTTGGACTGGCGACCAAAGCATACACAGGTCCTCTCGGCCAATGGGTAAACCATTCACTGGGCGGCATTATTTATGTGATCTTTTGGTCATTGTTTCTTTACCTGTTGTATTCAAAAGGGCATCCTCTGATCATTGCGGGAATCATTTTCCTGATCACATGTATCCTGGAGTTTGCACAGCTATGGCATCCGGCCTGGCTTGAGCAACTGAGACAGAGTTTTTTGGGCCGGGCCATGCTGGGCACGTCTTTCTCGTGGCTGGATTATGTGCATTACCTGATTGGATTTGTCATCTCTGCCGGTTTGATGACAGTTCTCAAACAGGTCAGGCAGAAACATTCCGAATAATAATCGCCACACCGTTGTTTGAAAAAGGGAGAAATACGGAATGAAAGCCGTGGGCTATCGTCAGTCATTACCAATCCGTGAGAACGAGTCACTCATAGATACAGAATTATCCGGTCCCTGGGGAAAGAGACCTGTTGGTTCGGGTCAGGGCCATCGCTGTCAATCCCATTGATACCAAAATCAGAAAACGGCATGAACCACCGAATCCTGAGTGAACTGGCGGATCTGGTTGACAGCAGAGTCATCAAAAGCACGTTTCAGGATCATTTTGGCGTCATCAATGCGGAAAATCTCAAACGCGCTCATGAACGCATCGAAAGCAGCACCTCTATCGGAAACATTATTCTGGAACATTTTTAATTTTTTCATTGATTAAAGCCACAGCTCCTGTTATATTGTATACACAACAAAATAAAAAGAACAGCCCCATTCAGAGAGGGAGTTTCATATGGCACTCAAGAGAAGAGCTTTTTTAAAACAGTTCGGCGTATTAACCGCAGCATCCGTTTCACTTTTATCCGGATGTTCGCGGCGGAAAAAACCAAATATCGTATTTGTCATGGCAGACGACCTCGGCTGGAGCCAGGTGGGATGCTACGGAAGCCAGTACTATGAAACACCCAACATGAACCGACTGGCCGCACAGGGCATGAAATTTACCGATGCCTATGCGGCGGCGCCGGTCTGCTCCCCTACCCGCGCCAGCATTATGACCGGCAAGTATCCGGCGCGTCTGCATTTAACCGATTTTATCTCCGGCAATCCGGATCCACAGAACAGCACACTGCTGCAACCCGACTGGACAAAGTACCTCGCACTCGATGAATTCACCATGGGTGAAGCTATGAAGCAGGCGGGCTACCAGACCGCCTTGTTCGGCAAATGGCATCTGAGTAAGGAAAAGCTTCCGCCGGAAAGCGAATCACACAATCCGGACAAACAGGGTTTTGATCAGTCATTTGTCACCTATAAACCGGTACCCCGTATGGCCAAAGCATGGCAGACACCGGAAAATGATGCGCATAATGTGCAAAAAATAACAGACAAATCTCTCAAATTTATCGAGGCAAACAAAGATCAGCCGTTTTTTCTGTTTGTGTCACACAATTCGGTTCATACCCCAATCGTGGAAAAACAAAGCCTGATTGAAAAATACAAATCCAAACCGGGGTCGGACTTGCCGGAAAACAATCCGGTGCTCGGCGCCATGATCGAAACGCTGGATAACAGTGTGGGCCGGATTATGGAAAAACTGCAGGACCTGGATCTGGCGGATGATACAGTTTTTATTTTTTATTCCGACAACGGCGGACTGGAGCGGGCAGCCGATCAGGAGCCGCTGCGTGCCGGAAAAGCCGCGCTTTATGAGGGCGGCATTCGGGTGCCGCTGATCGTAAAATGGCCGGGACAGATCAGGCCGGGCTCAACATGCAAAACTCCGGTGATAAGCATTGATTTTTACCCGACCTTTGCAGAGATAGCCGGACGTGACATCACGGACCAGACCAGGGACGGAATTAGTTTGATTCCGTTATTAACAGAGACCGGAGCAATCAAGAGAGATGCTCTTTACTGGCATTATCCCCACTATCACACATCAGGTGTGGCGCCTTCCGGTGCAATACGCAGGGGCAAATACAAACTGATCGAGTGGTTTGAACACAGTATCGACGGAATCCATCAACCCGGAGCGGTTGAATTGTATGATCTGGAACAGGATATCAGCGAAGACCATAATCTGGCTGCGGAGAATCCTGAGCGGGTGTCAAAACTCCACAAAAAACTCAAAACGTGGCGAACCGCTGTCGGAGCGCAGGATATGAAAAAAAGGGGACAATAGACATTTTTATGCTTTCCTTAGAACCATATAAACCTATGGATTGTCAGCGCTATATCTGTAGTGGTAACGCTATTCCTAATGCACAAGCATCATTTTACGTGTACGCTGAAAATCGGGAGTGCGTAACCGTATAAAATAGACACCGCTGTGTACATTTTGCCCGGTCTCATCCGTGCCGTCCCATACAGCAGAATGGTAACCCGCAGCTACTTTGCTATCCAAAAGTCTGCGTACGCGCTTACCATTTATATTAATGACATCGATCCGGACTTTACACTCCACAGGAAGCTGATACGCTATCCGGGTTGACGGATTAAACGGATTCGGATAGTTTTGCGACAATGCATAGGCACTCGGAATGAGCTGTTGACCGACCACATGCACCGGCCCATAGTAAGAACTGGTTCCGGTGATAGAGACCTCTTTAATTTTGTAATAATAATCACGCTCTTCTATTCTCCGGTCTGTTAAATAATAACGACAGGGGTTGAGGCTATGATCGTTACATAACTTTATTTTGCAGTTCATCAATGGTCAGCGGCGCCGAACCCTCGTAATGATTGTTCACATTGACATACAGAGTCTGCCCGGCCAGTTCAAATTTTTTTATAATGCCCGCCATCTGCTCCAGCTCGTTATCCCTGCGGTTAACACGCTGGTTCCAGACTTTGCCGGTTTGCTGTTCAATGCCTTTGCGGTCCGGGCCGTGCAGACGAAAGACAAACGGCCGGGTGTCCGCGATAAAATTCTGATAAATAATCTGAAACATTTTCCCCGGAATATAGAATCCCGGCCCAGGATCGGTATTTCCAGCTGCAGGTGCCGATGCGCAAATAGCCGGGTATCTTTTCTGATAAAATCATAAAAGAATTCAGCTACTGACTATTCATAAAGTTGTGCTTTTCATTCAACCCCGCGTATCTTTTCCATAAACTGCACGCGCAGGTACTGGTCGGTTTCGCCGCTTTCGGAAAAACTCAACCGGCCTTTAAAATCATCAATGGATTTTATATTTTTATCAGCCATCCACTGTTCGATCTCTTTTTTCATGGACCCGATCATGGAAAGGCCCTTGTTATAAAACAGAGAAGCCACCTGAACCGCGGATGCGCCGGCCAGTATCAGCTTGACAACATCACTGCCGGTTTTAACGCCCGTGGTGGCCGAAAAATCGCAATTGACCTGTCCGGAAAGAATAGCGGTCCAGCGCAGGATGCGCCGCATTTCATCCGCAGAACTGAAACTGAATGTGGTTTTCAGTTTCATGGATTTGATATCAATATCCGTCTGGGTGAACCGGTTGAACAAAACCAGTCCGTCCGCCCCGCGCTTGACCAGATTCGCGGCAAAATTCGGCAGTGAAGAAAAATTGCTTCCGATCTTTAACGCCACCGGGATATCAACGCTTTTTTTGACCTGTTCAAGGATATCAAAATAAAGAGCTTCCAGTTGTTCAGGTGACAGATCCGCTTTTGTGGCGGTTTTGAATACATTTAATTCAAGTGCGTGGGCGCCCGCATCCTGCACCTTTTTCGCAAATTGCGGCCACCATTTGTCAGAGACACAGTTGATGCTGGCAATCACCGGAATTTTAACGCTGTCCCTGGCCTCGCGGATAATATGACAGTATTCTTCCGGACCGTATTGCATTTCCAGCTCGGATCGTAAATAATCGATGGCTTCGGTATGATATCCGGCGCTGGCGGCGATTCCATAATCTTCTTGGGCCAATACCTCTTCGAACATACTCTTAATCACTACGGCCCCGGCTCCCGCCTCTTCACATTCCCTGATCTTTTCAACTGATTTCGTCAGGCCGCTGCTGGCTACAATGATCGGATTATCCAGCTTTAAATGCAAATATTGCGTCTGTAAACTCGGCATTCCGCACTCCTTGTATTTTTCATAAATTTTTAAAATATGAACATTTTATGCATGAAATGCAAGATATAATAGCCTGAAAGCACGGTTTATCAAAACACACGGTTCACCTGCCTTTTATCAAACCTTGCAATACTGGCAATAATTCCCTACATTTGCAGAAAATAAACAGTCATTCGAGGAGCAACCGCAATGAAATTCCTGGTCATCCGATTCAGTTCCATCGGAGACATCCTGCTCACCACGCCGCTGCTTCGCAGTTTGCGACAGACGTATCCCCGGGCGGACATCGGATTCGCCATCAAGGAACAGTTTGCTCCCCTTTTGCAACACAATCCGCATATCAACCGGATGCACACGCTAAAATCCGGGGGAACATTCAAGAATCTGAAATCCTTAAAGTCGGAAATTCGCTCCCATGACTATGACGTGGTCATAGACATTCACAATAACCTGCGCAGCCGTTATACAAGAGCCGGGCTGGGTGTAAAGCATTACAAATATAAAAAATACAAGTGGAAACGCTTCTGGCTGGTGCATACACGTCTGAACTTTTACCGCCGGATCATTCCGGTGCATCTGCGCTATATTCAGAGCATTGCGGATTTTGGTGTCAAAGACGACGGACAGGGGCTGGAACTGTCGATTCCGGAAAGCATGCAACACCAAATGAACGCGCGATTGACCGCCCGGGGATTTGATCAGACGCGTCTGACCGTAGGCGTTGCCGCCGGAGCGGGATTCCCGACCAAGCGCTGGCCGGCGGATCGGTTTACCGCCGTCTGTCAGCAGCTGCAGGCGAAACACAAGGCACAGATCCTGCTGTTTGGCGACAAAAACGACCGCAGCCTCACTCAACGGATACAGGAGGGGCTGCAGGAGGATGTGTGGGATCTGGCCGGGTACTGCACGCTGACGGAAACAGCCGCGGCCATGCGTAACTGTGATCTTTTGCTCTGCAATGATACGGGACTGATGCATATGGCCACGGCCCTGTGCGTTAAAGTCGCGGCCATATTCGGCTGCACAACCCGGGAACTCGGTTTTTTCCCGATAAACGGCCGGATCATCGAACATCCCGGTCTCGCCTGTCGTCCCTGTACGCATATGGGGCGCCGGCACTGTCCCAAAGGTCATTTCCGATGTATGCTGGATCTGAGTGTCAATGATGTCTATCAGGCGGCGGCCGCACAGTTAAAAGCAACCTGACCCGATTTTTGAACCCTACCCCCGGCGCATCTGTTCTTTTAACTGGCGTTTCAACATTTCACGAGCCCTGAATATACGCACCTTGACTGTTCCCAGCGGCACATTTAGCATCTCGGCAATTTCTTCATAAGATTTGTCTTTGGTATGACGCAGCAAAATGGCCTCGCGGTATTTCTCGGGCAAGGAATTGATAGCGGTCTCGATCTGATTTTCTTTCTCCCTGGAGATCATTTCGGATTCCGGCCCCTGATCGGACGCCGCAAAATCGCGTTTCAAATCACCGTCTTTGGATTTTATCGGGGTATCCAGAGAATAGGTACTCAACCGTTTTTTGCGAAAATGATCAATACAGTTATTGGATGCAATCTTGTACAGCCAGGTGGTAAAGGCATAATTAGAGTTGAACGAGGCCAGGGCACGAAACGCTTTTATAAAGGTTTCCTGCGTCAAATCCTGAGCCTGCGCATCATCCTTAACCATTCGATAGATAAAATGGTATATTTGTCTGCGGTAGCGATTCACAATTTCCGTAAAAGCCTGTTGATCATCCTGCAGAGCGCGTTCAATGAGTTGAGAAATATCCGTCGACATAGTGCTTTCACATGTTTATTATAATTTTCAACAACTTACATGTTCTAAAGAAAATAATCAAGGAAAAGTTGTTGCAAATAAACGTTCGAAATTGTAATTTGGTGTTGGTAAACGGAAAAGGAAAACATGATTTACGGCATCGGCATCGACAGCGTTGATCTTGAGCGGTTCGAGCGTATTACCCAAAAATGGGGTAAAAAATTTACCGCTCGTATTTTAACCCCTCTGGAACTGGAGTATTGTTATCAGCACCGGATAAAAACCGCGTCTATTGCCGTCCGGTTCGCTGCCAAAGAAGCCTTTTACAAATGCCTGCCGCCTGATGAACAAAAAGACGCCGGCTGGCATGCAGCCGAAATCCTCAATGATGAAACGGGACGTCCCCGGCTGGTTCCCAAAGGCAGGCTGGCTGAAACTTTAAAAGACCGCAGTATACACATCAGTCTTTCCCACAGCGCAAGCAATGCTGTTGCCATTGTAATTATTGAATAGAGAGGGTATTATGAAAACGATCGCCACTGCAAAAGAAATGGCTGCGATGGACCAAACAGCCATTAAAGACTGCAAGATCCCCGGGGTCCTGTTGATGGAAAACGCAGGCCGCGGCATCACAGACAGCGCACGGCGCATGCTGAACGGTCTGAAAGGAAAGACCCTTGCAGTGTTTTGCGGACCAGGTAATAACGGCGGCGATGGCTTTGTAGTCGCCCGGCATTGCCTGAATCACGGCGCCCGGGTTCATGCTGTACGCCGCGGTTCCCGAGGAAAAAATAAAGGGGGACGCGCGCACCAATCTGGATATTTTGAAAAACATGCATCCGGTGCAGTTTCTTAACCGCGCCCCGGACTCGCTGCCGCGCGCCGATCTGGTGGTGGATGCATTATTGGGCACCGGTGTCAAGGGCGCGCTGCGCGGCTTGATTGCCGAGTGTGCAGATGTGATCAACTCGGCCGGATATCCGGTATTATCGGTCGATATCCCCACCGGAGTCAACACAGATACAGGCATTGTAAAAGGACCGGCGGTCCGGGCGGATGTCACGGCGACCATGGCGCTGCTGAAACGCGGTCTTTTGTTCTCACCGGGCCGGGAACACGCCGGGCGCACGGACATCATAGACATCAGCATGCCGGCGCAGGTGATCCGGGAGCGGGATACCGGTGTGTATCAATACGATCGCGCGGATATCCGCGCTCTGCTGCCGGTGCGCTCCAAAGATACATATAAAAACAAATGCGGCACCGTCGCGGTCATCGCCGGTTCCACCGGCCTGACCGGAGCAGCGGTGATGAGCAGCTTTTCAACCCTGCGCGCCGGTGCCGGTATGACATTTCTGATCGCACCGGCCCGGATCAACGCGATTCTCGAATCGCAATTGCCCGAAGTGATCACACTGCCCATGGATGATGCGAGATTGGGTTATCTGCATGCCGGCTGCGCCGCCGAGCTGATGACGGAAATCAAAGACAAAGATGTACTGGCAGTAGGGCCGGGACTGGGACAGCACAAGGAAACAGCCAAACTGGTGCACCAAATACTCCAGGAACAGGATAAACCGCTCATTCTGGATGCAGACGGCTTGAACGTCTGTGCGGGTCATACGGAAAAACTCAAAAACTATCAAGGTGATCTGGTGATCACCCCGCATCCCGGTGAACTCTCCCGTCTGCTCAATACACCGGTACCCGACCTGATCCGGGATCGAATCGCAACCGCCCGTGATACCGCGGCAAAATTTCAGTGTACGGTTGTACTCAAGGGCGCACCCACTGTGACCGCCACAGCTGAAGGACATGTTTTCATCAATCCCACCGGCAATGCGGGCATGGCAACCGCAGGAAGCGGAGATGTTCTGACCGGTATCATCAGCGGTCTGTCGGCGCAGGGGCTTGCGCCAGCGACAGCAGCAGCTCTTGGCGTTTACCTGCACGGTTTGGCAGGTGATCTGGCCGCACAGCAAACCGGCAGCGCCGGAATGACGGCATGCGATATTATGAATAACGTGGCATTGGCCATCAAACAGGAAACCGAAACCCGATGAAACAACTTTTTTCTCGCTGGACTCTTCCGGCATGGTTATGGGGAATGTTCATTCTGGTTATGACCTCTTACCCCAAGGTGAAAATTCCTCAAGCCGGCTTTATGCCGATGGATAAAATTCTGCATGCGGGCGTGTATTTTGTTTTTGCAGTTCTGGTCAGCCGGGCCCTGACCCGTTACCGGAAAGAAGAACTCAAACAGCACATGATTGTATCGACCCTGATCACAGTCGGCTTTGCTCTATTTGATGAAATCCATCAAATATTTATACCCGGCCGATTCGGCGATATCGCCGACGCAGCGGCAGATATTGTCGGCATAATCGCCGCTCAAATTGTGTTTGTAAAAATAATACAACCACTCGTCAAACCGGAATAAAAAATGTTTTTTTGACAGGAAGCTGATATGAAACAATTAACAGGCATCATGTTGGTCATAATTTTTTCCACTGGATTTGCACAAACACCGGCATGGTTTGAGGAACCCACGCCGCCCCGTCTGTTTTTAGGAGGCGATGCGGGACTGTTCCGAATTTCACACTCTGATTTTAAAGAGTTTTACACAGACCGCTGGGGGCCAAGCTATAGTGCGACAGCCGGAGTTCGGGTGTATTCGTACTATTATGCAACATTTTCTTTTGGTCAATTTAATAAAGACGGCAAGCCAAATGTGTATCCAACCTACACCGAAGAACCTGCTGAACCGCATTGGCGGGAAAACTGGTACAAAATCGGTGTACAAATGCATCCCCTGCGTCAGGAAAAATGGGGATCGTTTTACGGATTTGGATTTGCCCTCTACCACATTGACGAAAAAGACCCCGTGCGCATTTATTCCAGTGACCGGGGTCAGGGATTTTACATGGATATCGGAGCTGATTATAAAGTCCATGAAACAGCAACCCTGTATCTGAAAATCAGCATTTCATCCGGCGGAGAGCGGGATCGAAGCGGATTTGAATCCCGCAGCATCGGCGGCTATCGATTTGCACTCGGTCTTTCCGTCTGGCCATTCTAACCGGAAAAGGAGACTCATGTTTCGCATACTCTCATGGAACGTCAACGGTATTCGCGCTGCGACGCGCAAAGGATTTAACGAGTTTCTCAAGCAATATCAACCGGATCTGCTCGGCATTCAGGAAACCAAAGCCACATGGGAACAGGCGGAACCGCATTTATCTGATGATCACGGCTACCATCTGGAATGGAATGCGGCGCAACGCAAAGGCTACAGCGGTGTGGCCACCTTTGCCAAACCCAAACCTCTCTCCACCGAACACGGACTCGGATTTGAGCAATTTGACAATGAGGGCCGGGTGATCCTTTCGGAATTTCCCGAATTTACTTTTTTGAATATTTATTTCCCGAACGGACAGCGTGATAAAGCCAGGCTTGATTATAAACTCGATTTTTATGAAACAACGCTCGATCTCTGTTCCGCCATGCGCAAAGAGGGGCACAGACTGATTATCGGAGGAGATTTTAATACCGCGCATACAGAGATCGACCTGAAAAACCCCAAAGGCAATCAGGATACATCGGGATTTCTGCCGGTGGAACGAGAATGGATTGACCGCTACCTAAAAGCAGGATTTGTCGATGTGTTCAGACAACAGCATCCGGATGAACCGGATCATTACACATGGTGGACCTATCGTTTTAACGCGCGCGCACGCAATATCGGCTGGCGTATTGATTATTTTCTGGTGAGCGAGGACCTGGCAGGCCGGGTCAAACAGGCTGAGATTCATACAGACGTCCCCGGTTCGGATCACTGTCCGATTTCACTGACACTGGACGTTTAAAACCCGGATCATATCCCGTTTTTTTAAATTTCATGCAGAAAATTCTTGCGTCACATTTAAAAATATATTATATTATAAAGCTTTACATGAAAGATATGCCGAAGTGGTGAAACTGGCAGACGCGCACGGTTCAGGGCCGTGTGAGCATTGTGCTCGTGTGGGTTCGAATCCCACCTTCGGCACACAACCCGGTTGTTTCAAACCGGGTTTTTTTATGCCCCGACCCGATCAAGGTATCAGGCCAAAGACCGCCGTTCGCTGTCAATGACCACAAACGGCACCTGTAAACGTATACCATTGGCATCAACCGAATCATTTAACCGGGATTCTATACTGCTGAATATCTCTTCCCGCCGGTTTTCAGGTATGAACGCCTTTTAGCTGTCGAGAAAAGCCAGTCTAATAAAAAATGATAGAAAAAGGCGTCCGCACTCACAAATTGATATTCGAATGCATCATGCACCACCCCCGTTACATTCAGATACTGTTTTTCCATTTCATCGATCCACTCTTGAACCGGTTTGTGTTTTTCATGAATATGTTCATGCATCTGTTTCAGTTCGTTCAAGAGCTGAGCGTCACGCAGAACCGATTCCATGACCGAGTAAAACTCAATCATGATCGGTTAACATTTATTTAAACTTGTAGCTCAGTCCGATTTCATAACGCTGGTCGGCACGGCGGTCAAACGGAAGTTTGCCTGTGCTATAGCTGATATACATCCCGCCCTGCAGCCGCAGTACAAACGACAGCAACGAGTGCAGGTGCATGTCCTGTTTGCGGATTACTGCGGCTGCTCCCGGCTGCCAGTAGACCTGCCAGCAGGTTTCCAGTGCCGAATGATCACTGATCTTTGATTTTAGCGAAATTAAAACTCGTGTGCGTAAAAATTGTTCTCTCGCATCCAACACCTGATAGACACTGTCTTTTCCCGCATATACCCAGTCCAGGCCGGCGAGCAGCCCGGGAAAAGCCAGCCCGCTCGGCTTGAAGGTGCGATCTGTGCCGTTAACAAGTCTTAACAAGGCGAACGGCCAGTCCACCACATTGTACTTTGCCCAGGCTGAGCCGGGATTCCACGCGTTTATCGTATAGAACGCATGCGTTCCTGCGTAAATATGCTTTTGGCCAAAATCACGGCTGGTTTCGAGTCCAACAGTTCCGCCAAGCCGGAAATAACGCTGCACAGGCAAATTTGAACGCAGGGTTTTCAATGCCAACAGCATCGGCACGCTGTTTTTCAAGGTTTCCCGATCTACAAGTTCCACCGCAAAATCTTCCAGTCGATTGTAAATATCCGCCATCAGCGTATCTGAACCCGTTAACAATATTGTCCCGGAACAGTCGTAAAATCCGGAAATTCCGAAATTATGATAGTTTTCCGGATTGTTCCGCAGTTCAGGGGTCAGTGAACCGTCAGCAAACAGGGACATCCCCATATCAGATAAACGGCCGGGCCGGCTTGCAGGAAACGGTGTCTGCCATTCTCTTTCATATTGATAATCTACGGCCAATATCGGATGTTCGGCAAGATCGGAATCGACGGTTTTAAAGTCGAGTTTCAGATCCTTCAGCACTGCAAGCGGATGTTCGCCTGATTGGGAGACCGGCGAATCAATGGCCGTATCCAGTTCCGCTGTCTTGAGCAGCGTTTTCAATGTATCCTTTGATAGACCGGTCAACCCGGACAAATCCTGCAGGACACTGTTCAATGATGTCTGGGCCGCCAGTGGCATTGAAAACAGCACAAAACCCAAAAGCAGCAGCCATTTACTCGTTTTCCGCATACCCCTCCCTCCGAAATTTATAATACTCATCAACTTTGTCCGCCAGCACAGTCAGAGTCAGATCACCATCCGACAAACACGTTTTTAGCATAAAACGCGCCGCTGAAGAATCAACGCCCTGATGATAAGCAGCACGTCGCAGCCGGATAAAAGTATCATCTATCTGATCGGCCAATGCTTTGGCAGCAGCCCGACGTATTTGCTCATCCGCAGCGCTGTTCCAAAAAAAGAGCTCACGCATGCGCACACCTCCGGATTCCGAAAACAGCAGCTGTGACTGATCAAGTGAGTATAATGTGAACCATAATGTTTTACAGACTCGGTTTTTCTTTGACCACATGTATCTCCCCTTTCAGGTTAGTCAAGATCACCCCTTTATTCAGAAAAAATATAATCACAACCATGCAAATTTTCAAGTGCTTTTAATATTTTTTTCCTGATCAAAAATGAAATATTTTTCCCTTTTATTCATGTTTTAATTTTACTATACTTTAACAAGTAACAGGGTTGCTGGCTGTTCAGGCACAGGAACGCCAGACGTTTGACCAAAAAGAACGTCAGGTAGTGCAAAACATTATCAATGACGTGATCTTTAGCGTTCGCACACGTGAAAAACAGCAACAAACAGAGCAGAAATCAAGTCAGAGTGAGGCGAAATTTAGAAAATTAGCGAAAACAGGATAGAATCCGAAAAAGCACAATGGCTGGATTACCCTTATTTCCGATCCGGGTAAAGTCACGGTATTTGACGTTTATTTACCGGCGGGCGGCGGCAAAGCCAAAAAAAGGAGGTCAGTATTAACAATTTGAGCGGTGATAATCAAGGCATCCTTCTCATTGAGGATGAACAGACCGTCAGGAAAATATCACACGATATACTGCAGCGCAACGGATACACCGTATATGTGGCAAAAGACGGCGAAACAGGCGAGGAAGAGTTCAACAAGCACAAAGATGAACTGGCCATGGTCCTCTGCGATGTGGTTCTTCCGGATACCCGCGGGATTGATCTTGTCAATAATTTTTTACAGGAAAAATCCGATCTGGCCATCTTGATGTGCAGTGGATATGACGAAGAAGATGTTCATTTGTCGGATATTCAAAACAACGGCTATCAATTCATCCAGAAACCGTTTAATGTCAAAAGCTTGTTAACCAAGGTAAAAGAAACCCTGCAGGCGGCGCGTTAGATATCAAAAATGACGCGCGCGTACCAGTGATCGTCTTTCTGCCGGATGGTCAGTTTATGAAAGGTTACAGCCTTGATCTGCGTTTTGTAGAGATCTGCATTCAAACGGCCGGCCGCTACTCTGCAGGTGATCGCGGTATCGGTCAGCTCGGACACGAAATAATCAACAGGGCGGAATCCCTCGGTCTCTGCGAGAAAATTCAGTTCAGAAAGCCAGTTCACCAGCAGCTGTTCCCGGTCCTCCCCTGTCACAGAAATCCGTTTGCGCTTTTTTATTTGAGGATGATCCGTCTCCAGCATGATGTAAAACATCGCCTTTGCTGCCTGAACGAACAGGGACTCGGGCGATTCGGCGCGCACCTCAATGCCGATGTCACCGGTATGTTCCAGCAGGCTCACACCCTGCGGGAGATCGGAATAGTCCATAGGACCCCGTTCAGGATGCCAGATACGTTTGGATGCTTTCCGCAATCGTGCGCATAATCCAGCTGCGCTTTTCATCATCCGTTTCCAGTAATGTCAACCGGAATCCCTGCTTGCTACAGCAAAATCCGGTCAACGGTACGACGCAGATACCGGTCGCGCCCAGCAGGTAATAAACAAAACGTTTATCCGGGGCGACCGTCTCGACTTGTTCCTCAACCCGTTGTTGTATGGCCTCATTTTCGATCGGCAGCGTCTGTTTGTTGTTCAAAACACCGTCATCAAACAAAACGGCCATGTAAAACGCGCCTTTGGTGCGGTTAACGGTGATGCCATCGACTTTGGAAAACACATCATAAGCTTCATTGGCGCGCCGTTCAAACATTTTTTTACGGCGCTCAAGATGTCCTTCATAACGGGGATCTCCGATGATCAGCGGGATTGCGCGCTGGGGCAGACTGGTCGAACACACCTCGAGCATTTTGGCGTTCACCACACTCTTGATATAGCGCTGAAACACGGGATAATTGTTCTGATTGAACACTTCGATCCAGCCGCAGCGTCCGCCGGGCCACGGCAATTCTTTGGAGATGCCGCGCAAAGCCAGTCCCGGCACGTCGCCGATCACCTCACTGAGATGAATCGTTTCAGCATTATTGTAGACAATATGCGCATAGATCTCGTCGCACATGACAAATACACGGTATCTGCGGGCGATATCTACGATTGCCTCCAGAACCGAACGCGGATACACGGCTCCGGTCGGATTATCCGGATTGATCATCAGAATACCGGCAATGGAATCATTATACTTGACTTTATTTTCCAGGTCCTGCAGATCCGGCATCCATTCATTCTGAGGATCCAGTTCATAAGTCAGATGCTCATAACCGGAATGCGCCGCTTCGGCTGATGAATGAGTGGAATACGCAGGAGAGGGTCCAATGACCCGCGCTTCGCGTTTCAGAAAACCAAACAAACGCGTCACGGCATCACCGAGTCCATTGAAGAAAATAATATCATCAGGGGTAATTTGACAGCCGCCGCGCTCGTTGACAATATCCGCCAAAAATTTCCGGGTGGACGGTGTGCCCTGAGTATCCACATAGCTATAAGTCTGGTCCTGCAGCACAAGATCGGATATTTTCTGTTTGATCCAGTCCGGAAGTTTCTCACCTTTTTGCACCGGATCTCCGATATTCTCCCAGGAGATTTCCATGCCTAAATCTTTGATCTGATGGGCGATGGCGACAATCTCCCGTATTTCATAAGTCAGCTGTTCAGCACCTTCATGAACAATGTTTCGACGCATTTTATCCTCAATGTTGTTATAAACACACCAGACGGCCGCAACGGTCCGGCTGCCTTTTACTTGAAACGAATCAACGAATCATCATATTCTTCCGGTTTCTCATAACCCAAAAGATTCAGCAATGTTGCGGCTATATTCGTCAAACCCGGATTTTCCACACTATCCATTTCGTATTCGCCGCTGTTGTTTGAATCAACAATAATAAACGGCACGGGATTCAACGTGTGTGCCGTTTTCGGATCGCGTTTGCCGTCTTTTTCGGTGTACATTTCTTCAGAATTGCCGTGATCAGCCGTGACCACGGCGATACCGTTTAGTTCCCGGACCGTCTCAAGAAGCCGTCCCACGCATTCGTCTACGGTCTGCATGGCGATTACAGCAGCATCGAGTTTGCCGGTATGTCCGACCATATCGCCGTTGGCAAAATTCAAACGACCAAACTGATAGTCACCGCTGCGCAGCAGTTCGATGGTCTTGTCTGTAATTTCAACAGCTTTCATTTTCGGCGCTTTGTCAAACTCGATCCGGTCGGAAGGAATTTCCACATAAGTTTCCAGCGATTTGTCAATATAACCGGAACGGTTGCCGTTCCAGAAATAGGTGACATGCCCGAATTTCTGCGTCTCGGAAATGGCAAACATTTTGACGCCGGCGGACACCAGGTACTGGGAAATGGTTCGATCGATTTTGGGCGGCGCCACGACAAAATTTTTGGGGATATGAAGATCGCCGTCGTATTCCATCATGCCGGCGTACATGACCTCGGGGACTCGCTCGCGCTCGAATTGATCAAATCCGTCTTCATCAAAAGCCCGGGAAATTTCAATGGCGCGGTCGCCGCGAAAATTGAAATTGATCACACTGTCGCCGTCCTCTATGGAACCCACGGGTTTTCCGTCTTTATCGGCAACGACAAATTGTCCCAGATACTGATCGGTAATGTCCGAATCCCGGTCATATAATGTCTGAATCGCTTTTTCAGCGGACGAAAAGGTTTCTCCCTTGCCCAGCACATGCGTGTCCCAGCCGCGTTTGACCACATCCCAGTCCGCTTCATAGCGGTCCATGGTGGTCACCATGCGGCCGCCGCCGGATGCGATCTGATAATCATAGCCTTTTTCCTTTGAAATAGAATCCAGCAAGTCCCGAGTCGGACGAATGTAGTTCAACGCGGTCCGCTCGCCGACATCACGGCCGTCCAGCAGAGCATGTACACGCAGCGATTTGACACCCTGTTCCGCGGCTTTTTTGATCATGGCAAACAGATGATCGATGTGTGAATGTACATTGCCATCGGATAACAATCCCAGAAAATGCAGAATGCCGCCCTTTTCCGAGCGCTCGATCACGGTTTGCCAGACATCGCTTTTAAAAATATCACCCGAGTCAATAGAACGGTTGACCAGCTCCGCCCCTGAGCAAACACGCGTCCGGCTCCCAGCGCATTATGGCCGACTTCACTGTTTCCCATATCCTGGTCCGTGGGCAGGCCGACCGCCGTCCCATGCGCCTGCAGTTTGGCGAACAAAGGCTCTTTTAACAAAGATTTGAAAACCGGCATATTTGCCTGTTCAACCGCATTGCCGGGATAGGACTTGCCCAGACCGACACCGTCCATAATAATCAACAAAACGGGGCCTTTGGGTGTTCTATTCAAAGATTTTAATGCAAATTCCATATTGTCCTCTATGTTTAGTATCCTGATTTTGAGATAAATGTCAATTTAAGCATTCTTTCAGAAAATTCAAATGTCTAATTGCCGCGGAACAGCGATTCGGAACGGTCTCAGCCTCAAAACCGATTTAGGTAACCGTTATGTGCCGAAAAATAGTGGCACATAACGGTAAAACATTGATTTTTCATAGAATATTTACTATTTTTATAATTATCATATTATGCAAACATGAAAATCACTATAAATGGAGACCGTTATGAAATCTCTCGAAATCAAAGAACTCGCAATCCACACCATTCGCAGTTTGTCGATGGATGGTGTGCAAAAAGCAAAATCCGGCCACCCGGGCACGCCCATGGCAATGGCCCCTTTGGCTTATACGCTATATAAAGATGTGATGAACCACAATCCGGGAAATCCGGACTGGTTCAACCGCGACCGATTCGTCCTCTCAGCCGGCCACGCTTCCATGCTGCTGTATTCAATTCTACACCTGAGCGGATACAATGTAACACTGGACGATTTAAAAAACTTTCGCCAGCTCGGCAGCATCACGCCGGGGCATCCGGAAGTCGGTTGCTGCGGTGGCGTTGAAACCACCACCGGTCCGCTCGGACAGGGCATTGCCAATACAGTCGGTATGGCCATTGCCGAAGCTCACCTGGCGGCGATATTTAATAAAGAGGAATTTAAGCTGATCGATCATTACAGCTACGCTCTCTGCGGCGACGGTGATTTGATGGAAGGCTTGTCGCATGAAGCGGCAGCCATAGCCGGACACCTGGGACTGGGCAAGCTGATGTGGTTTTACGATGATAATCATATCACCATCGAGGGGAAAACCGATCTTGCTTATTCTGATGATGTCCAGAAACGGTTTGAGGCCTACGGATGGCATGTAATCAATCTCGGCGAAAAGGCCAATGATACAGACGCATTAAAAAACGCCATTCAAACAGCCAAATCCGAAACCGGCAAACCCTCACTTGTTATCATACGCTCGCATATCGGTTACGGCGCGCCCACATTGCAGGACACCAGCACCGTTCACGGCGCACCGCTGGGCGAAGACGAAATCAAAGCAACCAAAAAGTTCTACGGACTGCCGGAAGATGAAACGTTCCGGGTGCCGGAACAAGTATACGAGCACATGTCTGATATTCAAATTAAGGGTAAAGCCAAAAGAGAAAGAATGGAATGACTTGTTCGCCCGCTACAAAAAAGAATATCCTGAACTGGCCGAGCAGTTTGAGAACGCCGTCTCCGGAACCCTGGCTTCTGACTGGGACAGCGCAATCAAAGCCTACAAACCGGAAGACGGTCCGCAGGCCACACGCAACATCGGCGGTCAAGTCATGAACGCCATCGCCGATAAGGTGCCCTTTCTGATCGGCGGCAGCGCAGATCTGAATCCGTCGACCAAAACATTTATCGAAAACAGTGATTATGTTGCCAAAAACGCGTATCAAAACAAAAATATCGCCTGGGGTGTTCGTGAACTGGGTATGTGCGGCGCCACCTCCGGCATAGCCCTGCACGGCGGACTGCGTCCTTTTGCCAGCACCTTTTTCGTATTTAGCGATTACGCGCGGCCGGCCATTCGTCTGGCTGCCATCATGAAAGTGCCGGCGATTTATGTCATGACACACGATTCAATCGGTGTCGGTGAAGACGGTCCCACCCACCAGCCCGTGGAGCATATGGCCGCTCTGCGCTGTATCCCGGGACTCACCGTCATTCGTCCGGCAGACGCCAATGAAACAGCCTGGGCATGGCGAGCGGCAATAAAGAATACCGATGGTCCCACCATGCTGTTGTTCACCCGCCAAAAACTGCCCGTGATCGACCAGGCCGCCTATGCTCCGGCAAGCGGTGTGCTGAAAGGCGCTTATATCCTTTGCAAAGAGGACGGAAATACACCGGACGTGATTCTGATCGCCACCGGATCCGAAGTGCCCCTGGTGCTGGAGGCTCAAAAGCAGCTGAAATCGTCGAACATTGACGCCCGGGTGGTCAGCATGCCCAGCTGGGAACTCTTTCGACAGCAAAACGATTCCTACCGTGACGAGGTTCTGCCGCCGAAAATCAAGGCCAGACTGGCCGTGGAAGCCGGTGTGTCACAGGGATGGTCCGAATGGGTGGGCGCAGACGGCGATGTTCTCAGTTTGAACGCTTTCGGTAAAAGCGGTCCCTATTCCAAGGTGTTTGAACATTTCGGCCTGACCCCCGACAATATCGTCAAACGCGCAAAAGCGCTGCTGTAATTCCGAGTCGCAACCGAAATATCCGGATCGTTCTCATATGATCCTGTAAATTGACAAAAAGAGAGCCTGAAGAGGCTCTCTTTTTTTTATCGCCTGTTGTTTGGTACTTTTTTACCCAATGAGTAATTTATCCCCACTTTTTTAGAATTTTTTCTTAATATTACATTTTCCGTCTTGAAATTATTTTAATTATTTTTTTCAACACTTATTTTTAATGGTTTTAACTGCTTTTTTTAGCCGGGGCATTTTCGACCGGTTGAGGGGTTTGGCATGAGAATTGAGGGTATATAAAGCAGAAAGCAATAAAATAAAAAGGTGCAACCATGAAACGCATTTACATTATATACTCTTTTCTCATACTTTTAATGACAGGCCTGCCGCTCACAGCCCAGGTCATCCCGACATTTGACACAGCTGTCGTGGACGGAAATCATAATGAATGGACTGAAGAAGATATTGCTTATAACCTGACACACACGAATGGTAAAACGGTCTATGGCCAGATATCTTTAAGATTCGACGACAACAGCCAAACCCTATATGTGTATACCCATACCAACGATGAACACCCGATTGTTTCATCACAATACGCAGGCATTAAAATAAAAAGCGCAAATTCTGTAGACAACAATTCGAATTCATTCTTTTGGATCAACCCGGACGCGAACGATCACGCAGAAGGCTTTGAAGCCGCAATCGAGATATCCGGGACATCATCCCCAGATATCTGGATCGAATGTTCTGTAATAGACGGCAATAAAACAAGCAATGCGAAAACCAGGTGGATCACCCTTGAACTGGAACCCTACGATCACGGTGACGCTCCTTCTTCAAGAGGTTATTCCAATGCCAAACATAAAATCAAACCCAAGCACCTGCGCCTGGGCGATTTAATAGACTATGAAGAACACCCCCTGTCGAATGAAATGGCATCCGCTGATGACAATAGCAACGAGAATGATGAAGACGGAATCACTTTTCTCAAAGACGGGCAGCCCATTAGCCCGGTCATGCTTGAAAAAGGCAATGTGTTTCAGATCCGCGCCCAGGTTTACAACAAAACCGGCCGCAGCGCTCTTTTAGCAGGCTGGATCGATTACAATGGCGACGGAACCTTTGCAGCTGATGAAAAAGTCATCTCACATTCGTTTAACAGTCGTGGATATATGCAGAGCTGGACCAGTCCGGAACTGACCGTGCCTGAAGAAGATTTTGTGATCACCGGTGATCTCACATTCGCGCGGTTTCGGGTGGTGGAACAAAACACAGCAGCCGCAAACAACAACAGCGTGAATAGCATGACTGTTGCCGCTATCAACGGCATTAACAGCGAGATTACGGTTGGAGATATATCACCGGACGGTACTTCCGGTGCAGGCGAAGTCGAGGATTACTGGGTGCAGTTTGATGAGCCCTATGATCCCGTCGCAGTAACATTGTCATCTTTTACGGCAACTGAACAGGCTGACGGTGTTGAACTCAACTGGAGAGTTGAGACAGAGGTTAACCATGCTGGTTATAATATTTATCGCAGCTATTCAAAAGAGGGTTCGTTCGAAAAAGCAAACTCTGAAATGATCATCAACACATCATTCGGGTCCAGCGGCCCTGCCGAGTATTCTTTTTTGGATAAAAGTACCACAACAGGCAGCGTGTATTATCAGCTTGAGGCGGTTGATCTGAACGGACAGACAGAACTGTTTGATCCGATTTCGATCACATTGACGACCACAATGATAGAAGAATCGGCCCAGACACCGACCGAGCTGAAGCTAAACCCCAATTATCCGAATCCGTTCAATCCGATAACAACAATCCGTTTTGACCTCCCGATTGATATGCGGATTACCGTGGATATTTACAATATGAACGGACAGTTGGTGCGGACGTTGATTAACGGCCAGCGCTCCGCAGGCTCACATTCGGTGACCTGGGACGGCGCTGATCAGCATGGTTTTAAAGTCGCCAGTGGTATCTATATTTACCGTTTACAGACACCGGAGACATCACAATCAAAGCGTATGACTCTGGCCAGATAATGAGAAAGCCCGGTTCGGTTGAATCGGGCTTTTTTTTTTGCCTTCCGCTTATTGAGGCGGCCTGTATTTTCGCGCCTTGCGCCATTGCCTCAGCTTGATAATAAACACACCGTAACGACTGGTCAGAAAACTCCACAATGCAAATCGCAGTGATGATGTACGGCGCGCCAGCCGCATGATGAACGATTCCATACGTTCGATACGCTCTTGCTGCGATGAAACATCGGTTACCGTCCGGTCATACTCCGGAACCGGCGTCCCTTTTTTGCGCAGCCGATGCACGCGTATATAGGCGGTTACGCCTTTTTTGCGCGCATGCAGTTTGTGAGTCTGATAGTTCTGATCCTCGGACACGTCCTGGATCAACAGGTCGCCGGCCGATTCGGCCGACTGCATCACCTGCACACCCCGATCCGTTCGCGCCAGCAGACGCGATTGCGCTTTGTACAGATAGCGTCCCCGGGCATTACGGGTCCAGGCATCGGACACCGAGATATCCGCAAATTCAGAAGAGCCGTCCACGCATGTCTGGCAGCGCGGCGGACTGTACAAATAGGTGAGATAATTGATCGCCCCGTCCTTGAAATTGGAATAGTGCAGCGGCCGGATGGTGTCATTTTTCAGTGTGGCGCGGATTTTTCCCGGCCAGTCCCCGCCGCGGTATTCAAACCACTTGATATCGTTTTTATCAATTCCTTTGGATCTTAACATTTCATCAGTCACCCGGGGTTCCAGGGAACTGGCGCAAAACAATCCGATCAGAACAGAAATTTTACTCACCGTTTTGGGCGCCTTTTCTTCAGCCAGGCGCAACCCGTGAATCTGACAGGGCAAAGCCGCAATGGCATATTGCCCCTCGAGGCTTTTCAAAGTCTGCAACACCTCATTGACCGGTATGACAATATATTTTGACTGTTGACTCTGAAGCAGCTCGTCCAGAGTGCGCGCCACAAACACCTCTCCCTCCCACGGCCGCCCCGGATTCATTCGGCAGACAATGCAGCCGTCCACCTGTCCGCTTTTCAGCAAATGCCACATCAAACCGGTGATCACCCCGCCGCCGGCCGCGCCTTTTCTGATTGCTTTGTTTTCAGCGTATCCGACAAATGTTTTCTGCACATGGCCGTCAAAGTGATCCGTCATCTGTTCATGACCAAAAGTGATGCGGGTTAAATCCCGATACGGAACGCTGCCGCCCGGACAGGTTTTGCTGCACAATCCGCATTCAATACAGGCTTGCTCATCGATTTTGGGAAAACGGTTTTCATCTTCACTCAGGGCCTGTGTCGGACACACACCGATACAGGTGCCGCAGCGGGTACAGAGATCCGTGTTGGTAAAACTGATACTGAGAATGTTGCGGTCAATATGCATATACACCTTTCACGTTTAAAAAAAAGCCACCCGCTTACGGGTGGCCTATTGCAGAAAATAGGATTCTTCTTGACAAATGGACCGTGATTAGTTACGATTCATACAGTTGAGTTCCTCAAAGGCCTGTTTTAGGCGATGAATCATGGACTCTTCACCGGCGCGCAGCCATTTGCGCGGATCATAGACCTTTTTGTTCGGTTTGTCTTCGCCGTCCGGATTGCCGATCTGCGCCTGCAGATAATCCTTTTTATCATTATAGTACTCCAGAATACCTTTCCAGAACGCCCACTGGGTATCGGTGTCGATATTCATCTTGATTACCCCGTAGGAAATCGCTTCTTTAATATCCTCGGCAGATGAACCGGATCCGCCATGGAACACAAAATTCACCGGTTTTTCCCGCGTCCCGTATTTTTCCTGAATATGTTTCTGCGAATCATTCAGAATGGCCGGACGCAGCACAACATTACCGGGCTTGTAAACACCGTGAACATTGCCGAATGCCGCGGCAATGGTAAAGTTGTCACTGACTTTGCTCAGCTGTTCATAGGCATAAGCCACTTCTTCAGGCTGGGTATACAGCGAGGCATTGTCCACATCGGTATTATCCACACCGTCTTCCTCACCGCCGGTGATACCGAGCTCAATTTCCAGGGTCATGCCGATCTTGTCCATGCGCGCCAGATACTCGGAGTCGATTTTGATGTTTTCTTCCAAAGTTTCTTCGGACAAATCCAGCATATGCGACGAGAACAAGGGTTTACCGTGTTGTTTATAAAACGCTTCACCCGCATTTAGCAGTCCATCGATCCACGGCAGCAATTTGCGCGCCGCGTGATCGGTATGCAGGATCACCGGAACCCCATAAGCCTCAGCCAGACGATGCACGTGTTCGGCTCCGGCCACGGCGCCTAAAATACCGGATTGCTGATTGTCATTTGCCAATCCTTTGCCGGCGTTAAACGCGGCGCCGCCGTTGGAGAACTGGATGATAACCGGTGACTTTACCTTGGCGGCGGCTTCCAGCACCGCATTGATCGAGTCACTGCCAACAACATTCACGGCCGGCAAGGCAAACTCATTGTCCTTGGCGATCCTGAACAGTTTTTTAACATCATCTCCGGTAACCACACCGGGTTTAATAGAGTCAAGAACTTTCATAGAATGCACTCCTTTTTTTCGTTTGTTATGTTTATAATGATAATACAGTAAAAAGAATCAGAACCGGAATCGTAAATGCCAGGCTCATGAGAACATAAGCCCCCAAAGCCCGCCAGACCGAAAACCGGTTCACTTCGGCCAATGTGCTGAACAGAATGTACAGGCCAAAGATCGTCACGACAAAATCGACAAAGCTGAATAATTCAAACAGTACGTTCAGCACGGTTTGCGATTCGAGAAATGATTTATCCGCCTGAAACAATTCATCCCGGAACAGGATATATTTGATTCCCCACAGGGGGAGCAGATAAATCATGGGCGCCCAGGACCAGGCCATGCACATACGCGTTTCGTGAACTCCGGCCTCGCCGCCCAGTTTATCGGCAATCCAGTACAACACCAGACCGCCCAGCGACAAGGCAACAAATCCACTCAACGGACCGGCAATCAGCGACATGGCCAGAATTTCGCCCATTCCCAGCATATCACCCAGACTCATAGCCGAGGCATAGCTGAGAGCATGCGCAATGCCCCCGAAGAACAGCAGCCGCAGCAAATGTTTCCGGGGTTCATGATCAACGATCCAGCGAATCGTCGCTCTGGGACTCAGCCAGATAGTTTTCCAGGGATCAGGATGATCGCTCATAGATACAAATACTCTTGGTTAAAAAAACCGATTCACCAGCTTGTCAAAATGCACAAACATCGGTTTATGATATTCTTCGGGCAAATGACGCCGCAGGGCGTCTGCCATGGATTGCATATACCATTTCTGCTGCTCATAACCGCGGGAAAAACGCTCCCAGAACTGTTCGCCGGATGTTTGGAATTCCCGGGTCATGGTTGATAAATTATGATATTTATCCGCAGCAGCATGATCCATTTCACCTGCGGCTCTGCCGAACCGGCGCGTTCGATCATTGCTTTTTTTCGCTGCTCCCACGGCAATGTCTTTTCCGGCTCGGTACACGCATCAACCATGTCGGCAATCCCGTTTCCGAATTGCTCGCGGATCAATGCAAGCGTCACAGTCGTATCTTCAATGGTATCATGAAGCAGACCGGCGATCACCACCGGTTCCGGACAGCGCTGCTGTCTCAGAATAGAGGCAACCGCAAACGGATGCACGATATACGGTACATCCGTGCCTTTTCGCAACTGACCCTGATGCGCCACCGCCGCAAACCGAATCGCTTTGTCAAACGCTTGGCTGTGCATCAACCCTGACTTTGTATGAGCGGCAAGCGCCGGTAGTATGTGATTCGTTCAATGAACAACGCTTCAAAGACACTCGATGGAAGCGTCCAACCTCTATGTTCGGGTTCAACCGTCAATCCGAAATTCTCCGTTTAATTGTAAAGATACAAGTTTAGTGAATTTATTTCAAAATTTCAAGTAAAACCAACCGGCACCGGCAAAAATCGCTCAAATTCAGCTGTAAAACGTAAAATTCATCTTGACTTTACCCGCCTGATTTCATATATTTTACGACGTTTTAGCCGAGGTGGTGAAATTGGTAGACGCACTGGATTCAAAATCCAGCGGGGTTCGCTCCGTGCGGGTTCGATTCCCGCCCTCGGCACGCAAGTCTTCTGAACAACAAAGGCATGATTGCTGAATTGACGATCATGCCTTTTTTTATTTTAAATATCAATTAGGGGGACAAGCCACGAATCCGGACGGCCGGCCATGAACACCCGTTCTCCCTCGATTCAGAAACAGGTCGGTTGAATGCGCACACGAATCAAAATCAACGGACACACAGACCATCCGAAGAACAGTAAAGCCACTCAATATCGTCCGATTCCAACCGGCAATACTCGAACTATAATATCCCGTATCCGTTTCCCGCATATCTCGTCCCTGAAACCTCCCACCTCATCCCGCGCACCACATACCCCGCTCCCCCGACCCTCGCCTCTCCCAGCGCCAATAGCGGTCTTTACAAAATCCAGCCATCCAGTTCCTCATACCCTCTACCCCGACCTACTACAGACCGCAAACCACAGCGTATCGCAACATCCCAGCCCTGAAAGGGCGGCATAAAAAAACTCCGGGCAGCGCCCGGAGTCGATTCATCAACATAATTTAGCTCCAACGGAGCGGCATCAAACGCATACAGGGGTTCGCTTGATCCTTTTCCCGAACCTCAAACCCCAATACCCCGCCTACCCGACTACAGACTACAAACCGGTTACCGCAAACCACAGCGTATCGCAACATCCCAGCCCTGAAAGGGCGGCATAAAAAAGCTCCGGGCAGCGCCCGGAGTCGATTCATCAGCATAATTTAGCTCCAACGGAGCGGCATCAAACGCATACAAAGGTTCGCTTGACCCTTTTCCCGAACCTCAAACCCCAATACCCCGCCTACCCGACTACAGACTGCAAACCGGTTACCGCAAACCACAGCGTATCGCAACATCCCAGCCCTGAAAGGGCGGCATAAAAAGCTCCGGGCAGCGCCCGGAGTCGATTCATCAGCATAATTTAGCTCCAACGGAGCGGCATCAAACGCATACAAAGGTTCGCTTGATCACTCGTTCAGCAGCACCTCGACCAGCGCCTCATTGATCTCTCCGTTCTCAATGATACCAAAACCGCCCTTGTAATCCCAGGTGGTCCAGGGGATATCCCGGGATTCGAAAATCGAGCGCACATCCCGGTACCATTGCAGGCGATCCTCCTGCGGCACCGTCGACAGACACCCCCACTCGCCGCAGTACAGGGACAGTCCGGTTTCTTTGCGTTTTTCCAGCGGTTCGCCGAGCAGAGATTCGAGTTTTTCGCGGTTATACACGCCATTGTTGTCCTGAATCTTCTCACGCACCGCTTCCGGATACGACTCCAGGTCCTCGGGCTGCACCAGTTGCCCGGGATAGTGCACGGGACCAGCATACTCGCCGGCGAGCCGCCACCAGCTCGCCTGATGATGCGTCAGGGGCATGGGCGTATAAAGTGAAAACTCAAGATGATGTTGGGATCATCCTGCGGCACCTCTAATTCACTGAACGTGTCCACGGACTGCCAGCGGTTGGAGCCAACCACCACCATGCGGTTCGGTTCCTGCTCGCGCACCGCACCCAGGGCGCGCTGATACAGGCGGTTCCACTCGTCCGCATCCTCGGCCACCGGTTCATTGAACAGTTCATACGCCAGCATGGACACGGGATAGTCCTTGAGCTCATCCGACAAATCGCGCCAGCACTGCACAAAGCGGTCCTGGGCGGTCGAGTCCTGCCACAGCGGCCGTTCGATTTCGTTGAAATGATGCGAGCGCAGAATATGCAGATCCACGATGACGCTCAAACCATATTCAGCGCACCAGTCGAGCGCCGCATGCAGCAGCTCAAACGCCTCTGCTTCCTTTTCCCCGTCCGGCGTCCACAACTGCTCCTCATCCACCGGAATGCGGATATGATCAAATCCCAGCGAATCCAGCAGCTGCACATCCGACTCGGTGAACCAGGCGCGTCTCGCCTCGCCGCGGCGATCGCTCTGCGACAGCCAGTGAGAAATATTGGTGCCGCGATGAATCTCGAATGGTTCTACCGATGTTCCGCACCGCAGTGAACATACAATCAGCATCCCCAGTACTCCATAAATCGTCCCTTTCATATCCACCTCGTTTTTGGTTTGACAGCTAAAGTCTTGCCGTTTTTGTAATTTAAACATAAAAATGAATTTTCCCAGATTTTTCTCCATTTTCCGGAGATTGACATATCCGGGTAATTAAAGCACCTTGTAAAGTTTTGCTTATTTTTAAGAGGAGGTATCCCCCTTGCTGCAACCAGGCTGCCCGCCCTGTGTTGTAGGTCGACCAGGTTGGTCGACCGGCGAAACCGGACGGGCCGCACCCGACAACCGTCTGATCCCGTTTGGACCTCGTACCGCAAAACCACACACCTCATATCATATATCACAACCCCCAAACCTCCGATGTTCCCTTATTCCCATTTCTATCCTTGTTCCCAAATTGTATTTGGGAACACCATTGCATGGGAAACTGTGTTTCCAGTGTCATCATTGCAACCGTGACATTCCAGGCTACCGTTCTCTTTCGATTCAGAAAAGTCTACGTAGAGTTGAAGGCAAAATATACGTATAGCTCGTTTCAAGCTACACCCGGGGAAGGCTATCATCGACCTGAAATAAAATCAAAACAATGATTAGACAGATATCCAAACTTAAGCTCACCGGATTTAAAGGGGGAAGCATCCCCCTCGCTGCAGCCAGGCTGCCCGCCCCGTATCATTCGTACCGATAGTGACAGGCAATCACCAAAGGCGGGCACCGGCTCACTAAACCGGCATTTAGCTTCTAGCCTCTAGCTTGTGACTATTAGTCATTAGCCTCATTTGCCCTTGCGAAAAGAATGCCATAGCAGGTCAATAGAAAACTCGAGATATTGAAATACAAACTCTCGCCCATTTTACAAAAATATCCTCCATAGATTTTCCGCTAAAAGCCAATAGCCAACAGCTAACACCCTCTCTGTTTTCATGGCGTGCGGCTATGGCGAAAGCTGCGGATTATTAGGGATGACAAGCGGCCTCGGTCCAGGCTGGAAACGAGATAATAGTCACGCCCCCTTGGAGCTCGGGCCGTCGATACAAGTGAATAATGGACACAACCGCAAAACTCGAATACGATCGCATTTGAACATCAACCATATAAGCAAAATCAACGCACATTCCCAGCCCCGACGGGGCGGCATAACAAAGCTCCGGGCAGCGCCCGGAGAACGACCGCAAACCCGAATCCAGGCCCTGCAGGGGCGATATCAGCCGCACTGACCGCACAATCTCTCATTTCAGACACGTGCACCGGCAGCATTTGACGCCGATTTTCCAAGTCAACATCATTGCTCTACTATTTTAACCAATTCAACCCGTCTATTGCGTGCGCGGCTATCCTCATCTTGATTGCCGGCAACGGGAGCCAACGGGCCGACTCCATAGGGTTTGAGTCTGTTTGTAGATATCCCATGTTCGGACGAGAGAAATTCCACGACGGCCTCTGCACGCTGCTTTGATAAATCCATGTTGTGCTGCAGACTCCCGGCAGCATCTGTGTGCCCCACAACACGCAAGTCAAGATCCGGATTTTGCTCCAAAAGCTTGGCTATTTCAGCAAGCACAGATTCGGATGTCTCCTTAACAATGGCCTTGTCTGTATCAAAGTGAATGCCGTAAATACGAACGCTTCCTTTTTTATCAAGATCCTTTGCCATTGCCTCAGCATCTATGTCAACCTCTACTTTACCCGTGCTCATAGGCTTTTCCTCGAGAACCTGAATGAGAGTGACGGGGTGGCCGACCAGTTGTTCTTTTCCCTCTGAATGATGCAGGGCGGTGTAAACGGAAACATACACTGTTGCGTCCGCGTCCGGGAGCCTGGCCAATACATAGCGCTCGTCTTTGGTGTTCCAGGGCAAAAGAGCTTCGTCGGGGAGCCAGGATGGATCGTAATTCTTGAGACGTTGATCATCTCCATAAACCATATTTTCTATGGGATCGCATTCCTCCATGCATTCAAAAACCATGGCAAAACCGGCGTCTTTGAGGGCCATCTGGTAGTTACGATGAACCTGAAGACTGGAGAGGCCTTGAGGAGCCACATAAAGGATACGGGTGACCTGACCTTCGGCCTCCACGCGTTCGGACATCTCTTCACCGTCCAGGCCTGCTGGAAAGACCAATCGATCATAGTCAATGGTTTCGTAGCCAATGATATAAGACCCCTCGTACCGGGAGATCATGGGGTGGTCTTTGCTATTTTGTGCATCTTCCTGGGAATACCCTGTTCGAATTCCCGTGAAAATAAAAATCATTATCATCAAAATTAAAATCAAATTTTTAAACATAACAACCTCTTTTTTTTTGAAAAGATTTATTTCCGGATTCAATTGATATCATTGTATTTTCAGGATATTAAAATATACCCTTCCTGTAAATTATAACAGCGTGTACAGTATACGGTCAATCGGGACTGCCTAAACGTTTCAACCCAGAGCCGGGCCGGCGCGGCCACGCTGATTAAAAAAAATCCTATTTTTTCGTTTGTAATAGATCGAAAAAAAGATTCCGTCCCTCATTTGATTTGATCCGGATTTTTGAGAAACGGCATTACATCTTTGGCGCCGGGCTTGTATCATGCGGTCCTGCAAATGCGGTACATGTAACGGGGATTTTGTACCCCAACATAATCTTACAGATCGGGAGAGCGTATCCCAATATGTTTGCTGTGCAAAGTCATACCTAACAACCTATCATTTTTTACAAAGAAAATCAAGAATTTTATTAGCGTTGAGCTAAAGGCTAAATCCAGGATCAAACTGCGTTGATCAAATACGACTTTTGCAAAATCTAAAGAGGATACATATGAACCGTATATCCGTATACAAAAACCAAACCCGCCGCCCATACCATATACCCTGCACCCTGTAGATTTTAAGGGGGAAGTCTCCCCCTCGCTACAGTCAGGCTGCCCGCCCTTGAAAATTTTGCCAATAGTAAAGCACAACAAGGGGCGGGCACCGGCTCACTAAACCGGCATCTAAAAAGGCAACTAAAAGCATCCTTGCTGCCGAACAAACAACCCACCTACCGAACACTCTTGACAGCCGGTTTACCGTCCTGCTGAACAACGCAGGCCGGCCGTTCGCCTGCCTGTCTTCCGCTACCCCCTCTTCTTTCGTGTCTTGCGGCTGTGGCAGAACATGCGCATTTGTATAAATTGTCCGGGAGTGATGCGAAAAAACATCATTTGAATAATGCCACACCACAGCCCGGGGATGAGACGAGTTTTCATCAGTGGTCGGGAACAGAATAATGTTTATAGGAGCACTCAAACTCAACGCCAGCCAGCGGACGATATAAGGCTGTACCATGAGATAAAAGCACTCCTGATCAATGTCAAACACCGCACAATCTGGCTCTCAAATTACATTTGGGAGCCCCGATGTATGGGAAACTGTGTTTCCTGTGTCAGATCGCACCACACACCCATACAAGCTGCCCAATGAATCGGGACTTTTTCGTTGGCGGTTCGGATGGCTCCCGGTATTCATATCTGTCTTGTAGCACAGTGTTGGTGCTCATTTTCCCCACATCTCCATTGTTCAGTTGACAAAAAGCATTCGGCCATGATATTTCCCGATGTAAATCTCGCTGTTCACTCCGGTTCCAGCATCGCAATTAGAGCCTCATGATACAGCGCTTTAATCCTGTCTGGATATATCATGACCGAAACATCATCAAGTTCGTGCGTCTGTTTGAAATAGGACAGAATAGCACGCTGTTCCACCCGGACCAGCGCATAACACACCGTTCGCTCCTGCTTGTCCGTGACGCACTCGCTGCGCATCACCTCAAACATTTCAGCGAACGCCAGTCCCAAATCCGTTGGGTCGTTCGGACGATCTGCAGAGACCTCCTGCGACTCTAAAGAGTCCATTTTCTCCGGCCATAGCTCCTCCGCCTGTCGGTGCAAATCCTGCAACACAGAATCCACCACATCCAGCAAAGCCGCGCGTCCCGTCAACCGCGCCTCTTTTTTGCTCAACCCCTCGCGGGCGCTGACGCCCCTGCCGATGGCCACCGCATACCCGGAATCCATCAGGACATGCGCCAACCCGTCAAACGCTTCCACGATCACGCGTTCCTGCTTTGGCAGTCCCGTGAACAGAGAATGACTGCAGGACAAGAACAACAACAAAAAGATTATTAAATAGCGCATGGGTGACCTCCTTTTGCCGTTTGAAAAAGGTGAGATGAACCGCTTTAGATTCCGGAAACGATCGTTACCACGCTCCCGATTTGCAAACATAGTGAATTGTAGAACGAAAAACAATACAAACTCTCTCACCCATTTTAAAAAAATATCTACCCCAGGTTTTCCGCTAAAAGCCAATTGCCAATAGCTAACATCCTCTGTTTTCATGGCGTGCGGGTATGGCGGAACCTGCAAACTGGATTCAGATGCACCCTTTTTAAAAAGGCACAGTGTCCTCAAAAATAGTCTTGATATTCATAAAATGATCTCTTATTTTAAAGTCGGTTATTTATTATAAGGACAATAAATCATGGATAGAATTACTGTAAATCCCAAAATACTGGGCGGCAAACCCATAATAAGAGGAACCCGTATATCCGTTGAACATATTCTCAAACTCCTCGCCTCCAATGTATCAGAAAAGGAAATCATTGAGGATTATCCGCACCTGTCACATGAGGATATACAGGCCTGTCTGGAATATGCCGCTGATTCCCTGAGGAATGAAATTGTTGTGGATTTGGAATCAACATCAAGAAATTTAAAAGCCTGAAAATACTCAGTAACGTCCGGTTAGGTTTTTGCACGTAAGTAATTTCGTCGATTTTTTCGATGAGATTTTCTACGATTTTTCTTGTCGGAATCTCGCACTTCATTTTGAATTTGAATACGGAGTTCTCGCACTCTTTCGATGTTAACTTTTTCGTTATAATTTTCATGACAATAGATTGCCAGTAGCAAATATGTAATGAGGCCGCCGAGAATTTGAACCATAAGTCCGTACTGACTTCGAGCTATGAGATGATAGACTTTGAGATGGCGTTTCCACCAAGCGAAGAAATTTTCAATTTCCCAACGAAGTTTGTATGCCTGAGCAACATCTTCTGCAGAGAGGTCATAACGATTTGTCGCGATCCAGTATTTTACATTGCCGATTTTATAACCGACAAGTCGTATCGACTTTTTTGTTTGATTGGTGCCCGGCGTCCCCAATAAAACTATAGCATCATAAAAAACAATGCTTTCTGGTTTTATGTCATGTGCATAAAGACATTTTTTTTCGTCGATGCTTTGATGCGGCAGAAAAATTGACGACCGTCCTCCTGCCATTGGTCAAAGCGTTTATGGCATTGATAGCCCCGATCAAGAACGCCGGACTGGTCAGAAGAGAGTATTTGATCGACAAATGGTCGTTCACCGGCTAAACCGCCTGTGAGATATAGTTTTGTTGGAATGGACCGATTAATATCAAAACCGAGATGAACTTTTGCCTTTTTAGAGCCGTTTCTATAATCAGCCCAAGTCATTGAAAGAACAGCATCAATCAAAGAACCGTCGATGGCAACAAGCTCCCCCAAATGTTCAAATTGCTTTGGGATAGTGGTCGCAGCTTTGGCTTGAAGTTCATTAAAAACAACAGCTAGTTGTTCGAGGCCGCGATTGTTGATAGCCTCAAAAAAGCTACTTTTTTGATTCCTTCTTTCGGGCAATATGCTCCCGAGCAAATGTATCTTCTTGAAGAACCTGGACAAGATGAGTCCCTGATTCATGCTCTTCAAGATGATAAAACACGAGGGCATTGAGTTGATCTTCAAATGTCATTTGCAGAGGTCGATCTCCTCGTGAAACTAATGGTGGTACCTTGGACAAGATAGCCTTGATCGGTTCCATTAGTCTTTTGAATGTTTTAGATTTTTGTCGAGGCTTAAACTTTTTGAATTTACGTCGCATTTCCATAACACCTTATATTTATTAATGTTATGAAAATCGACTTCAAAATTTTTGACGTAATGTCAAGTGTTTTTTTGTGTTATGTCATATTTTTTTGTATAATCTGAGCGTTGCAATTACCTAACCGGACGTTACTGGAAAATACTGGCGGATGAGAACATATCTCCCAAAATTGTACAGTATTTTAGAGAAAATGAATTGGATGTCATTGATGTTAAAGAAAAAGGATGGCATGGAAAAACTGATAAAGAGTTGTTAAATATTGCATACAGGGAAAAATGCTTTTCCCTTACCCATGATTCAGACTGTGGGACGCTCGTTGTTCATAAGCAAATTAATTTTTACGGATTAATATACATCAGCGTAAAGGATTTAAATCCTGAACACGTAAAATCCATTTGTGATAAATTATTTCGATTGAAAATTGATATTGAACCCGGTAGTATCATCGTTGTTGAAGAATCAAAATTACGAATCAGACAAATCAATAAAAATTAATAACAACATAAACATACGCCCGTCTGGAGACGCCATATGTAGCTCTGTAATCAGAAATCAAAACAACCATTCAACACTCCTCCATTTTTCATTAATGTCACCGGATAGTAATAATCCCATTTAAAAGAAAAAGTATCCCCCTCGCTGCCCCGTGAGATAGATATTTGCTGGTTTAGCAGGGTAAAAGCGGTAGGGATATTTTTTTCGCTTTATGAATCAGGAGGATGTATGATTTCACGGGGCCGGGCACCGGCTCACTAAATTGGCACATAGCGTTTAGCATTTAGCTTTTAGCTTTTAGCCTCTGGTGCAGGACATTCAGCATCTTGCCGATTTCCTCACATTTTGTAAAAAGCCTGTCAAACAACGATGTATCGAGATAGGATAAATCACGGGATCATTCAAGCTGATACGACAATTCTGCACAAGATCCTCTCGCGATATTCACAAACTGCCTGAATTCAGACTCGTGGCTGCGCGCTGAGCCTTCTACCAAATTCATCGGAATAGATGAGGCACTGCGGCGCATTTGATTGGATAACGCAAACTTTTCCTCTGCAGGGAAACCACTCGTAACGTTGTAAACCTCAAGTCAAAGAATGAGATAATTTAAATAAAATCACCTCAAAGGATCAATCGCGAATCATATCCGACATCTATGACCTCGCTGAAAATCCTCGTCCTCCGGGATGCCAAAACCTCTCAGCAAGACCGGCCTGGCGAATCAGAATCGGTTCGTATCGTGTCATTTATGAAATACACGACGATCAATTGTTGGTACTTGTGATTACGATTGGTCATAGAAAAGACATTTATAAAAAATAAAGGTCACTTGGAAAAACACGCCTTGCCCACAATATCAAAAACCCGCACAATCCGGCTCCCAAATTGCATTTCGCCCCAATGTATGGGAAACTGTGTTTCCGGTTTCAAACTGCTCCGGACACACCCGATAAGCCGTTATATGAACCGGGACACTATTGGCGGCCGGGTGAATATTTTTTTCAAAAGCAAAAAAAAGCTGGTGTGCGTAGGGTCACGCAGCAAAATTCTGCATTTCCAGGGATACATTGCGCTGTAATGCGTCATCGGCCCGGTTTAATATTTTTTGGTTGGTTTCGGAAGATACATATTCCTCCCCGCAATTTTCGCAGATTTCAGCCGGCACTGCTTTAAAAATAAGAGTGGATTGGTCTTTTCAAGAACAATTGTGGTCGTACCGGGTTTTGTATCGCCGTTTCGGCAAATTGCGCATTTCATTTTACTCTCCTGCTAAATTGTTCATCCCAGATTTGAGGATCCGGTTCATAAACAGTAATGATGTAAAGACGTTTTTGTTCAGCATCCAGTCCCATTACAATATGGATGTAACGATTTTTCATTGTCTTGCCGTTTATCAGCACACTCGGAAACGGATAATCGTCCGCATATTCTTCAATAATCTGCCCCCTTCAATCAACTGGAAAATCTCTTGTTCATTTATATTCCGCTTAAACATCCGCTGGGTTGCATGTATTCTGCAAACAATCTCAAATGATAAAAGATCGGGATATTTATCTGACACTATCAACATACACAAATGTAAATATTGTTGCTTTTGAAAGCAAGTATAATTCTCTCTCAATCCTAAAAGGCAAGCGGCAATATAAACCTGGTTCAAGGGGCAAGAAAGGCAGGAAATAGTAAAAAGAAAGTAGAAAAAAAGGCGAGTTTTAAGGGTTAAGGGAAAGCAGTAAATAAAAAGAAAAAAGTAAAGTGTCAAGAAAAATCTGGTTTTCAGTTCGTTGCTTAATAATGATTAGCAACCAACCCAAATAGACAATTATTGTCGGCTTGAGAAACCTTTTTTATTTTTCAGGCGTTTTTTGTATGTTATAATATTCGCTACGCTGCATATACATCATCGACTATAGCAAATTCTGTCCATGCAGCCTTGATAATATTCTCAACAGGAGTTTATATGCGTGCATCAACGATCCGTGAAAAAATTTCTAAAGAAATTGAAAGAATCCCGGACGAAAATGTACACGAGATATTTGATCTCTTGCATTATTATCGTTTGGGTTTGAATGAAGAATCATCTAATCCCCAGAAGACATTAGAATTGGCCGGTAGTTGGAAAGATATGCCTAAAGAAGAGTTTGATGAATTTATAAATAATATAAAAATCCGCAGGAGCAGAGCATTTCGCTCAAGGGGGCACCGTGAAGCAGGCACTGATTGATACGGATACTCTTTCATATTTTCTTCGAAATCAGAAAAATACGGTAAAATCGTTTAAAAAATATCTCATCAAATATGAGAAAATCAGTATCAGTATTATCACCTATTATGAGATTCTAAGCGGTTTAAAGTATAAAGATTCCAGAAAACAGCTCGAGTCATTTCTGAGATTTTCCCGATATAATTCAATACTCCCTCTCACTCAAAATTCTATAGAAATTTCAGCAAATATTTATTCCAACTTGAGGAAAAAAGGGATACTGATAGATGATATCGATATTTTAATAGCCGGGATTGCATTGAATAATGATTTAATTCTTGTCACGCACAATATCGGTCATTTTGAAAGAATACAGGATCTAGAAATAGAAGATTGGTATTAATAAACAAAATATGGTAAGAAAAAAAGCAAGTTTAAAGGGTTAAGGAAAATCTGGTATTCAGTTCGTTTTTGTTCGTTGCTTAAAAAAGACAGGCAACGAACGACATGAACTATACGAACTATTTCAGCAATAATTCAAAATGCAAATTATCTCTTCATATGCATGCAGCTCCGGCATATGCCGTCCCGATGGGACGGAAACAATGCTTTTAATCTTTCTATAGACATTCTGTCCCTAACGGGACAATCAGCCTGATATCGCATTGATTCACTACTATCGGCATTTATCCAGTCCCGTCAGGGATGATATATCTATAGCCATATAAACCCGATAAATGTGCGTCCCTTTGGGGACGCGATATGAGACGCTGCAATTTGAAAATGACATGACCGTTTGAAAACCTGTTCTTTAATAAAAATTCAAAAACAGGCCCGCGGAACATGCAATAAAACAAGATCACCGCATCAATCAATTCACCTCGTTCGGCTCGTTCGTTTTTGTTCGTTGCTCAACTAAAAAAGCAACGAACGACACGAACAAAACGAACTATTTCATCAATAATCGAAATTGCAAATATTCTATTCCTATGCGGCGCAGACATACAAAGTCCCGTCAGGGACGATATATCTATAGCCATAGAAACCTGATAAATGTGCGTCCCGCTGGGGACGCGATATAAGGCGCTGCAATTTGAAAATAACATGACCCTGGGGACAGCCGGTTCTTTAATGAAAATTCAAAAACAGGTCGCGAAACATGCAATAAAACAAGATCACCGTATCAATCAATTCACCTCGTTCGTCTCGTTCGTTTTTGTTCGTTGTTAAAAAACAATCAGCAACGAACGAGACCAACAAAACGAACAATATAATCAAAGTTTCAAGCGTTAAGGACAGGCAGTAAATAGTAAAAAAAGTCAAGTTTTAAGAAAAACCGGGGGAATATTGTATAAAAATTTAAAGTTTTCAGTTCGTCTCGTTCGTTTTTGTTCGTTGCTTGAAATAACAGGCAGCGAACGACACGAACGAAACGAACTATTTCATTAATACTATAAAATACACATAATCACTTTGCATGCAGCTCCGGCATATGCCGCCCCGACGGGACGGAAATAATGCTTTTAATCTTTCTATAGACATCCTGTCCCTAACAATCAGCCTGATATCGCATTGATTCACTATCGGCACAGACCCAGTCCCGTCAGGGACGATATATCTATAGACATATAAATCCGATAAATGTGCGTCCCTTTAGGGACGCGATATGAGACGCTGCAATTTGAAAATGACATGACCCTTGGAACAGCCTGTTCTTTAATAAAAATTCAAAAACAGGCCCGCGGAACACACAAAAAGACACAAATAAGTCAAGTACCACCACCAGAGGTGGTGGCTTGACATGTTAAGCCCTGAAAGGGGCGCTGGGGGTTGCCGTCAATATTTTAAGTTCAGTTGGTTATTTTCAATCTCTTTTTCCTTCTCTTCCTGATATTTCACGTATTTGCGGATCATCTCTTCATCCAAACCGACAGTGCTTACACAGTAGCCGCGACTCCAAAAATGACGTCCCCAATAGTGCTTACCGAGCTTTTCGTATCTGTGAAACAAATTTATGCTCGTCTTGCCCTTCAGGAACCCCATGATATTTGACACCGAATATTTCGGCGGTATCGACAATATCATATGCACATGGTCCGGTTGAATATTCATCTCAAGAATTCCTACCAAATCTTTCTGCCCGGCTAATCGATATAGCTGCTGTCGTGTATATTCTGCTATCTCTTCCTTCAACACTCGAAAACGATATTTCGGACAAATGACAACATGATACTTGCATTCGTACAAAGTATGACTTAACTTCTTAAACCTACTCATTTGTACCTCCTTGATTTCTTAACGCGCCTTTCAGGGAGGTACATTATAAAAAATACAAATAAATTAAGCTACTGGTGGAACCTATTCAGGGGACCACTGCCAGAGGCAGTGGTTTTTAAAAGCACAATAAAATTGCAACCATCAATAATCCAGTCCTTGATAATTTTGAACAGATGAAAGAAATTCAATTATATAAATCATGAGAAGCTGATATAAATATGCATAAAATCCTAAATACATATTTCATTCAAAACTTTCGTATCTATTTTGATTTATATCACCTCGAATTTGCAGGTAAGCTAAATTGCGCAAACCAATTCCATCCAATATTTTTCTATCTATCTTTTCAAATTCCCGCCGCAATTTTAGCTCTAAAATGATCGATCATTTAGAAAAAGTCTGAAAACTTTGTCCATTCTCATCCATTATACAACCGAACCCGGGAGACCCTCGATATGAAACCGATTTCCGCGATGGCTGCAGATATTTTTCAATGCATCACCGCCCACCCGTTTTACACCCTGTTCATCGCCCTTGACCTGCTGTTCTTGTACGGCTTTGCCGCCGGCTGGGGATTTGTCACCTCCAACGAGCACACGGTCAAGGGACCGGAGCGGTTTTTCCGCGGACGGTAAAAGCGGTAAATAGTAAGAAGAAAAAGTAGAAAACAGTCTGGTTCGTTTTGTTTGTTGCTTAAATGAATAACAGCCAACTCGAGTAAATAAATATTTCCGGGGACAGAAATCTTTTTTATTTTCATACGTTTTTTTATGTTATGGGTAAAAATCAAACATTTTTTTAAAGAATATCAGCCCATGTGCAACAATTGTAGATTCTTTCTATTATCAGAAATTGAGTCAAATAATAGAAAAGGTATTGCAATTTGGAAATGATATATTTAAGTTAATTTAAATATCGTATATTTTTAGAGTTCAATTTTTTCGAGACTGGCATTTGGGAAAAATTGGGATTAATATAACGGGTTTATTTGAAAAGATAATAACAAAAGGCAAGTCTATGACGGAAACATTAACTTTTATTGAAGAACTAAGCCGTGAGACGAATAAATCTGAATCTGAAGTCATCTCTATGGCTTTTCAAACGGGTATACGCCAATTACGGCGAGAGCATATTCTGGGTCAATATCTGCGAGGAGAAATTTTACGGGAAACAGCTGTAGAACGAGTAGGGATTGATTGGGTTGAAATGGCTGAACATCAACATAAAGCGATGCAGGAGGATTTAGCCTGGGCGCTCAAAAAACAAAAAAAGCCGTAGTGGATGCAGGACCTTTAATTCACCTTAATAAACTTGACAGCTTGTATCTTTTAAGCATTTTTGAAACATTACACCTACCAAATGCAGTTTGGATTGAAGCCGTGCAAAAAGATCGGGTGGATCAGCGTGATCTATTGCAATTGAGCAATTACAACATCAAGCTAATGACCAAGACCCATAAGAATTGTAAAGTAAAAGCTTTAATGGATAAAATTATGACAGACACTCAATTATTAAAAAGAATAACAATGAATCCTGAAATATTGGTTGGGAAACCGGTAATAAAAGGTACCCGACTTTCAGTGGAACATATCCTCAATCTGTTGGCGCATGGTGATACCATTGAGGATATTCTGAACGAATATGATAGATTAGATGTAAATGATATCCAGGCATGCCTGTTATTCGCAACAAAATCATTAGAGAATACATCATTTATGCCGCTCGAAGAGGAGCTTTCTTAAAAGTTAGAATCGCCGGAAGCCATACCTTTAATAAAAATTAAAAGACAACAGCTCCAAAATTATTCCCGGAAGTGGAAAAACATTCTTCTCAAAGTGTACCACCTGAGCAAAATAAAGTGCCCACCGGGCAAGTGGTACACTTTCAAGTGTCCAATGACAATATGGAAACGATTTCCGGAATTGCCGTAGACATTTACCACTGAATCACCGCCCACCCGTTCGACACCCTGTTCATCGCTATGGACCTGCTATTCCTGTACGGTTTTGCCGCCGGTTGGGGATTTGTCACCTCCAGCGAGCACACGGTCCAGGGACCGGCGCGGTTTTTCCGCGGACGGTAGAAGCAGTAAATAGTAAGAAGTAAAAAAGAAAGTAGAAAAAAGCAAGTTTTAAGGGTTAAGGGAAAACAGCAAATAAAAAGAAAAATCTGGTTTTCAGTTCGTCTTGTTCGTTTTTGTTCGTTGCTTGAAATAACAGGCAACGAACGACACGAACTATACCAACAATATAAACCTGTTTCAAGGGGCAAAAAAAGCAGGAAATAGTAAATAGTAAAAAGCAGGTAGAAACATTTCCGCGCACAGAAACCTTTTTTGTTTTATAGTCGTTTTTTATATATTGTTATACAATAATCAATAAATACGGAGTATATGATGAAATCTTTTACTCAAAAAGAAGTTGAAAACAATGTTTTCAAAATTTTTGATTTGGTAAAAAATGGAAAGAACATACTCATTAAAAGTGACCGGGATCAGGAAAATTTGGCTGTAATCATTCCTTATAAAAAGTATAAATCAAAAGGATATCGGCAACTGGGCATTCTGGAAGGAAAGGCAAGTTACAAAATTGCAAAAGATTTTGAAACTTCCGATGAGGAGATTCTTGATTTATGAGATATCTCGTCGATACCCATTATATTTTGTGATACCAACCTTGCTCCCTATTCTGGATTTTCAGAAAACATTTGTTTGCAGTTCGGCTCGTTCGTTTTTGTTAGTTGCTTAAAAAAACAGGCAACGAACGACACGAACGAAACAAACAATAAAAAACTGGTTCAAAGGACAGAGAAAGCAGTAATTAGTAAGAAGTAAGAAGTAAAAAGAAAGTAGAAAAAACAAGATCTAAGAAAAACCGGGGAAATCATAAAGTCAATTGCGAGTCATTTTAGAAACCTGGATGTCAGGGGCAAAACTGTGAATATTCAAAATTCTTGACTTTTGAATCTATATTACCTTTAGAAAAATGGAGGTTGGGCCTTATGAATAATCAATTAACGATGATCTATTGGAAAAGTGAGCAGTTTTGGCTTGGGAAACTGAAGGAATATCCGGAAATTATGACCCAGGGCGAAACACTTGAGGAACTGGAGGAAAATATAAAAGATGCCTACCATATGATGATTATGGATGACGTCCCAAAAGATCACCAGGAAAAATCAATTGCGGTATGAAGCGTAAGCAATATAAAGAGCAGGAAACAGTAAGAAGAAAATAGTAGGTAGAAAGCAGTTATAAGGGTCAAGTTTTAAGTGTTAAGGGAAAACAGGAAATAGTAAGAAGTAAAAAGAAAGTAAAAAAAGTTTTAAGAAAAACCGGGGATTCGCGGACCGTGAAATATGTTTGGAATTCAAAATTTTGATTGACTTTTCAATAATCATAACGTACATTTTAGCGTACGTTATATTGAGGAGTGAATCATGAAGACCATCAGTATCACAAAAGCCAGATCAAATTTATTCAAGCTCATTGATGAAACCGCCAATATTCATGAACCCATTCAGATTACCGGCAAACGATCGAACGCCGTGCTCCTGGCCGAGGATGACTGGAAAGCCATACAGGAAACATTGTATCTGCTATCCGTCCCGGGAATGAGAGAGTCCATTAAAAAAGGCCTGGAAACGCCGCCGGAAGAATGTTCCGGGGAACTTGAATGGTAAAATGGAAACGGGTCTACACCCGTCAAGCTCAAAAAGATGCCAAAAAGCTGAGTTCCTCAGGTCTGAAAGACAAGGCCGTTGAACTGTTAGAGCTGTTGGAACATAATCTTTTTCAAACCCCGCCTCCCTTTGAAAAGCTGGTCGGAGATCTCACCGGAGCGTTTTCACGGCGCATTAATATTCATCATCGTCTTGTATATCAGGTTATTGAGGATAAAAAATTAGTCAAGATTATCAGAATGTGGACACATTATGAATAGAAAACACATAGAAAAAAACAAAAACTATCAACTTTTTTTTAGGACGATACAGGTGGTAAACTCAGATAAACCGCCAAGAGCGCAAAGATACGCAAAGAAAAACAAACATCCTGAAAGCCTTGTATCTGAAAACGCCATGTCCAAGTTGAAATAAAAGGATGCCTGGCAATCCACAACAGTCATCTTTGGCGTTCTCGGCGTCCTTTGCGGTTGAAATCAGATCCTGAAATTCTGCAAAGTTGACATTTTCTATTTATAAAAACGTCCCCCCCCTTGAAACTCCCGCAAAATTCCCGTATCTTTACTCTCACGCAAACACCCAAACCCAGGAGACCCTTGACATGGAAACGATTACCGGAACCGCCTCAACCCTCTATCAATGGATCACTTCAAATCCCTTCGACACCCTGTTCATCGTCATGGACCTGCTGTTCCTGTACTGTTTTGCCGCCGGCTGGGGATTTGTCACCTCCAGCGAGCACACGGTCAAGGGACCGGCGCGGTTTTTCCGCGGACGCGCATTGAATCGGAGCGAGGCCACAATACATTATGACGAGCGCGAACGAGCGGGCAACCGGCTGCTGGTGATCGGACTCGTGTGTCTGCTGGCGCTGTTCTTTATCCCCCTCCGCTTTTCCTTCTGGATCAAGCTGCTGCTCATCATTGCATCTGTGGTGGTATCGCTGCTGCTGGCCGCGGTCTGGGGGACACGCTACAAAATGAAAAAACACATGCATGTGCATTCCGATCGCGTCGACAGCGCTCGTCAGAAAAAGCATGCGGCGCTGCTCGCGGACCGGCGGCGGGAAGCGCTGCGCTATCTGAGCGAGGGATTTGACACCGAACAGGAATTCCTGCGCGCGGCGCAGATCTACGGACAGAAGCGTCTGCTGCAGGCCATTGACCTGGAAATCGACAGAACCGAATTTTCCCACTCGCGGCTTGAATCGATTGCCGCGAACCTGAGAGGCGGTCTCAAGGCGCAGCAGCGCCGCACCGCGACTCTCGACGAACTGGTGCCGGGCGGCGCCGCCGCGTATGCCCGCATCCTGCAGGGCCTGTCGGACCCCGACCGGGAACGCGCCGAATTTCTGTTAAAGGAAATTCTGGACCGGTATGTGGATTTTCGTCGAAAAGATGAGTATCGGAAAGAGTTTAAGAATCTTGTCAGGGGAGGCCGGTTGTAAGACAAATAAAAGCGTTTTAAGTAAGCAAGTTTTAAGTGTTAAGGACAGAAAGTAGAAAAAAGTTTCAAGCGTTAAGAAAAATCTGATTTTGAGTTCATCTCGTTCGTTTTTGTTCGCTGCTCAAAAACAATCAGCAACGAACGCGAGGAAAGAAACGAATAATATAAATCTGTTTCAATGGGCAAGAAAAAGCAGCAAGTTGAAAATGGCAGAAAAACACTGTCAACGTTTTTAGGACGATACAGGCAATAATTTAAATCAAACATCCGGATCATATCTATTTTTCTCATTGTTACAATCCTAAAATATGTTAAATTAAGGGGAAAGAAATTTTGATACCTTAAAAGATAAAGGCCGTACCATGCTTGATCAAAAAGAAATCATTGATTTTTTGAGGGAACAATATCCTGTACTTGAGAAAAATTATAATATTTCAAAAATTGGCATATTCGGTTCCTTTGCCCGCAATGAGGAGGATGATAAAAGCGACATTGATATTATTCTCGAATTTGAACCGGGAACTCGAAATATCTATGAAAAAAAGACAGATTTGAAATCTTTTCTTCAATCCCGTTTTCACCGCAATGTTGATCTATGCCGGGAAAAATATATCAAACCGTATATAAAGAATTATATCCAGAAAGAGGCCATATATGTCTGAAAAAGACAAAATAAATATTTTGTCTATTTTAGAAGCAATTCAGAAAATATTCAGCTATTCAGGACATTATTCCAGTGCCGATGAATTTTATGAAAATCAGAGAGACTTTGATGCCGCAATGATGAATTTTATGGTCGTGGGTGAAATGGTTGCCAGACTTTCAGATGAATTTATCGAGAAACACAATCACATAGAATGGCAAAAAATCAGGGGATTTCGAAATATTATTGCACACAATTATTTTGGAATTGATGCAGAAGAAGTATGGGAAATTATTAATATATATTTACCGAAATTTCGTAATGAACTCAAGGCAATTATTAAATAACAACGTTTTAAGGGGCAACAAAAGGCAAGTTTTAAGGGTTATGGGAAAGCAGTAAATAAAAAGAAAAATCTGGTTTTCAGTTCGTTGCTCAATAATGATTAGCAGCCAACAAAATGAATAATCTATTACACAGGTTCAAGGGGCAAAAAAAAAGAAAGTAGAAAAAATAAGTTTAAGAAAAACCGGAGAAATCATAAAAAGTCAATTGCGAATCATTTTAGAAATCTGGATGTCAGGGGCAAAACAGTGAGTATTCAAAATTCTTGACTTTTGCTTCAATCTACATTATCTTTAGAAAAATGGAGGTTGAGCCTTATGAATAATCAATTAACGATGATTTATTGGAAAAGTGAGCAGTTTTGGCTTGGGAAACTGAAGGAATATCCGGAAATTATGACCCAGGGCGAAACACTTGAGGAACTGGAAGAAAATATAAAAGATGCCTACCATATGATGATTATGGATGACGTCCCAAAAGATCACCAGGAAAAATCAATTGCGGTATGAAGCGTAAGCAATATAAAGAGCAGTAAAAAATAAGTTCGTTGCTTGAAATAACAGGCAGCGAACGACACAAACGAAACGAACGATTTCATTAATATTATAAAATATACATAATCTCTTCATATGCAGCTCCGGCATATGCCGTCCCGATGGGACGGAAACAATGCTTTTAATCTTTCTATAGACATCCTGTCCCTAACGGGACAATCAGCCTGCTATCGCATTGATTCACTACTATCGGCATTTATCCAGTCCCGTCAGGGACGATATCTGCTATAGCCATATAAATCCGATAAATGTGCGTCCCTTTGGGGACGCGATGCAGACGCTGCGATTTGAAAATGACATGACCGTTTGAAAACCTGTTCTTTAATAAAAATTCAAAACAGGCCCGCGAAACACACAAAAAAACCAAGATCACCGCATCAATAAATCCACGCCGTACAACCGTTCGTCTTGTTCTTTTTTGTTCGTTGCTCAACTAGAAAAAGCAACGAACGACACGAAGCAAAACGAACTATTTCATCAATAATCGAAATTGCAAATATTCTATTCTTATGCGGCGCAGGCATACCCAGTCCCGTCAGGGACGATATATGTATAGACATAGAGTGCCGATATGTCTCGTCCCTCTGGGGACGCGATATGAGACGCTGCAATTTGAAAATAACATGACCGTTTGAAAACCTGTTCTTTTTAATAAAAATTCAAAACAGGCCCGCGAAACACACAAAAAAACAAGATCACCGCATCAATCAATTCACCTCGTTCGTCTCGTTCGTTTTTGTTCGTTGCTCAGAAAACAGGCAACGAACAACACGAAACTATACGAACTATTTCATCAATAATCGAAATTGCAAATATTCTATTCTTATGCGGCGCAGGCATACCCAGTCCCGTCAGGGACGATATATCTATAGACATAGAGTGCCGATATATTTGCGTCCCTCTGGGGACGCAATATGAGACGCTGCAATTTGAAAATAACATGACCGTTTGAAACCCAGTTCATTAATGAAAATTCAAAAACAGGCTCGCGAAACACACAAAAAAACCAAGATCACCGCATCAATCAATCCACGCCGTACAACCGTTCGTCTCGTTCGTTTTTGTTCGTTGCTAAAAACATGAAATACGAGAGCATACAATGGTTTCCGGGGCGGGTATAAACAGGGTCATACCCGGAAAAAAATTATTTTATTGCACTTTTCCTCTGCAGCCTCTCGCGCCTCGTGCAGGGTTCAAGACTCAATTCAGAGCAGGATTACAAGCTCCGGATATTCACAAATCCCCCCTCCCGGTTCACCATTTCCCGGTCTTCTTTTATTTGCAAAACAGTCTGAAAACTATTATATTATAAATTATGCCCCTGTAGCTCAGTCAGGATAGAGCAGTGGTTTCCTAAACCACGTGTCGCGTGTTCGAGTCACGCCAGGGGTACTTGAACGCAAAGACCGGATACTCCCCCGAATAACTTGGAGACAGCATGTTTGATAAAGTATTGTTTCCACTTGGTCTCAATGAATCCAGACTTCAGGTCACCCGACTCGCGGATATTTTGAGCCGGTTCAGCGCCCGGGAGGTGCTGTTGTTCCACGCCGACAGCGGCAGCGGCAAGGGCGCCCGCGTGCGCGCCCGACTGCAGTCCTACCAAAAGCTGCTCGAGTCGTATCCGTTTCACACCGACATTCATCACGCCCCGGGCGCTGACGCCCGGACTATTATTCACACGGCGGAAACTCACGGCATGAACTCTATCTGCTTTTCCTGGAAGCGCAAAGCGCCGATCCAGCGGCTGCTGCTGGGCAGCACCACCCAGGATGTGGTGCGTCAGAGTCCGTTGCCGGTGTTTGTATACAAAAAATCCGGCGACTCTGGTCACAAATCCCTGTCCGCAATACTTTACGCCACCACCCTGAAACAGGACGATAGCTCCCGATTGACCAGCCGCAATCTCAAAGCCGGGTCCCTGATTCTGCTGCATGTGGGCACGCGCGCCCCGGATCCGCGCGCCGAAGCCGAGCGCGAACAGCAGGTACAGGACCAGCTGAACGATCTGCAACAGCAGTGCCAGTCCGCGTTTCATCAGGTCAAAACCATTTCGGCAGTGGGACGTCCCTCCCGCCGTATTCTGCAGCATGCGAAAGCGGAAAGCGCGGACATGATCATCCTGGGCAAACACGAAGCCGCCTCGCCGCTGCTCAAGATGCTCGGGTCCACCGCCGAACAGGTGGCGCACCGTTCGCGCTGCTCCATACTGATTCTGCCGCCCGCCGGAGGTGTCGTATGAAATCCGGACGCCCGGTGTTTATCCTGTCGCTCTTGATGACCCTGATCATTGTGGTGTTCGGCGCGCTCATGCCGGATCAACTGAGCCGCGTCTCTTCCGCCGTGCACACCTGGATCATCGACAATTTCGGCTGGGCCTATATGCTGGCCGCGTTCTTTTTTCTGCTGTTTGCGCTGATCCTGGCGCTGGGACCGTACGGGTCTATGAAACTGGGCCGCGACGATGAAAAGCCGGTGTTCAGCTACTTCGGCTGGTTCAGCATGCTGTTTGCCGCCGGCATGGGCATCGGACTCATCTTTTGGGGCGTCGCCGAACCCCTGAGCCATTTTGCCAATCCTCCGTCCTATTTAACGCAATCCTCCGGACAGGCGGCGCGCTTTGCCATGCTGCATACGTTCTTTCACTGGGGTCTGCATCCCTGGGCGATTTATATTGTCATGAGTCTGGGCATCGCCTATTTTTCCTTTCGCCGCGGTATGCCGCCGCTGATTTGCCAGCTGTTTTTATCCGCTGCTGGGCAACCGCATTTACAACGCCCCGGGCAAGCTGCTGGATATTCTCGCCGTGTTTGCCACGGTGTTCGGCATTTCCACGTCCCTGGGTCTGGGCGCCATGCGGATTCCATTCCGGTCTGTCCGAGGCGTTCGGATTGTCCGATGCGCGCAGCATCACCCTGATCATCATCGGCGCGGTGACCGTGTTTTTCATGATCTCCAGCGCCACCGGACTCAACAAGGGCATTCAGATTCTGAGCAAAACCAATATTGTCATCATGCTCTTATTGCTGGGATTCATGTTTATCGCCGGGCCCACGTCGTTTATTCTCAACACCCTCACCAGCAGCATCGGTCAGTACTTTTCCTCACTGGTGTCCCTGAGTTTTGACATGCACCCGTTCCAGGGATACGAATGGAGCAAAGCCTGGACCCTGTTCTACTGGGCCTGGTGGATTGCCTGGGCGCCGTTTGTGGGACTGTTTGTGGCCAGCATTTCCCGCGGCCGCACGATCCGCGAATTTGTATTCGGCGTGCTGCTGGCGCCGGCGCTGCTCACCTTTGTCTGGTTTGCCGTGTTCGGCGGTTCGGCGCTGGATATGCAAATGAACGGCGGCGCCGATCTCACCGCGGCCCTGGACCGGGATGTCTCGATTGTGCTGTTTAAATTGTTCGCCGAGTATCCGGTCGGACTCGGTTTGACCATTCTGGCGGTGCTGCTGCTCGGCGTGTTTTTCATTACCTCTGCGGATTCCGCCACCTTTGTCCTGGCCATGATGACCTGCGAACGGCTCCCTGAATCCGCCCCTGGCAAAAAACTGATTTGGGGCGTCATCCAGTCCGCGGCCGCCTGTGTGCTGCTGCTGGCCGGGGGACTGGCGGCGCTGCAGAAAATGGCCATCGCCGCCGCGCTGCCGTTGATGCTGATCATGCTGTTCATCTGCCTCAGCCTGTGGCGCGCCTTTCGATATGAACGCCTGTATGAACGGCACAAACTCTTTGTCTCTGATGAATCAAGCGCTGAAAACTAACCTCAGCCCGGGAAACGGTCTTTTATCTGTTGACTGGCCTTTTAAGCCTCTACTCTTATCATTCTGGTGGAGGATATGAACAGCACCTGCAAACTGTGTCCGCTTGAAAAATTGCTCAAGGGCACTGCGATGAAACCGTTCCAGTACCGCATGTTTGTTCCCTGGGTCCTGCAGTTGCTGTCGGCTGGACCGGCGTCAAACCGGTCTCGATGCTTTTCATTCTCAACACCGGTTTCCTGTATGCCACCATTCTGCTCTACCGCTATTTTCTCTCCCTGTTTTTTGAAAACCGCCGGCTGTTGAATGTTCTGGCGCTGAGCATCTTTTATATATTGATCTTTCACAACCTGCTGGCGCGCAAGCTGCCGTTGTGGTATGCCTGGGACATGACCACGATGCTGTTCTTTCTGCTGGGCCTGATTGCCGTGTACCGCAGACACTGGGTTCTGTATTACGCCGTTTTTATCATCGGTACATTCAACAAAGAGACCACCTGCTTTTTGCCGTTTCTTTATTTTTATGCATTCTTTGGCCGGGAAACATGGCGCAGCCTGCTGCTGCATCCGGCGGTTAGTCTGCTGCTTTGGCTGGGCATCAAATATATTCTTTATCGACTCTACCCGGACAGCGGCGCACAGACCGTCTTTTTCGAAGAGAAATTACGCGCGAATATCGTATATCTGAGTGACCCGGAACATCTTTTGCGCACTGCGAGTCTGTTCGGGTTTCTCTGGCTGCCGCTGCTGGTTTATTTCAAACGCATACCGGATGTGTTTATCCGGCGCTCCCTGTTTGTTGTCGTGATTTACGCCATCGGCATGCTGTACGTGGGCAATATCTATGAACTGCGCATTTTCAATGAAATGATCCCGCTGGTGCTGACCGCCTTTTTACTGATTGTGCGCGAATCAACAAACCGTGAAAAACGTCAGCCGGTTCATTGAAATTTATCAGGAGGAGACATGACAGATACATTAGACACCATCTATGCGCGCCACAGTGTGCGTCGGTTTCAGGACAAACCGGTGCCGCAGCAGGATATTCAGACCATCCTGAATGCCGCCAATCAGGCGCCGTCGGCGCACAATCAGCAGTCCTGGAAATTCATCATCATTGAAGGCGATAAAAAGCAGGGACTGGCGGACCTGGTGTCCGAGGCGTCGAAATCGTTCGACCGTCCCTCCCATTCACTGCTGCGCATGGCCGGCCGCAGCATCCAGAGCGCGCCGACCGTGATCGCCGTGGCCAACACCGGCGAACTGGTGCAGCGCGGCGCCGAGCTGTTCAAAGTCGATGCGGCGTCAGGCCTGGACTTTTTCCGCACCATGGAAATCCAGAGCTCGGCCGCGGCGGTGGAAAACATGCTGCTCGCCGCCACGTCGCTGGGACTGGGGACGGTGTGGCTGGGCATTCTCTATCTGATCAAGGACAAGGTGCTGCGCTATCTGAACGAACCGGCCGGGGAATTTATGGCCGTAGTGCCGGTGGGCTATCCGGCGAAAACCACAAAGGGACCGCGCAAAAAACCGCTGGACAATGTGGTCAAGGCGCTGTAACGATTGCAAATGAGTTTGGACAGGATGAACCGGATCAGCAGGATCAACCGGATTCAGCCCCGGATCGGGGGGATGGATAGAAAAGCCCGTTCAACGGGATACACCTGTTTTACCCATTCACAAATCTTGCAGGCACTCGGGTTAACCAACCTGATTTATCCCGGAATTCGTTTGTCCGCTTTGTTGTTTATGAATAAAAATGCAAACACTCAGACTCACTCAGACTATTGAAAACAAACCGTAAATTCATCCTGAACATATTGCTGTTCTGCTGCTGCCCGGTCTTGTTTATGTCAACAACCCTGTACGGCCAGTACAGGGTCAGAGATGTAACATTCCGCGGGGTCCGGGTGATCAAAAACAGCACGCTGAAAAAAGCGATGGTGCTGCAGGATCACAGTATCCTGGACCGGCTGCCGTTCGGTCCTGCTCCGCAGCGCTACAGCGAACATCTGCTGCAGCAGGATATCGCCCGACTCCGCAGGCTGTACCAGTCATCCGGGTTTCTCAAAACCACCATTGAACCCCGGTTGTCCCGGGACGAGGCCGGCAACTGGATCGATATTACATTCATCATTCAGGAAGGTCCGCCGGTGCGTGTGGATCAGGTGCATTTTAAACTGCCGGATTCGGCGGACAGCACACTTTATACACGCTTGAATCAAAAGAAATCCGGGCTCAATCTGCGCCGGGGCGACCGGTTTCAGGACGAGCTGCTGAAAGCCGACCGCAACACGCTGATCACCTGGTTGAACAATCACAGCTATGCCTATGCGTCCATTCAGCCCGAATTTGATCTCTATCCGGACAGCGCCCGCGTCAATATTATCTACAATACGGTACCCGGACCGTCCTGTCAATTCAGCCGCATCCGGATTGACGGAAACGAGCACATTCCGGCCGACATCATCCGCAATCAGATTGTGTTAGAACCGGGCCAGACCTATAGCGAAAAACAACTGCAGAAAAGCCAGAGACGCATCTACAATCTGGGTGTGTTTCAATATGTCACCGTCAAAGCGCCGCTGCCAGACACGCTTGAGCACCGGATTAAGGTGGATGTGAGCGTCAAGGAATCGGACCGCATGTCCACGAAACTGGGATTCGGATACGGTCGGGAGGACCAGTTCCGCGCCTTTGCCCGCCTTGAAAAGACCGGTTTGTTTTTCCCCACCAGTCAATCCACGTTTTTCGTCAAACGTTCGGCGTTAACCCCGTATCAGGCGGATTTGCGCTGGCATCGTCCGGCCGTGCTGCACCCCCAGGGCAGTCTGACGCTCAGTTCCTTTTTACGCCGGGAAAAAGAACCCGCCTACACGGCGCAGCGTTACGGCGGACGGGCCTCTTATCACCAAATCTGGAATCAGCATTTGACCACGGCCGTCAACCACACCCTGGAACAGGTGCTGCTCAGCACAAGTCAGGCCACCCGGGAGATCACTCTGGACACGCTTGATTTTTACAACAAATCCATCACCCGGCTGCACGCCGTGTATGATGATTCCAGACCGGCATTGTCGCCGTCAACCGGCATGCTGGCGGGCGTTAATCTGGACTGGTCCGGTTTTAAAAGCACTTACCATTACCTGAAACTGGACATGGAACTGCGACGCTATTTTAGCCTGACGCCGACTCTGGTCACAGCGGTCAAACTCAAATACGGATTCATGCAGCCGCTGCAGGATGATCAAGCGACACCGATCGAGGAACGGTTTTTCGCTGGCGGCAGTTATTCCGTGCGCGGCTGGGCCCGCGCCGATCTGGGACCCAAGAACCGCGACGGCAAACCCATCGGCGGCAAGAGCCGTCTGGAAACCAGCCTGGAACTGCGCTTTCCGCTGTACAAACGGCTGTCCGGTGTCCTGTTTTACGATGTCGGCAATGTCTGGCAAAAAACGTTTTTCATCCATATCGACAATCCGGGTATGGCAGCCGGCGCCGGTCTGCGGCTGCGCACGCCCATCGGTCCGGTGCGCATCGATGCGGGCGCTCCTCTGAATCACGGCAAAACCGGTGTGCAAATTCATTTTAGTGTGGGACACTCTTTTTAATATGAAACGATTGCTTAAAATCATACTTTATACTCTGGGGAGCGGTGTGGTGTTAATCATGCTGCTGGGCGCATTTAGTCAGACCGCGCTGTTTAAAAACATGCTGCGCAAGCAGCTGATCCGGCAGGTAAACCAGTCGATGAACGGCGAACTGAGTCTGGGCCGCATCGAGGGCAATCTGTTTCAGTCATTTACGCTGGTCGATATTCATATCACAACGGACGACACCCTGCTCCGCTGTTCCGAACTGCAAATCCGTTTCAAACTCGCTCCCCTGCTGCGGCAGCGGATCAGCCTGCAGCTCGTCGCCCTAAGACAGCCGGTTGTGAATCTGAACCAAACCGCCGACGGCCGCTGGAATATTACAGATTTACTGCCTGAATCGTCCGGGCCGCAACAATCCGCGTCCCGCTGGTCTGTGATTGTGGACGAAACCGACATACGCAACGGCCGGCTGACGATCAATCACAACAGCATTGACAGCGTTTGGCAAGCGTCTGATATTCATGTGCGGGCCTCTCTTGCGCAGACCCGCCGCGGTACGGAGGTGCATCTGCGGCACCTCGGATTTCACTCACCGCAGCCGTACCCGGATGTGCAGAGTTTAAATTTCAGACTGCGGCAAACACAGGACAGCCTGCGGGTCAGCGATCTTGACCTGAAAACACCGGCCGGCGGCATCGCCGGAGATGTTCTGCTAGTCAGCGGCCAGCCTCTGAGCTTTGCCGCCCGCTTGATAGCGCGGGTGAACGTTACCGAACTGGCGTTTCTCAATCTCCGGCCGCCGGTGCCGGCATTCACCCCGGTCATTCATCTGCAGGCCTCGGGGCGCCCGGATTCCGCGCGCATACACCTGAACGCCAGCTATGAGGAACAGACGCTGCAGGTCAACGGGTTTCCTTCACCGGATCTATCCTCTGATTACCGTCTTGACGCAGCATTTGAACAGCCTGCGGATCGGTGACTGGTCGCCGGATCTGTCCGATCTGCATCCGCTCAGCGGCCGGCTGCGCCTGCAGGGCGCCGGCGTGCACCCGGACACCCTGAATGCCGAGGCGCGCTTGCAGCTGCGGATGCCGGGCTGGGATCAGTGGCGTCTGGACACCCTGAATGTACACGCCGGACTGACACCGGCTTCAGGCCGCATCCGGGTCTGGGGTGATGGGCCTTCGGGTCGACTGGATGCGGATGTATCACTGGGCCGGCCGTTCACCGGCGCGCCGTTCGATGCCGCGCTGCGCCTAAAACATGTAAATCCGGGATTCGTTCTGCAGGACAGCCTGCAGTCCGATATTACCGGAGAATTGCGCGCCAGCGGTCAGCTCGGCAATCTGCAGCACCTGATACTCGACGCCAGTGTGTTCATTGATTCGTCCATTATTTACAACACACCCGTGGATACAATTTTGGCAGACCTGAAGTTGCGCGACGGAACCATAACCGTCCCCCGGCTGTCAGTCCGGTCTCCGGCGCTTGCATTAGAGGCCGAGGCTGCCGGAACACCGGACAGTCTGTCACAAGCTGAATTCACCCTGCGTCCCCGGGAGATTCGCCAACTTCCGTTCGCGTTTGCGGACACATCCACTCACATCAACGGACGCATCCGGGGGAACCTGTCCGGGCCCTGGCAGGCGCTGGCGCTGAATGCGGATCTGCAGCTAAATGCCGAACTTTATAACACAAGCATCGATTCGCTCGGCGGCAGGGTCTCGGGCCGGCTGGGCCCGCAGCCGGATGCCGACTTTGATCTCGGCATCAGAAAAGCAGGCGTTTCCGGTATGACTGTTTCGGATGTGCGGTTCAGCGGTCAGTTGCGCCATGACAGTCTGGCATCGCAGCTGCAGCTGTCGTATCAGGACACCAACCGGCTGCAGCTGCAGTCCACGTTCGTCATGGACAGCCTGTATCATCTGAACGTTTCGCAACTCGTTTTTGTGAATCGCGGCCGAACCTGGTCCAATCCCGCCCCCCTTTCTGCCTCCTGGAACACGCAAAGGGCTGCGGTGGACAGCCTGTTGCTCACATCCGACGGACAGAAAATCAGGCTGCATGGCATTTGAAGAAATGCGGAACGCGGCAGCTACAGTTAGTTGCGGAACAGTTCGATGTGGCGCCGTTCTCCGACTCGATCCCGCTGCAGCCCTCCGGTCATGTCAATCTTTCCCTAAATCTGTCCGCCGCCCAGCACGACTATGACCTGAGCGCCCGCTGTTCGGTCACGGATTTGCATCTGAACAACCAACCGCTTGGTGAGCTCGACGGGGATCTGACGCATCGCGACGGACGCACTGATCTGAACCTGCGGCTCAGAATGGATCAGGCATCGGCGCTTGTATTCAACGCCCGCACCGATTCCCTGTTTCGGGCGGACACGTTCCAGCCGCTGCAACACCCGAACATCCGTTTTTCCCTGTCCTCACAATCGGCGCAGCTCAACCTGCTGCAGCCGTTCGTGCCTGCAATTCAAAACGCAAGCGGCGCCCTGCAGATCGATCTTGAATCCGATGATTTAATGACACCCGGGGAATGGAACGGCCGAATACAAATCGAAAACGGAAAGCTTGGTTTGGTTTCATTGAACACCCCCCTGAAAAACATACAGCTCAATGCAGTTGTTGATTCTGTTCTTACTCTGCAGCGCCTGCACATACAATCTCCCACCGGAAAACTAAACCTGAACGGTAGAGTCGCTCTGGGTGACCGTGCGCAGCCGGTGCGTTCGTTTTATTTCCGGACGCAGTCGGAGCAGTTCAGTGTGTCACGCGGCAGCGACATGGACCTGACGTTGGATTCAGACCTGATCGTGGAAGGCACTCCGGACGCCCCGCGGTTTTCCGGTACGCTGGGGGTGCGCAAAGGCAGACTAATTCTTCAGAAACACAAGGCTGTGCAAACCCGGCCCGATCCGTTGTTGGTGCAGACATCCGAGCCGCAAGAATCGCCGGGCGCCGCAAGCCGGACGCGCCAGCCGCTCTTTCTGCAGTCTCTGCGCGGTCAAACGCGGATCAGCATCACCGCAACACCTGGATCCGAAGCGCGGACATGAACATAGAAATCACCGGCAATCTTAATCTGATCAAAGAAGGAAAAATGTTCGAGCTGTTCGGTACGGTTCAGACCGTCCGCGGATTTTACAATCTGTTTGGCAAACGCTTCAACCTGAATTCTGGAACGCTGACATTCCGCGGCGGAGAAACCCTTAATCCCGAGCTGGATCTGGATGCCCAATACAAATTCCGCGATATCGAAAAAGAAAAACAGACCCTGAATCTGCTGATCACCGGAACACTGTCTTTTCCGGAAATCCAGTTTCGTCTGAACGACAAACCCATCAGCGAAACCGACGGATTGTCCTATCTGCTGTTCGGACGTTCGGGGGCGCAGCTCTCTCACGGCGAACGCCAGCAGGTCTCTCAATCCTCAAGCCAAACCGGCACCGCAGCCATGACCCGGCTGTTGTCCGGTCAGCTGACCCAACAGGTCTCCCGTATCGCCCAGGACAAATTGAACCTCGATCTCATCCGCATCAGCGGCGATGCCAACTGGCGCAACACAGCCCTGACCGTTGGCAAGTATCTGACCAACGATCTGTTTTTGAGGTACGAGCGCGAGCTGTCATTCGGCAGCAGCAAAGAAACCATCCCCCAGGAGCTGTTTTTGGAATACGAGATCAACCGGCACCTGTTTCTGCAGGCCGTCAAAGGCGATCCGCAAACCACGGGGTTTGATATCATTATCAAATTCTGATTGTTCCTGACGCGTTTGCGAGATCGTATCTCTAATTTTCATGAATCGATTATCAAAAATGCCGCGCACACGGAGAGGCGAAGCCGCAGAGGGCTAAAGAAAATCCGAATATATTTTTTGTTGCCTGTTTTTATTCATTAAAAGGATGTCAAATCCTGTGAACGGCTGCATCCTGTTTACAAAAAACAGGTATTCACCTATTTACAGCAAACCCGGACGAAATCAAGCCTGTTGTTGAATTTCAATGTGCCGGTGATGCGGGATGGGATTGCGCGAGTGGTGCGAGGATTGGAGGAAAAAGTGAAAAAAGATTTAAAACAATGATTTGCAGGGGAAATAGAAAAATATTACATTTTTTTCTTTGCGATCTTTGCTGCTTTGCGTGAATTGGTTCTTAAAAGAGATGCACGAGACGGAGAGGTCGCAGAGGAAAAACCCGACAAACTCTCAACCGCGCACATGTTAGAGCAAATGCTGAATCATAAAATGATGAAATTTCAAACCATATTCTCAAATAATTAATGTATACTGTGGATGAACGCTTGTTTTTCTTTGCGACCTCTGCTTCTTTGCGTGAACCGGTTTTAAAAAAGGCAGCAAAAGCCCGATATAAAGATAAATTTGATTTTTATCTTGTCTTGAAATTTTCCAACACTTTTAACCCCAAAAAAGTTCAGAAACGCCTTGCATTTCATCTCAAGTTTTTATATTGTATAAGACACAACCGCAATCACCTATTTAACACCGGAGGGTTTTATGACGGATCATGACGTAGAAACCCTGCACTCCATGCTCGCGCAATCGCCGTTTCCGACGCTTCCCCTTGACCGCATTCATGGTTTGTTCACCGCGCTGGCAGCAGGCCCTGACACAATACCGCAATCGGTGTGGATTCCCATCGTTTTTATGCAGCGGGACGGAATCCAGGACATTCACAATGACCCGACGTTCAAGAATCTGATCAAGTCTTTGTCGAATTTTTACGATCTGACCCAGCGTTCGATTGACGAATCCGAATTCACCCCGGTCGTCCGCAGCATTCAGAAAAAAAAGCAAACCGAGATTGATGTTCGCGACTGGTGCACGGGATTTGTACTCGGCATTGAATGCTTTGGCGATCAATGGATGGATTGTTCCGCCCGGGATATTCGCAATCCAACCCTGGCTATCCTCTATCTCGCAGACCCGGCTTTGATGACCAATTCCATGCAGGCATCCTCAAAAGAAAAACTGCAGACGTTTGAAAATGATCTGAAAATGGATCTGCAGCATATTGTCTACCAGATTTCAAATTACTGGAACAATCCAACCGCCTGAAAAGTTTACCGCTCATTAAAAACCCTCTGCATGGACAGAACCAGATCACGCTTGAATCATTCGGAAAAACCACTGATGCACACACTTGGCCGTTCCATAAAAGCCAGAGCCCGCGAACTCGGATTTTGTAAAATCGGCATCGCAGCCGCCGCGCCGCTGCCGCCGGACAAACTGGATGACTGGCTGAGCCGCAATCACCACGGCAGCATGGGATATATGCAGTCGCGCCGCGATCTGCGTCTGGATGTGACGACCCTGGTGCCGGGCGCCCGTTCGGTGATCGTGCTGGCCATGAACTATTACACCGATCCCGGGCAGCCCGATGATCCGGAGAAAGGCGTCATTTCGCGCTATGCCTGGGGCGATGATTATCATGACATCATCCGGGCGCGGCTGAAAACCCTGCTCAAATTCATTCAGGAAACCGATCCACAGATCAACGGACGCGTGTTTGTGGATTCGGCTCCGGTGATGGAAAAAGTCTGGGCGGTCAAAGCCGGTCTGGGATGGATCGGCAAACATTCGAACCTGATCACCCCCGAGTACGGATCCTGGGTGTTCCTGGGTGAGGTGATTATTGACGCGGAACTGGAATACGATGAGCCCTTTGAAAAGGAATACTGTGGCACCTGCACCCGATGCCTGCAGGCCTGCCCCACCGGCGCCATTGTGGAGCCGCAAACCGTGGACGCCCGGCGCTGCATCTCGTATCTGACCATTGAACTCAAACCGGACCAGCCGATTCCCGAACACCTGCAGCCGCGCCTGGGCAACCGCATTTTCGGCTGCGATGCCTGTCAGGAGGTATGTCCCTGGAACCGGCGTCGCGCCCGGGTCACAGCGGAAAAGGCCTTTTATCCGCGGCCGCACAATCTGGGACCGGCGCTGTCGCAATTAAAACAAATCGACCCGGAATTATTTGAGCGTTTTACCGTCAAGAGCCCGCTCAAACGCAGCAAATACGCGGGATTGATGCGCAATATCAAGGTTGCATTAAAAAACGCTGAACAGAAAAAATAATCCCCGCTCCCCCCTTTCAGCATGATGCAGGTAACGTAAAACTTAAATCGATACGCGTTCCCCCAATTCAGGATAACTCGCATTCCCGTATCCATGTTTCTCCAGCAGCTCCATAAACGGCAGCGATTGTTTTTCCTCGCCGTGTACCAGAAACAGATGCTTGAGCCGGTCGGGCGACATGAATTCCATATAGTCAATGAGCTCATTGCAGTCGGCGTGACCGGAAAAATGATCCATACTTTTAATCCGGGCTTTCACCTCGTATTCATCGCCGAATATACGCACCGGATTCACCTTTTCGATCAGCTTGCGCGCCAGGGTATGCTGCGCCGCGTATCCCACCAATAAAATAAGATTATTCGGATTACCGATATTGTTTTTCAAATGGTGCAGAATACGTCCGGCCTCGGCCATACCGGACGCGGAAATGATGATATGCGGTTCTTTTTGAAAATTCAGCGCTTTTGAATCCTCAACATCGCGAATATATTTCAACCGCCCGAATCCGAACGGATCATCATGATTTTTCAGGAACAACCGGTAGGTTTCCCGGTCAAAACATTCGGGATGCATACGGAACACATCGGTGGCGTTGCAGGCCAGCGGACTGTCCACGTAAATCGGCAGATTCGGAATGCGGTTGGTATTGAACAGTTTATGCATGATATATACCAGGGTCTGGGTGCGTCCGACCGCAAACGCCGGAATAATGATTTTGCCGCCGCGATCCACGGTCTCATTGATGATGCCTGTCAGTTTCTTCTCCGTGTCCTGCATTTTGGGATGCACCCGGTTGCCGTAGGTGCTCTCCATGATGAACACATCCAGGTCGCGCAGTTTATTGGGATCGCGCAGGATCGGCATTTCTTCACGCCCGACATCACCGGAAAATCCGAACCGCCGTGTTTTGCCGTTTTCCTCGATTTCCAAAAGCACACAGGACGATCCCAGAATATGTCCGGCATCCCGAAACGTCAGCCGCACGCCGGGCAGAATCTGCATACTGCGGTCGTACTGCAGACCAACAAAATGCTGAACCGCTTGCTCCGCATCATCCATGCTGTACAGCGGCTCCACCGGCGGCTCGTTTTTGCGCGCGCGCCGCTTGTTGACATATTCAATGTCTTTTTCCTGGATATGCGCGGAATCGCGCAACATAATCTGACAGAGCGACACCGTGGCGCTGGTGGCATAGATGGGCCCGTCATAGCCGTTGGCCACCAGATTCGGTATATTGCCGCTGTGATCGATATGCGCATGCGACAGCACCATGGCATCGATTTCCGCGGGATTGTAGAGAAAATTTTTGTTTTTTGTATAGGTGTCTTTGCGCTTGCCCTGATACAAACCGCAATCCAGTAACAGCTTTTTTCCGTTGATCGTCAGCAGATGCTGGGATCCGGTGACATTGCGCGCTGCGCCGCAGAATTGGATATCCATAGTTTCTCACTTTCGGTTTGATGATCTTGTCAATGCAGTGAATATTACATATTTTAAGATTGATTTGCAGGTACTTTTTTATCCGTCAATTTTGCTATGAACTGCTGCAGCCAGCCGGGGTAATTCCTGATTTTTTCAAAACGTCCGGATTGATCATTCGAAACCATATTCACTCCTTATATTCTGTTCATACGCCGCTTTTCCGTCCCGGAACAAATTGTTGCCGCGGCTGTCCTGCGCCACGATCAGCGGCATATCGACTATCGTCAATTCGCGTACAGCCTCGGGACCCAGATCTTCCCAGGCAATGATACGACTATATGTGACGCATTGCGCGATCAGCGCGCCGGCGCCGCCGATCGCGGCAAAGTACACGCCGTTGTGCTCTTGCAGCGCCTCGGCCACTTTAGCTCCCATTTCTCCTTTGCCGATTATGCCGTTCAGGCCGTTTTCGATCAGAACCGGCGCATAACGGTCCATGCGCATACTGGTGGTGGGACCGGCGGAACCCAGCGGATAACCGGGACGCGCCGGCGCCGGGCCCACGTAATAGATCACCTGGCCACGCAGATCGAACGGCAGTTGAGAGCCGTTATCTATCAGATCAACGAGCCGCTTGTGCGCTGCATCGCGCGCCGTATAAATAATACCGGACAGCGTCACCGAATCACCGGCGCGCAGCTGATTGACAGTCGTGTCTGTGAACGGGGTTTTGACAGATTGAGTCATGGTTTCTCCAGTTACAGTATACATTCCATATGCCGCGCCGAATGGCACTGTATATTGACCGCAACCGGCAGCGAAGCAATATGACAGGGAGAGGTCTGTACCTGTACATCCAGCGCCGTGATGCGGCCGCCGAATCCCATCGGTCCGATTCCCAGATCATTGATGCGCTCCAGGCATTCCTCCTCAAATTCGGCGTAATAAACGTCCGGGTGCCGCTCTCCGACACGCCGGAACAGGGCTTTTTTGGCCAGCCAGGCGCATTTTTCAAAGGTGCCGCCGATCCCGACACCGACAATTACCGGCGGACAAGGATTGCCGCCGGCCTGTTCCACCTGCTTGACGATAAAGTCCATCACACCGTCGCGGCCCTGGGACGGCTTGAGCATGGCAATACCGCTCATATTTTCACTGCCGCCGCCCTTGGGCGCCATTAAAATGTGCAGCTTGTCGCCCGGAATCTGCTGCGTCCAGATGACCGGCGGTGTGTTGTCACCGGTATTGCCCCGCTGCAGCGGATCACGCACCATCGACTTGCGCAAATAGCCGTCCCGGTATCCGGTTTTCACCCCCTGTTGAATCGCCTGGGACAAGGTTCCACCCTCGATACAAAGCTCGGCGCCCATTTCCACAATGAAAACGGCAACGCCGGTATCCTGGCACAGCGGGAACACCTCCCCGGAGGCGATATCGGCATTTTTTAGCAGTCCGGCAAGCACATCGCGCCCCTGTTCGGACACTTCGGTCTTTAACGCCCGGTCCAGGGCCGCTCTGACATCGGGCGGCAGGTGATAATTGGAGCGGATGCATAGTTTTGAAACCGCCTCTGCAATCTCTTGAACCTGGATAATCCTCAAGCCACAGCCTCATTTTTCGAAATATTCGGGAACATTTTTTTGTTCTAGAACTTGTAACAATTTGAAATAGTATAAAATAATGATACAACAGTTTGCATAATAAACGGTTTTTCCGAATCACCCTTAATAGATTTAGTTCTTTGTTTATATTAACTTTATAGTTACTTTGCCGTTTGATACCGTGCATGGCACGGTAATTGTCATATAACGGGTAAAACAGAAACCCATAGAAAGAGGCGATTCTAAATTCATGAAATACATAAAACCGACAATATCCATACTTGTGTTTGCCGCGATTCTTTCAATCACAGGTTATTCCTATTATAAGCATCAGCTGGCAAAAGCGCAACAGGAAATATCCTATATGTCCGATTTGCTAACCCGTCAGGAGCACTTGATCGAGACCGAAAAACAACGCAAACGCGCTGTTCGCAAAGTACTGAATATCATCAATCGTTATAACAGCGACATGTCCGATTCGACCAAACAGGATGTGGCCAATGAAATCTATTTAATGAGCCGCAAATATGAAAATCTGAATATTGACCTGATTGCCGCCACCATCACCCACGAAAGTGCGGCTACCTGGGAACCGACGGTCACATCTCGGGCCGGCGCTATGGGACTGATGCAGATCATGCCCGCCACCGGCGCTTATCTGGCGTATGAGGAAGGCATGAACTGGACTTTTGCGGAAGATCTGCTTTTCGATCCCCTTATCAATATCCAGCTGGGCTGCCGCTATTTGAATGAACTTGTGGGCATGTACGAAGAAGACGGCGGACTCGCCGCCTACAACGGCGGACCCAGGCGCGCGGAAATGTGGATCGACGGCAACAAGGATTATAATATTCTCTGGAAAGAAACGCGGGAATATGTACCCGCAGTCATGAGACTGTACGACCGCTTCAAAGTGCAGGAAACCCTGTAAACACACAACACACACCCTCCTTGACTCCCCTTTGCACGCAAAGGGGAGTTTTTTATGCCCCCCGCCTCTTCTTTTTTCGCGCGCCGATGAAATTTATTTGTATTTGTACAAATTTTTTGTTACAATAATAGATTAATCTGTTATCATTTTACAACATCCGGAGGTGTTACAATGGGTCAGATCGTGGGCGAGGGCTATACCTTTGATGATGTTTTGCTGATCCCGAATCAGTCGAGCGTATTACCCAAACAAGTCGATATCAGCACCCGGTTAACCCGAAACATCCATCTCAAAACTCCCATTGTCAGCGCGGCGATGGATACGGTGACCGAAGCTGACCTCGCCATTGCGCTGGCGCGCGAAGGCGGCATTGGGATTATTCATAAAAACTGCTCCATCGAATATCAGGTGGAAGAGATTGACCGGGTCAAACGCTCCGAAACCGGCATGATCTACAATCCCATCACCATGACCTCGGAGCGGCCGATCAGCGATGCTCTCGATGTGATGCAGCGTTATCATATTTCCGGCATTCCCATTGTGGACCATAACATTCTGGTCGGCATACTCACCAACCGCGACCTGCGCTTTGAAACCGATTTCAGCAAAAAAGTCAGAGATTTAATGACCAAGGAAAACCTGGTCACGGTTCCTCCTGACATTTCACTGGAAGACGCGGAAAAAATCCTGCACGAGCACCGCAAGGAGAAACTGCTGGTGGTGGACGAAAACCGCACCCTCAAGGGTTTGATCACCGTCAAGGACATCAAGAACCGCAGACGCTTTCCCGATGCGACCAAAGACAAACACGGCCGGCTGCTGGTGGGCGCTGCCGTGGGCGTGGCATCGGACAGCAAAGAACGCGCCCGGGCGCTGATCGACGTCGGCGCTGACGTGATTGTGGTGGACACGGCGCACGGACATTCCCGCGGCGTCATCGACACCATCAAAATGCTGAAACAAGAACACCCGGAGATTGAACTGATTGCCGGTAACATTGCCACTCCGGAAGCCGCGGAGGACCTGATCAAAGCCGGTGTCGACAGCATCAAAGTGGGAATCGGTCCGGGCTCCATCTGCACCACACGCGTGGTCGCAGGCACCGGCGTGCCGCAGATCACAGCCATCATGCAGTGCCACGAGGTGGCATCCAAATACGATATTCCGCTGATCGCGGATGGCGGCATCAAACAAACCGGCGATGTGGCCAAAGCCCTCGGCGCCGGAGCCGACTCGGTGATGCTCGGAAACATGCTTGCGGGCACGGACGAGAGTCCGGGCGAACTGGTTTTTTATCAGGGACGCAGCTACAAAGTCTACCGGGCCATGGGGTCGCTGAGCGCCATGCGCGGCGGGCGCGGCGACCGCTATTTTCAGGAAGGCGAACGCAATGTCAAAAAACTGGTGCCCGAAGGCATTGAAGGCCGTATTCCGCACCGCGGAAAACTCAGCGATGTTATCTATCAGCTGGTTGGCGGACTGCGCGCCTCCATGGGTTATTGCGGTTCAGCAACCATCCAGGAATTGAAGGAAAAAGCCCGGTTCATCCGGATCACCCCGTCCGGGCTGCAGGAAAGTCATCCCCATGATATTACGATTACTCATGAATCGCCCAACTATATACTGAAAAAATAAAGCCGAATACATCAAATGCATCCGGCTGCAAGTCTGTTTCAGCCTGCTCTTTTTTTAAAAAAACTGTTATGCTTCCAACTGGTTGACAAAAGCCGCCAGTTCTGGATTTCTGGTTGGCTGCCTTGTTCTTGTGTTAAATTGATACCCTTGGTGGCCAGGTTGTGCAGAACAGAGCAGTCGTATCCCGATAGATCTTTTCACCTTCTTCTTTGTTCTCAACGGAACGCAGCTTTTTAATCTGACTTTTTAACCGTGTTTTGTAATGACGGCTGTGGAGTGCGATTGCGTTCACCGATTTGGATACGTTTTATTGCTGACTTGTGATTCGCCATATTAACATCACCTTTTTTTATAGTTCTAAACTTACAATCTTGAAATTTAGTCAATAAAAAATAAAAAATCAACATTTTTTTTGAGGATGAACATGAGTATACAAATCAAACCCGTTTCCGGTCAGCACCTCAAAACATTTGTAAAGCTGCCCTGGACCCTGTATCAGGACGATCCCTGCTGGGTGCCGCCGCTTATTTCCGATCAGCTCAACTATCTGAATCCGAAAAAAGGCCCGTTTTACGAGTTTGGCGACGCCGAACTGTTTCTCGCCTGCAAGGACGATGTGCCGGTCGGACGTATCAGCGCCCAGATTGACCGCCAGTACGAATCCCATCAGGACGCTGAAACCGGATTTTTCGGTTTTTTCGAAAGTATTAACGATATCGAGGTGGCTGAACAGTTGCTGCACACGGCGGAAACCTGGGTGCGGGACCACGGCAAATCGAGAATATGCGGCCCGTTTAATTTCACCCTGTACGATGCCAGCGGACTGCTGGTCAAAGGCTTTGATACCCTTCCGGTTCTTCTCACCAATTACAACAAATCTTACTATGCCGGTCTGCTGGAACAGTGCGGATACCGCAAACATATCGACTGGTACGCATTCCGCGTCAGCTCGGATCTGCACATCCGGCCGGTGTTTTACAGAATCCGGGAGCGCATCAGGCGGCAGGGCATTGTCATCAAATCCATAGACATGAAAAAACTGGATGAGGCTGTCGATTATATCGGTCCGATCTTTAATGAGGCCTGGGCCGGCAATCACGGACACGTGCCGTTAACCGATCGGCAATTGGAAGAGTTTAAAGCAGAACTCAAATATGCGATTGAACCGGATTTAACCTATCTCGCTTTTCTCGACGGACAATGCATCGGCTTTTCCCTGAGCGTCAAAGACGCCAATCCCGCCATCCAGAAAGCCAACGGCAGACTGTTTCCGTTCGGATTGTTCAAAATCATGCACGGCATGCGGCATGTAAAACGACTGCGCACCTTTGCCATGGGCGTGCTAAAAGAACACCGCAACCGCGGTCTGGATATTGTTTTTTATCTGGATACCATTGAAAACGGCATCAAAATGGGTTACACCGAATCCGAGTGTTCGGTGATTGTGGAAACCAACAATCGGATGATCGGCGCGCTCGAGGATCTGAACGCGGAGCAGTATAAAACCTTTCGCTTTTACGAAAACAGTCTGTAAACCCCGAATCCGGCAGCGCACAGTATGCAGGGGGGTACCTGCCACGCACTCTTTCAATATTTTATATCATTTTTACTTGACTTTTCTGATATTTTTTATTAGCTTTATAAAAATTCAGGGCCATTCGCGATGAAAAGCAAAAACATACAAAGCGGCGCACTGCTGCGCATTGAGAGTATGCGCGATTCTCTAAAGTCAGCTGAACAGCGTCTGTCGGATTTTATCCTGTCCAATCCCAAAGACATGGTTCACATGACCATCCAGGAGCTGGAGGCGCAGTCCGGTTCGAGTTATGCAACCATTATCCGGTTTTGCAAAAAAATCGGGTATACCGGATTCAAAGAGCTCAAACAAAGTCTGGTTCAGGATATTATTATCAACAACGAGTCTGCCAAAGTCTCTTCCCTTTTGCCGATTGAACAGGATGACAGCACCGAGTCGATTATTAAAAAAACATTTCAACATTCGCTGCAGACACTGGATAACACACAAAGCATCATCGATGAGACTGCTATTAACCGGGCCGCCACAGCCCTCAGCTCGGCACAGGAAACCCTTTTCATCGGAACCGGAACCTCGGGTGTCAGCGCCGCTTATGCGTTTGCCCGCTTTTACCGGATCGGCAAAAGAATGTATATCAGAGAATGATCCGACGGTTTACAAGATCAAGGCGTCCCTGCTCACAGAACAGGATGTGCTGTTTGCCATTTCATCATCCGGGCGTTCAGCAGATATCGTGGATGCGGCGCAAATAGCCCGTCATGGCGGAGCCACCGTGATCAGTTTATGCGATTTTGCCGTTTCGCCCTTGACAAAAAGTTCAAATATCAATCTCTACACCACACCACGCGACACGACATTGTTTTTAAACATTGACATGCCGCTGATTATCGGTCAGATTAGCATTATCGATATCCTGTTCTCCTGCTGCTGCCGGATAACGGGTCAACATGCATTTGATATGATGCATACCACAAAAAAAATAGCGGACAAGGAAAAACTCGGCAAATAATCGGAATTTAATATGGTCAACGAAAAAGGGATTGCCTCTTTTTGTCAGGAATGCGGCGCCTGCACGCATGCCTCCGGCTGCAGCAACGGTAACGGCTATGATCAGATCGTCGACCTGATCGTGGAAAAGGTCAAAAGTCAGATGCCCGCTGCTTCTGACACGGATTCGACTTTGATCCCGGTCGGGGTTTCGAACCGGCACGTGCATTTGACCGAGGCCACCTTTAAAACACTGTTTGGCGCGGACAGCCGCATTGAAAAATACAGAGATCTGTACCAGCCCGGCGAATTTCCGTCGCAAACAAATTCGTCACCGTGGCCGGTCCGAAAATGCGCAGCATTGAGCGCGTGCGCATACTGGGACCGCTGCGCAACTACGATCAGCTCGAGATATCTTTGACAGACGCTATCAATCTGGGCCTGAACCCGCCGATCCGCAATTCCGGAGATCTGCGCGACGCGGCGCCGATCACACTGATCGGTCCGAAATCCTCGATATTTCTGCCGCAGGCCGCCATCATCGCCAACCGGCATGTGCATATGCCGGGCAGCGCGGCACAGCGGTTCGGTGTAAAGAATCAGGAGTATTGCAAAGTGCGAATCGGCGGTGAAAAAAGCACCGTTTTCGAGAACGTGCTGGTGCGCGTCAACGATGCCTGGAAACTGCACCTGCATCTGGATACCGACGACGCCAACGCCGCCAATATCCGTTGTAATATGCACGCCGAATTTATTGGAAAAATGTAAGCGAAACTGTTATGAAACTGGCTAAAGTCATTGGCAACGTGATCGCCACACAGCGCGCCGGCATGCCCGGCCATCAGAGACTGCTAATTGTGCGCTACCTGGACGTCAACCTGAACCCGGTCGATCAAACCGCGGTGTGTGTGGACACAGTCAGCGCCCGCCCCGGAGATGTGGTGCTGACCTGCTCGTCATCATCAGCGCGCAAAACAGCTGCCACTCAACATGTATGTACCGATAGCGCGATTGTCTCTATCGTGGAACTCGTAACCGAAAACGGAAACAATATTTATCACAGGGATGCACCGTGAAAGTCAGTCTGGAAGATATTATCACACGGGTGGTCAAAGAGGTTGTGGCTGAGCTGATCCGCAACGGCGTCGAGATTGAAACCGCACCGCATTCATCACCCCGCTCCGACGCTGGGCAAGCGGCGCCGGCCGCAAAGTGAAACCATCGACATGTCGGGATACCAATCCCCCGTATTGACCGAACGGCAGATTCAGAGACTGCATGACTTGACGGGCCGCGTCATTGTTCCCTCCGGAACCGTGGTCACGCCCAAAGCCAAAGAGCTTTTAAAACGCAAACAAATATCACTCATCATAGAACAGAATTAAGGAGGACCCCATGGCAAAAGCTGCATTGGGATTCATCGAAACACGCGGCAACACGGGCTGTGTGAACGCGATCGACGCGATGATCAAGACGGCCGGTGTGGACCTGGTCAAAAAAGTCGAGATCGGCGGCGGTTACGTGACAGCCATTGTACGCGGAGAAGTGGGCGCGGTCAAATCCGCGATCGAAGCGGGCGCCGAGGCCGCGGCCAAAGTCAGTGAACTGGTGTGCGCCAATGTCATTCCTTCCGCGCAAAAAGATGTCTTTGAACTGATTGGAATCAAAAAATAGAGGATCACTATGCAAAAAGCGCTTGGAATTATTGAGACAAAAGGCTTTGCGACCGCCATGCAGGCGGCGGACGCCTCGGTCAAAGCAGCCAACGTGGTGTTGGGTGAATGGCTGCCGGTCGGCGGCGGTAAAGTCAACGTTATCATGCGCGGCGACGTGGCCGCGGTCAAGGCCTCCATCGAAGCCGGTGTGGCGGCAGCCTCGCAGGTCGGTGTCGTGCTGGGCCAGACCATCATTCCGCGTCCCTCGGAAAAACTGGACGCGCAATTTCCCATTGGCGAGAAAAAATCGACGGCAAAAAAATAACAGGCCTGATCCATGAGTGTGAGTGACGAAAAAATACGCAGCATTGTCAAAAAAGTGCTTGAGGATAGTCTCAGGCAGCCGTCCGCAGCGGATACAGCTGCAGACACAGCGTCCGGCTCCGATCCCGGCTGGGGCGTGTTTCAGAACATGGACGATGCCATCGAGGCGGCGCGCGTCGCCTTTGAGCGCTTTCAGTCCTTTGATCTGCAGGACCGCCGCAAATTTACCGACGCGGTGCGCCGGGTGGCGCTGGATCACAAAGAAGAATACAGCCGCATGGCGGTTGAACTGACAAAGATGGGCCGGGCGCCGCACAAAATACTCAAGCACATCAATGTGGCGAAAAACAGTCCGGGCATCGAGTATTTGCGGCCGGACGCCTGGGCCGGTAAAAACGGTCTTGCGGTGGACGAATGGTCGCCCTGGGGCGTGATCGGCAATATTTCCCCAAGCACGCATCCCAGTCCCACCATGCTGGACAATATCATCATCCAGTTGTCCGCCGGCAACACCATCGCGTTCAATCCGCACCCGGTGGCCAAACAACTGAACGCCCGGGTCATTCAGCACTGCAACCAGGCCATGACCCGCGCCGGCGCGCCGGAGAACCTGGTGACCTGTGTGGCCCACCCGACCCTGGAAAGCGCAGAGTTTATGTTTGCGCATCCGCAGACCAAACTTCTTTCCATTACCGGCGGTCCCGCCGTGGTCAAAGCCGCTATGAAGCACAGCAAACCCATCATTGCCGCGGGACCGGGCAATCCGCCGGTGCTTGTGGATGAAAGCGCGGATCTCGAACTGGCGGCCCGGGAAATTTCAGAAAGCGCCGCGTTTGACAATAATATTCTGTGCACCGCGGAAAAAGAAGTGTTTATCGTCGATTCGGTGTTTGACCGCTTTGTGCAGGCGTTCAGCACACTCGGCAACATCAAGCTCACCGGATCACAGATGGATCAGCTGGCGGACAAGGCGCTGGTCAAAGGCGAGCAAGAGTATTACATCAGCCGTGACTTTGTCGGGCGCAATGCCAGTGTTCTCGGCCGCGCTCTGGGCATGCAGGTCTCGGACGAGGTGGGGCTGCTGTTCGGAGAAACCGATGCCGATCATCCCTGGGTCCAGGCTGAACAGATGACACCCTGTCTGCCGCTGGTGCGCGTTCGGGATTTTGAGCAGGGACTTGAGGCCTGCATTCAGGCGGAACACGGATTTGAACACACCGCAAGCATTTTTACCCGAGATATGAACCGGGCGACCCGGTACAGCAAACGGATCAAAACCGATATCGTGGTGATCAACGGCCGCACCAGCCGCGGCGACGGCGGCGATCTGGGCGAAGGCTATTTTTCGCATACCATCGCCTCGCCCACGGGACACGGTATTGTGACGCCGCGGGATTTTTGCCGCAAACGCCGGATCATGACTGTCGGCGCAATGAGATTTATTTAAACACATGAGGAGCCCAACATGGCAGAGATAAAAGCACTTGGAATGATAGAAACCAACGGATTTACCCCGCTGATCGAAAGCGCGGACGCGGCGGTCAAAACCGCGAATGTAGATTTTGTGGAATGGCGCAAAGTGGGCAGCGGTTATGTCTCGTTTGTGATCAAAGGCGAAGTCGCAGCCGTGCGCTCCGCTATTGATGCGGCGCGCGAAGCCGGATCCAGAGCCGGTGAGGTGATCTCCGAACTGGTCATTCCGCGACCGGTGGACGAACTGGCAACAACCTTTAAAAAGTAAATATCCCGACAGCCGTCCTTCAGGACAGCGATGAACGGATTTTAAACCGGAGCCTATATGATATTTGCAAAGGTGATCGGAACCGTGGTTTCGGCACAAAAAGATGAAAACCTGAACGGCAAAACCCTGCTGCTTTGCCGGGAAGTGGATTGTGATCAGACGCCGCTGGACCATTATCACGTGGCTGTGGACGCCGTGCAGGCCGGTGAAGGCGATCTGGTCATTCTTTCCTGCGGATCATCAGCGCGCATGACGCACACCACGAAAAGCGCGCCGGTGGATGCCGTGGTCATGGCCATTGTGGATGACATTCAACTCGCGGAATCCGGCGTATGAGACTGGCAAAAGTCATCGGTACCGTATGGGCGGAGAACAAAGCGCCGCAATTGCAGAGCTGCCGGCTCTATATTGTCCAGCCGGTCAACTCGGACCAGAGTTACGCCTGCTGGCGGCCGTCGTGGCGGCGGACCCGCAGAATCTGGCCGGACTGCACGCACTGCGTCGTGGTTGTGACCAGCACGGATGCCGCCCAGGCGTTCCCGGACGGATTTGCGCCGGTGAACGCCAGTATCGTCGAGGTGGTGGATGATCTCAGCTAAAGCGGCGGCGGTTTTCCTGCGCCGCCACATGAAACAGACAGGATAAATGCATGTACCTGGCAAAAATTTTAAAACAAATAACAGCCGAACAAAAACACGGCGCCTATCAGGGCAAACGCGTGTTTGTGGTGCAGCCGATCAGACCGGACGGCACCCCCACGGGCGGCGAAACCGTGGCCATGGATTATGTGGGCTCCGGTATCAATGATATCGTGGTCTGCGGCGGCGCTCCCGGCGTGGCCCGGGACGTGTTCAAACTGCAGCAGGCGCCCATCCGCACCCTGATCATGGCTATTGTGGATGAACTGGATTATCGGGACGATTGAATGTTTGACAATTCCCGGACAAACTAAAGAAATTCAATGACCCTATCAGATCTACAACAAAACGGTGTCATCGGCGCCGGCGGCGCCGGATTCCCGGCGCATGTCAAACTGAACGCGCAGCCGGAGATTCTGATCATGAACGCCGCCGAGTGCGAACCGTTGCTGCACAAAGACAAAGAACTGCTGCGGCATCACACGCAAACCGTACTGCAGGGGTTTGAGACCGCCATGCAGCTGACCGGCGCCGCGCAGGGCATCATCGGTATCAAAGCCAAACACCGCGCGCTGATTAATCTGCTCAAATCACAGATCCGTGACTCTATTTCAATCATCCCGGTCGGAGATTTTTATCCGGCGGGCGACGAGGTGACCCTGGTTTATCTGACCACCGGCCGACTCGTTCAGCCGGGCGACCTGCCCCTGAGCGTCGGATGCGTGGTGCAGAACGTGGAAACGCTGTACAACATGGGACTCGAGCAGCCGGTGGTCGATACGTTCATCACGGTGGCCGGGGCAGTCGCCTCACCGCGCACCCTGCGGGTTCCGGTGGGCACAGCGTACCGGGATATTCTGGCGCAGTTCGATATCCGAACCCGGCAGTACCGCGTGCGCTCCGGCGGATTGATGATGGGCAGCCTGGAAACCAATTTGAACCAGGGGGTCACAAAATATTCAGCCGGACTTGTTGTGCTTCCCGCGGATCACGCCTGCGTCGACATGTACGAACGTTACCGGACACCGCAGCAAACCGACCGCCTGGCCAAAGCCGGCTGCGATCAGTGCAATTTCTGCACGGAATACTGTCCCCGCTACCTGCTGGGCTATCCCGTGCGTCCGGAAACCGCCATGCGCGACCGCATGTTCAATACCGGCGATCCGAAGGCGCACAGCGGCAATCAATTCTGCTGCGAATGCAATCTCTGCACCCTGTTCGGCTGTCCGGAAAGTCTGGATCCCAAAGGCGCCACGCTCATTGAGAAAAAAATGTTGCGCAACGAATCCTGGCAGGGACTGCCGGTCACGCCGCATCCCATGATGAATTACCGCAAAGTCCCGACACGCAAACTGATGCAGCGTCTGGACGTGCTGCAGTTTTCGGACAAAGCGCCGCTCAGCGATTTGAAGCTGCGTCCCGAACAGGTGCGCATCCCCCTGCGCCAGCATATCGGCGCACCCGCGGTGCCGGTTGTCGAAACCGGACAATCGCTGCAGCGCATGGACCTGATCGGCAAACCGGACGGCGATCTTTCATCCGCCGTGCATGCGTCCATATCCGGGACAGTGACAAACGTAACTGAAACTCATATTGTGATCAGAGGGAATTATGCCGGATAACGTAACCATCGGAGTGGTCGAACTCTCGAGTATTTATAAAGGCTTTGAAGTGCAGGACACCCTGCTCAAACGCGCCCGGGTTGAAAAGCTGCTGGCGCGCACGATCTGCTCGGGCAAATACCTGATCCTGGTCAAAGGCGAAATCGGGGATGTGGAAACCGCCATGCAGCAGGCGCGCGAAACCGGCGGATTTGCCATCGTACTGGCGGAAACGGTCTCCAATGTGCATCCGGACGTGCTGCGCGCCTTGTCCGGAACCGGCAGTTTGGAGACGCCTGAGGCGCCCGGACTGCTGATCATTGAAACGTTTTCCGTTGCCGCGGCCATCAAAGCGGCGGACATTGCCGTGGATGAAGCCGATATCAATCTGTTGAGAATCCATGCGGCCATGGCCATCGGCGGCAAGGGCATGATCCTGGCCACCGGTGATATGGAAGCCCTGCAGTCGGCCGCGGATCCGGCTATCGAGTATCTGAAACAGGACGGCTGTCTGGCCGGATTCACCCTGCTGTCCAATCCGCATCAAGACTTGTTAAAAGACCTCGTTTAAACAGACAGGAGTCAATATGAGCACGAACGAATGGCAATTGAAAAAAACAATCCTGGATATCGGCAAACGCCTGTGGGAACGCCGGTATGTGGCCTCGAATGACGGCAACATTACCGTGCGTATGAACGACAACGAACTGTTGACCACCCCCACCGGCGTCAGCAAGGGATTCATGACCCAGGATATGATCATAAAGATGAATATGGACGGCAAGGTGCTGTCCGGCAGTTCCAAATACCGGCCCTCCAGCGAAGCGAAAATGCACATCCAGGTTTACAAGCAGCGTGAGGATATCGCTTCGGTGGTGCACGCGCATCCCCCCTACTGCACCAGTTTCGCAGTGGCCGGCATTCCACTGAACAAGTGCGTGCTGCCGGAAGCCATTTTGACCCTGGGCGCGGTGCCGATAGCGCCGTACGGCACGCCTTCGACCATGGAAATCCCGGACTCTATCAAACCCTACGCGCAAAACTCGGACGCCATTCTGCTGGCCAATCACGGCGCGCTGACGTTCGGTACCGATCTGATCAACGCCTATCATAAAATGGAAACCCTGGAACACTCGGCCGAGATCGTGCATTACGCCATTCAGCTGGGCAACGTCAATATGATTCCCCAGGATCAGGTGGACAAGCTGATGCAGGTGCGCGAACAGATGAACATTCCGGGCAGAATTAACCTGTGCAGCGCCAACAACGGCAGCCAGGCGGACCAGATCGATGAAACTCAGATCGAATCCATCACCCGGGAAGTGATCAACCGGTTGAACAAAAGCTAAAACCGGAGCTTTTATGAAGATTCTCATTGCCAATCCCGGCAGTACCTCGTTCAAATGTAAATGCTACGAGTCCTCGGACTGGTCTGTGGTGTTCGAGGCAGCCCTGGAACGCATTGGCGAACCGGAAAGCGCTCTCTCCTACCGGCATGCAGACAAAGAGCCGGTTGACGTACGCCGGCCTGTCGCGGATGTTGAACAGGCGATTCAACTCATTCTGGAGGCGCTGCAGACCCACCGATCCCTCGACAGCCTGGCAGCTGTGGGATTCAAAACCGTGCTTGCCAAAGGCGTAAACGGCTGCGTGCAGTTGGATGACAGCATCATCCGCGCCATGCAGGAATACGAACCGCTGGCGCCGCTGCACACGCAGATCTATCTGACCGCAATCCGGGTGTTTGAATCGCTGCTGCCGGACACCCCGCGCATCGGATTGTTTGAAACCACCTTTCATCACAACATTCCCGCCCCGGCTTTTACCTATGCGATTCCGCAGCGCTATCAGGATAGTCTGGGTCTGCGCAAATACGGATTTCACGGCGCCTCACACTGGTCTATTGCCCGGTACCTCGAATCAAATTACCTTGAAAACAAACAGTCCTATACCGCCATTTCCTGTCACCTGGGCGGCAGTTCATCCATCTGCGCCATCCGCAACGGCGAGTCCGTGGATACGAGCATGGGCATGAGCCCGCAATGCGGACTGCCGAACGCCAAACGCGTCGGGGATCTGGACAGCTTTGCGCTGCTGTATCTGATGGAAAAAGAGACCCTGTCCCCGGCGGCCGCGCGCGAGCTGCTCGCTTCGGAAAGCGGCATTCTGGGTATTTCCGGCATCAGCGGAGATTTCCGCGATATTCAAGCCGCCATGGCCAGGGGCAGCGAGCGGGCCCGGCTAACGTTTGATACGTTTGCCTACAGTGTGAAACGCTATATCGGCGAGTATCTGGCCGTGCTCAATGGCGCGGATTTTATCGTGTTCACCGCCGGACTGGGACAACATTCGCCGGCCCTGCGCCGGGCGGCTCTGGAGAATATGCAGAACCTTGGTATTGAACTGGATGAAAAATTGAATGCCGGCACCCCCAAAGAAGGTGTTATTTCAACGCCGAATTCCACAGTCAACGTCCTGGTGCTGCCGACGCATGAAGAACTGATCGTGGCGCAGCAGACGGCCGATTTTATACAGGAGAACGCCTGATGAAAGCCGCACTGTTTATCCCCTGCCTGACCGAACATCTGCTGCCCGAACCGGGACTGTCCATGGTCAGGATCCTCAACAAACTGGGCGTGGAGGTGGAATATGTCGAAAATCAGACCTGTTGCGGTCAGCCGGCCTATAACAGCGGCTATCATCAGCAGGTGATCCCGCTGGCGGAACAGTTTATCGAGCTGTTTCACGATAAAGAGGTGATCATCGCGCCGTCCGGGTCCTGTGTGGCCATGGTGCGCGAGGAATATAAACACCTGAAACTGCGCGAGGATCTGAAAGCGCCGTACGAGCGGTTAAAAGGCAGGATATACGAATTTACGGAATTTTTAGTCGATGTGTTGAACGTCGATCAGCTGGGCGGCCGATTTCCGCACCGGGTGACGTATCACGATTCCTGTCATCTGTCGAGAATGCTCGGCGTGCGCGAACAGCCGCGCCGTCTGATCGCCAACATCGCGGATATCGATTTTTTGGAAATGCAGGGCTCGGATGTGTGCTGCGGATTCGGCGGCACGTTTTCCTACAAGATGAAAGAGATATCGGTGGAAATGGTCAAACGCAAATGTGACTCTATTCAGGAGAGTCAGGCGGAATACTGCATCGGCGCGGATTCCAGCTGTCTGATGAACATTCAAGGATATCTGACTCAAAACGGCTATAGCGCCCGCACCCTGCACATCGCCGAGCTGCTGGCCAGGAGCCTGGAGTTGTAAAACTGCAGCGCCGAGTGTACGCGGCAGGCGGATCTATGGCTAAAGGCGCCGAACCGTGACCAAAACAAGGATTGTCTATGCACGTCACGCCTCGCAAAACCAAAACCTATATCAAAACCGCGCTCAAGGATTCCGTGCTGCGCCGGGCGGTACTGAACGCCACGGGCTCCACGGTGGCCTCCCGCCAGGCTATTATCGACGAACTGCCTTACTGGGAAGACCTGCGCGAAAAGGCGCACGCCATTAAAAAAGATGTCATTAAACATCTGGATACCACTCTGCAGACCTTTGAACAGCGCTGCACGGACAACGGCATTCAGGTGCACTGGGCTGCGGATGATCAAGAGGCGCGGCAGATCATTTTAGGAATCGCAGAGCGCAACCGGGTGTGCAAAGTGGTGAAAAGCAAGTCCCTGACCACCGAGGAAATTCACCTGAACTCGAGCCTGATCGACAAGGGCATCGACACCCTGGAAACCGATCTGGGAGAATATATCATCCAGCTCATGGAGCAGATCCCGTCGCACCTGATCATTCCGGCGCTGCATCTGACGCGCAAAGAAATCGGCAAGTTGTTCCAGGAAAAGCTGGGCAACGCCTACACTGAAGATCCGCATGAATTGTTGAAAATAGCGCGGCGCACGCTGCGGCAGCATTTTCTAAGCGCGGACATGGGCATTTCCGGCGCCAATTTCGGCATCGCCGAGACCGGCAGTATCTGCATCGTGGAAAACGAAGCCAACGCACATCTCACCACCACATTACCGGACATTCACGTCGCGGTGATGGGGATCGAAAAACTGCTGCCGGATTTCAAAGCGCTGCCCTATTTTCTCAAACTGCTGCCGGCCAACGCCACCGGTCAAAAAAGCTCGACGTTTGTCAATTTCATCAGCGGACCGACGCACGCTAAACTGGGCGAAGGGCCGAAAGAAATGCACGTGGTGCTGCTGGACAACGGCCGCTCGCGGATTCTGCAGGACCCGAAACTGCGTCAGACCCTGTTCTGCATCCGCTGCGCGTCGTGTCTGAACAGCTGCCCGGTGTACCAGCAGATCGGCGGACACGCCTACGGCTGGGTATACATGGGACCGATCGGCATCACCCTGATCCCGCAGTACCTGGGCGAATCCGTGGGCAAAACATCACCGTACGTGTGTTCGCTGTGCACCGCCTGCCGGGACGCCTGTCCGGTGAAAATCGATCTGCCGGCGCATATTCTGAACCTGCGCTCGCGACTTGCCGCGCACGGCAAAACCTCGCGCATTGAACGCACCGGCATGCGAATCTGGGCGTTCCTGGCACGGCACCCGCGGCTCTATCGATTTGCCACCTGGTTTCCGGGCAAGGCGCAGCAGCTGCTGCCCGGCGGCCGCTCGTTTCCGGCGCCCGGTTATACGCGAAAACGGACGCTGCCCCGGTTCGACGCCCAAGGATTCCGCAAGCGTTTTAACACCCTGCAGATGCCGTCAGCAGGTCAGCAAACCGAACATGCAAACAGCGAGGATAACCGATGAACAGTTCCAGAGAGGATATCCTGAAACGCATCAAACACGCACTGACCACCGCATCGGATCAGCCGAAAACCGATCCGGACACAGATATCCGCCTGCAAGCCGGGATTGAATCTATTGTGGCGCCGGATACAAAAGCACTGACCGACCAGTTTGAGAACGAGTTGAAACAGGTAAGCGCGGAATTTCATTTGATCGACGATATGGATCAGGCATCCGGAATCATTCAACAGATCGCGCAAGAAATGCAGACGCAGGAGATCGCCGTTGATGCCACCGACACCTGCCGCAGATTGGCGGACGCATTGGAAGCGCAGTCGATTGCCATCGTGCACACGACAGAGATAGAGTCGCCGGAACGCAAACAGAAACTGGCCGGGATTTCCACCGCACTGGTGGAAGCCTCGTTCGCCATCGCGGATATCGGCTCGCTGGTGGTGCTGTATGAGCATTCCGGCACCTCGCTGCCGCATTTTCTCACGGATTGCGTGATCGCAGTGGTTCAACAGGAGCGTCTGTTGGCGAATCAATATGAACTGTTTGATACGATATCCCCGGAACAGGCCAAAGACATGGTGTTTATCACCGGTCCCAGTCGCACCGCGGATATCGAAAAAGTCCTGGTGCTGGGCGCGCACGGTCCCCGCCGACTGGTGGCGCTGATGATCAAGGAGAAATAGCGTCGAACCTCTGTTGTGACTCGCTGCCCCGGTGAATGCAGGGTTGACAAACAATTCAAAACAGTACATACTGGAGTACGTTCTGTTGACCTCTCTTTTAATTTATTTAATTACATAATTTTAATCACCCTATTTACAACCCTTCTTGGCAACTTGTTTTCAGGATATTCGACATTGCCCCACCCCGAGGCCGAGGATAAGTTAAAATGTAGGTCGACCAGGTTGGTCGACCGGCGAAACCGGACTCGTTGTTTCGGAAAACCGTATTTCCTCCAGTCAGATTCAGGTCAGCTATGAGCGCACTCGATTAATGCAAACCAATACACAGGTCAGCCTGAGTGCAACCCGGTCAATATCATACGCGCCGGCACAAGGCCGACGAACTCGACGGTCTACATCGACCGTCGTCCGGTATCCGGAAACCAGATGATCGCAGCACAGTCCCGGCCCTGAAAGAGTGAGATCAACTATCCTGAGCGCAATTCCTGAATAAAGAACACAGACAACCAAAATCCAAGACCTGCATTGTGCTATACTGCAAATTCGACAATCATCTCCGCCCCGAGGCCGAGAATAAGTTAAATGTAGGTCGACCAGGTTGGTCGACCGGCGAAACCGGACTCGTTGTTTCGGAAAACCGTATTTCCTCCAGTCAGATTCAGGTCAGCTGGTGAGCGCACTCGATTAATGCAAACCAATACACAGGTCAGCCTGAGTGCAACCTAGTCAATATCATACGATCCGGCACAAGGCCGACGATCTCGACGGTCTACATCGACCGTCGTCCGGTATCCGGAAACCAGATGATCGCAGCACAGTCCCCGGCCCTCAAAGAGTGAGATCAACTTTCCTGAGCGCGATTCCTGAATAAAGAACACAGACAACCAAAATCCAAGACCTGCATCGTGCTATACTGCAAATTCGACAATCATCCCCGCCCCGAGGCCGAGAATAAGTTAAAATGTAGGTCGACCAGGTTGGTCGACCGGCGAAACCGGACTCGTTGTTTCGGAAAACCGTATTTCCTCCAGTCAGATTCAGGTCAGCTATGAGCGCACTCGATTAATGCAAACCAATACACAGGCCAGCCTGAGTGCAACCCGGTCAATATCATACGCGCCGGCACAAGGCCGACGAACTCGACGGCCTACATCGACCGTCGTCCGGTATCCGGAAACCAGATGATCGCAGCACAGTCCCGGCCCTGAAAGGGCGAAATCAACTTTCCTGAGCGCGATTCCTGAATAAAGAACACAGACAACCAAAATCCAAGACCTGCATCGTGCTATACTGCAAATTCGACAATCATCTCCACCCCGAGGCCGGGGATAAGCTAAAATGTAGGTCGACCAGGTTGGTCGACCGGCGAAACCGGACTCGTTGTTTCGGAAAACCGTATTTCCTCCAGTCAGATTCAGGTCAGCTATGAGCGCACTCGGTCAAAGCAGACAACTACACAGGCCATCCGAGAGCGGTAAAAACAGTCAATCTCGGGCGCGCCAGCGCAAGGCCGACGAACTCGACGGCCTACATTCACCGACCAAGCTGATCGATGGAATGAACACCCGAAAACGTCTACGTATAAAGGATTGACAGGTCTACGTATACTTTGTTTCAATCCCACATGGGTTCGATCAAAATATAATTGAATCTCGGATTAAACATACCGGTCCCATCGAAACAGCTATTTTGGGTTGAGTACAGCGGCAGATATTATAAAGCAGGTTCATCCTCGAATTTCTTACCATAGATTCCCACTAATTCTCATCATTTAAACTGAAAAGCATACAGCTTACAATCCCTCATCACGAACCGCAATCTTACTATCTTGCCATTTAAACTTTCAAGATTACCATCACTAGTCCAGCTCACGGGAAACCGCACTGAATTGCCAACAATCCAGTTGGATTCTTCTATGCTGAAACCTGGTATTGGATATCCGTCATGATCCAGAATTTCAACCCGAATAGATCCACCAGCTCCGGTATTGGCATTAATTTCCAACTTGTTCCCTTTAAACGTTATTGGTTTGGTAATCATTTCACCGCCCTCGTATGGAGCATCTGCTGAAACAAACCCGTCTAATCTCATAATTGCACGACTTAGAACAGATCTACTCATACCATCCGGAGCATCAGGGTCTATCCTGCCTATTCTGTCAAAATTCCAGCCCACATAATAAATCCATATCTCATCACCCATAACAATTGGATTTGGCAGAGCCCAAACGCATTTTGAATCAAATCTTCCGGAAGGCCCTGGCCCCATAAATGCTTTCCGGTTACCCATTCTTTTGAATTCTTTACTGTCTCTGCTAATTAACAACCTGACATCTCTCATTCCCGGTCTCAGATCATGTTCACCCCTCCCTTTCCAATGCCAGAAAGCCTGCGCCAACCCGATGTATACATTTTCATAAGGAAAAATTGTGGCGCCGTAATACCCCATTGGAGCATCATTCCGAAGGTCTTCCGGTTTACTCCTGTCAGCCCTTTCTGAAAAATATGTATACTGATCTTTAATATCAGTCCATATAGCAAAACCCGTATTCTCTAAACTGCTTTCCAAATCATTCATTTCTGCACGCCTGACACATCTTCCATAAATCCTCTCCCTCGTAAATAATAAATATTTTCCGAGATTTTTATCCCAGAAAATTATTGTTTGAGTGTCAACAGGCCCGTCACGCGGATCAACATTGGCATAAAAACTCCAGTCTATTCCATCCGGTGAACTGTATATATGTAATTCTTTTGAAGGATATACTTTACTCTGTGTTTTATATCTATGTTCAGCTAAAGCCATTGGATCAATCCACACAGCAGTTCCTCCATTTGCTTCAGGTGGAAAAACTATATTATTTTTTTTTGAACCTTTAACCTCGTATTTTCCCAAAACAGGTTTTTTAAAATCAATCCCATTGTTTGATTCAGCGTATCCCGCAGTTCTTTTCTTTACATTTTCCAGAGCAGGGATAGTTAAATCATACCAAATCCGGATTTTCCCATCCTTATCTTTAATCACACTGGAATATGGAAGAATTAATCCGTCTTTTTCATGAGGCAGATCTGTGTCAATAATGATTTCTCCGGTCTGATACGGAGGATTCATTACAAAATCAATATGCTTGTTTAAATCTATTAAAAAATCATCTATAAACAACTGTTTGTCGTTTCCTACATCAATATATGTTGTATCGCCATATTCATAAAAAACATACTGTGCATTTAGATCAATCACACATGTTAAAAGAAAACAAATACATACACAACATATTAATTTTTTTAAATTTGATTTCATTATTATAGATATTAAAAATTTGTTACCTAAAAATCCAATCTTGATTTTTTTGAGCTTATGGAAGGCACCTCGTCCTTTTACTCCTGGGTTGGTCTTTATAGTTTTCTCCTTTCTTTGTTTTTATGCCACCTCAAGTCCGCCTGAATGACATAGGCGGGCAGGCCCCTCCCCATTGGCTTTGTGAAAATGATATTTCCCGATTCTCCGGACAGGCTATATAGTTTTATTTCCATTTGATGTCCGGTGTTCCTGCCGCTTAAACTTGTTTTTCTTTTGCGCATCTTTAGTCATTTAGTAAAATTAAAAAAATCCTTTGCTTTCAAACTCTCTCAGCGAGTTTCTTTCAATTATTTTTGGAATTGCATATATTTTTATTGTATCAGCATCTAATCCTGGGAAAGATACTATAATGGTAATGACACCCGGTGTACCATCAGACCTGACCATATTCAATACAGGCGCAGTCATATACCAACACCCACTATCAGCATTCTTTTTATGAATATCGGTTTCCCAATATGCAGGCCCCACAAGAGTTGCCGGCCCTTGTACTTTCCATTGAAGAGAATTGTTAAAATCCTGAACCTGAACACCTTCTTTATCGACTGCGTCTGCTGCAACAGTAACGACACTGTTCCTTGCAGCTTCAATCGTACTATGAGATACTGTCAGCCGGAGTTTTTCAGGCTTTCCGGCCATCGGTAATTTAAATTCCGCCATTTCATTTTGCTTTTTGCCTACAACCTTCAATTCGCCCGGTTCAATTAGTGTATTTTCAAAATTCACGATAAAGAAATTATTTTTGTCCGGGTATTTTGTAGCAATCTTTTTCTGGTTAACAAATAATGTAACTTTCACAATTCGAGTCAATAGCAATATTCTGTCTTGTCCCAATATATTTCCTCTGCCAAAAATGAGGATGAATAAACGCCATGGGCTTATTTGTATAATGGGCTTGCCAAAGGAAATAGATATATTTAGGAATTCTGTATACATCCATCCTTTTGGATTAATATTTTTCAACGGACAATTTTTATAAACCCTGTCGGCCCCGTCATCACAATACATCCACATTACACCATTAGGCATATCAATCCTGCCTCTGATGCTGCCATCCTGTACAATTGCCTGGTCGTGTTGCCACACTTCATTTCCTGCATGCTGGCCGTTATCCGAATTTTCAGGATAGATAGCAGAATCAGTCCATCCCCTAACTGTTACACGCAGAAGATTCTCCATATCCATATTTGTATGATCATGGGTTACATGATCTCCCTTACCCTCGCTAACTTTACGGGCATGAATAATCCGGGTATTGTCTTCCTCATATATCCATTTTGAACATGTTGAAACGGTTCAATTTCACCAGGATTAACAATTTTATCCAAGTGAGCCGTGCAGATTTCTTTCCCGGTTGCATCCTCTATCGTTGTTTTTAACAAGACCTTTCTTTTTCTTTTAGTGTCGTTTTTGATCCATGTCTTAACATCAACAACAGCACTGTCTTGATTAACAACAGGAGTAGTTACAAATGTGCCGCCTTCGTGTTTGTAAGAACCCTGAAAAGGAATATATACCGGATTTTTAACCACAATGCGCACATTTCTGTAGATACCGCCCGAGTGTGTCTGATTTCCTGAATGCATAGGCGGAATCCTGAACTCATCATTTAGTTTGTTGCGCACTGCAACAGCGAGGACATTTTTTCCTTCCTGCTGAATAGGGTCTGATATATCAAAATAAAATGAATTAAAACCGCCTTTATGGTCTCCAAGGTATTTTCCATTCAGGTAAACTTTACAGTACTTTATTACACCCTCGAACTCAAGAAAAATCCGTTTATCTTTGACCAGGTTTTTTATTTCAAATGATTTACGGTACCAACCCCACCCATGCCACCAATAAGCGGGGTTTCCTATTCCCGACTCATCGCCGAAAAACGAGGTATTCTTTTCAGAAGCATTTAGGATAAAGGGATGTAACTGTTTTGTTGTTTCATAATTGTGCCAACTGTGTGGAATCGCAACTGCCGGCCAGGAAGAATCATTATAATCAACTGAAGCGGGGTGTTCATCCAAGGTTTCATCAGGGAAATAGTTAAAAGTCCAGTTATTATTAATCTTTTGCACTATCCTGGGGGAACGGGAGCGCATATACTCGGTTGTAAATTCTCTGTTTATTTCAGGGCCACCTGCACTATGCCAGGGTTTAAGTTCCTGTATCATTACAGATGAATAAACAGTATTGGCAGAGCTTTTGGAATTTCCGTGCCCGTTGGTTATTACCATACCCGGCACGAGTCCTCTAATTTTTTTGGGCCGGTATAAAAGTGCTGTCACTTTTGAGCCCGGTTCACTTGTGTAAATCCATCTCTCAATAACGAGTCCTTTATGTTCAAAACTACCTCTGAACTCAGGATCAAGATCGCACCGGTCAAAGGGAATCCCCATCATCTTTAACAGTTCAGTACGACGTTTTTTTTCTGAAATGAGTCAGAGTTGGCATTTACACTAAAGTTGGTTCCGTTTAAATGATATTCCCGGATGGCAACTCCGGGATAGAAAAAACCGAGTAAAATAATGATTAATAACAGTATAAATTTCATGGGAATATACCACAGCAACTTAAATTCAATAGATAATTACTCTTTTCAAATTTCTGAATATAATAAATTACGATTCAGATCTAACAAAATCACACAAAATACAGAATAGAACATTGATTTTTCTGTGGAGGTATTGGTATTCCGTCTATATCTACTTTTCATCATTTTCATCAGACAAAACATCATAAAGGGCAAGGGCCAAATTACGGCCCGACTCCATCAGACGTTCCCTTGTCCAGCCTCCGGGTTCATACACATAAGGATTAGTAACATAAAGTCCGTCTTCACTAAATGCATATGAAGATAGTTTTCCTGGATGGCCACTTGCAACATTGACCTTATATCCGCTTTCGGGCCCACACCGTATAACATCAGGTTCACGTTTCATCAGAGCCTCTGCATATTTATTAGTTCGCGCTTTTGTGCCTGGAGTACGCCAATTACCCTTTTCTTGAGGCCCGTGCATATCCCAAAGGTAGTCAGCCTTTCCTCCAGTGTCTCTGATCATTGCACCAGTAATTATATCAATTGTTGAAAACCTTCCACTCGTATTCCAAACACGATTATGATCTTTTTCACCGGCAGAGTATAGCTCAGGATTGCCCCGCTTCCTCATATTAGTTCCGGCATTCGGATCTGGCGCTGCCTTTAAATCAATCCTATGCACGGCCTGATAACGACCTTCCGGATTAATATCCGGATAAACGTAAAATATTGCTTTTTCTCTTAGAAAAATTGCTTCTAACTGGGAACTTGCAAGAAAATTAACCATTCCTTCCAACACCCAACTACCGGTAAATTCAGTGCTGTGATTCTGTGAGGCAAGAATCACTTTGATTTTAGGTTTTTTTGTTAGAGTATCAGTAATTTGGTAACCATACATTTTCTGTGGCGGTATTTCGGGATCATCAGGCCATTTTGGATTTTTAGGCCATCCGGGCGTTAGTCCCAAAACCATATTAGTATCACCACTGGAAGTGGGCATAACCCAGGGAAGTTTCCCAACCAGTTGGGTGTGACGTTCAACCATCTCTGCTGTATAGGCAGGTACCGGTTCATCTAAAACACGCCATGCCTCGATAACGTAATAATCGTAAACTTTCTCGTATTGATAATTAAAATAATCATCGGAAATGATCTGTGAATCATGATTATTCTGCGTATTGCAACTTGGCCCTGTTATTGCAATCATCAATCCAGCCAATAAATAATTTTTTGTTCTCATCATAAATAATTCCTTTATATATAATAACTTGAATATAACTAATTTCGAATCAAATTTCAAGATATATTTTTATTTTTCAGGTCTGCCCGAAATAAAAAATGGGGCTGTATCAAAACCCCGGAAACCGGGTCAAATTTCAGAAATATCTACAGTGAAAACAATAAAAAAATCGTTTCTTCTCAGGACAAAACAATGGGTTTTCTTTCTCACCATAAGAAAAATTCTCACGTCTGAACTGATTTTCTTTTGCTTTGTGTTTTCGTAATGCAATGTATTAAACTTAAAATTCATCACGAGTTTCCGGCTCGTGATGCCTGCCAAATGACAATCAGACCATGCGTATGCAATAGCAATGCTCTGCATTGCACAACGTTTGAACAAAAGCACTCGATCCATAAAAACTGGCGCAGTAATGTCAAGGTGCAGAGACCGGTACGCAATGTGATATATTCCGCCTCCTCTCCCACTTGATTCACACGCATACCAGCATGCATTTCATTTGGGGGCGATGCAGAGCATTGCAGGCTGAATTGTGGCGTATGGCAAGAAGGACAGCCATCCCCGGCCGGAGGCCGGGGACGAGATTAGTAATCACAGGTATCCCGAAAATTTCCCCTCCTTTTTCAAGGAGGGGATGTTCGTCAGATGCGGACGCAGTCCGGCAGCTGGCGAACCGGGGTGGTCCGTGCACAACAATTCCGTATACAGCCGCGCACAGCAGAAACCCGAGACACAGAGTGACTCGACGGCATTCCTCTATAGAATGAGGCAACGAGAAACAAGACGGCTGTGTGCGCCCCCGGTCAAAGCAGACAACTACACAGGCCATTCGAGAGCGGCAAAAGCAGCCAATATCGGGCGCTCCGGCACAGGGCCGACGATCTCGACGGTCTACATCGACCGTCGTCCGGTATCCGGAAACCAGATGATCGCAGCACAGTCCCAGCCCTGAAAGAGTGAGATCAACCATCCTGAGCGCAATTCCCAAATAAAGAACACAGACGACCAAAATCCAAGACCTGCATCGTGCTATACCGCAAATTCGCAATCATCCCCGCCCCGAGGCCGAGAATAAGTTAAATGCAGGTCGACCAGGTTGGTCGACCGGCGAAACCGGACTCGTTGTTTCGGAAAACCGTATTTCCTCCAGTCAGATTCAGGTCAGCTATGAGCGCACTCGATTAATGCAAACCAATACACAGGCCAGCCTGAGTGCAACCCGGTCAATATCATACGCTCCGGCGCAAGGCCGACGAACTCGACGGCATTCCCCCATAGAATGAGGCAACGAGAAACAAGACGGCTGTGTGCGCCCCCGGTCAAAGCAGACAACTACACAGGCCATTCGAGAGCGGCAAAAGTAGCCAATCTCGGGCGCGCCGGCGCAGGGCCGACGAACTCGACGGCCTACATCACCGGTCAAACTGGTCGATGGAATGAACACCCGAAAACGTCTATGTATAAAGGTTTGCCAGGTCTATGTATAGTGTGTTTCAATCCCACATGGGTTCAATCAAAACACGATTGAATCTCAGGCATCCCGAAAATTTCCCCTCCTTTTTCAAGGAGGGGATGTTCGTCAGATGCGGACGCAGTCCGGCAGCTGGCGGACTGGGTGGTCCGCGACAACAATTCTTATACAGCCGCGCACAGCAGAAACCCGAGAGCACAGAGTGACTCGACGGCATTCCTCGTATAAATGAGGGAACGAGAAGCAAGACGGCTGTGTGCGCCCCCGGTCAAAGCAGACAACTACACAGGCCATTCGAGAGCGGCAAAAGCAGCCAATATCGGGCGCTCCGGCACAGGGCCGACGATCTCGACGGTCTACATTCACCGACCAAGCTGATCGATGGAATGAACACCCGAAAACGTCTACGTATAAAGGATTGACAGGTCTACGTATACTTTTTCAATCCCACATGGGTTTGATCAAAACACGACTGAATCTCAGATATCCCGAAAATTTCCCCTCCTTTTTCAAGGAAGGGATGTTCGTCAGATGCGGACGCAGTCCGGCAGCTGGCGAACCGGGGTGGTCCGTGCACAACAATTCCGTATACAGCCGCGCACAGCAGAAACCCGAGACACAGAGTATCTCGACGGCATTCCTCCATAAAACGAGGCAACGAGAAGCAAGGCGGCTGTGTGCACACCCGGTCAAAGCAGACAACTACACAGGCCATTCGAGAGCGGCAAAAGCAGCCAATATCGGGCGCTCCGGCGCAAGGCCGACGAACTCGACGGCCTACATCTCCGGTCCCCTGCCGCTATCTACAGGTCTCAGCGCGCCCTGAGACCGCCTGTTCAGGGCAGAAATCGAACACCCGTCTAATTCCGGGGCTGCCGGCTGATCAAAAAAGCTGTCCGCATTTACAGAAAAATCCTTGACTTTTTCTGTAAAAAGTGTTAGATAATGATAACTCATTCATTCTAATTTAAAGGCATTTTCGAATGGGGATTGTTTTCATATTATTTCAAACCGTTCTACTGATCCTACCCGAAACGATTCTTATAATACGCTTCCGGCCCGGACCCGTCTCTGCTTTTCGGTCACCCCGAGCCGCCTGCATGGTTTGAACGTTTCGCAACATGTATCCCTATTAAAAAATCCACTGGACATACCAGGCATGACTCTACAAATCAAAGGAGGAATAATTAGATGAGACCTCAGGAAAACATCCTCCAGGACGCCATTTCCCTGGCTGAAGCATGGCAAAAACGCGCAGATGCAGTAATGACTCGCAAGGAAAACAAGATTCAGGAACAGATGCAAAAAATGCTGACTCACCCCACGGACAAGATCGTGATGACCAAAATGATCGACCAGAGCTTCCGGTCGCATGATCACAAGCGGGTCGCCCATCAGCTCAATCATGTCCTGGAAAAATACGGCGTACCTGAATTTTTCTCCAGACAGAACAAATGCTCATGCAGTTGTATCTCAAAGTGGGACGCCATTTTCCGCATATCGCGGTTCCCAAAGTCGTGGAGCGCATTCGGTCGGACAGCGCGCGTTCGGTGATCCCGGCAGAACCGCATATTTTTAATGCCCATTTGAAAAAACGCCGAAAAGCCGGTGTGCGCATGAATATCAACCATCTCGGCGAGGCGGTGCTGGGAGAAGAAGAGTTGCTTGACCGTTTAAAGACCTACCTTGAAGACCTGAAACGGCCGGACATTGAATATATCTCGGTGAAAATTTCCACCATTTATTCGCAGATCAGTTCACTGGCCTTTGAACACACCACGGAAATCCTGATCGACCGTCTCACCCAGTTGTTCCGCGCGGCCCGGGATCATGAATTTGTACGACCGGACGGCAGCCGCGGCTCCAAATTTGTCAATCTGGATATGGAAGAATACCGGGATATGGAAATCACCAAAGAAGCGTTTATACGAACCCTGAACATGGATGAATTCAAGACGCATGCGGCCGGTATTGTGCTGCAGGCGTATATCCCGGATTCCTATCCCATGCAGAAAGAGATCACGGACTGGGCGAAAGCGCGGGTCGCAAACGGCGGCGCACCCATCAAACTGCGCATTGTCAAGGGCGCCAATATGGAAATGGAACTGGTCGAATCCTCGATCAAAAACTGGCCGCTGGCTCCGTATGACAACAAGCTAAAAGTGGACGCCAACTATCGGCGCATGGTGCAATATGGCATGCAGCCGGAGAATATTGAAGCGGTGCACCTGGGCATCGCCTCGCACAATCTGTTTGAACTGGCGTACGCCTATGTGCTGGCCCAGCAGAACAAAGTGACCCAATATTTCAGTTTTGAGATGCTGGAAGGTATGGCCGATCATGTGCGGCGCGCCATTCAGGAAACCGATGAGGAAATGGTGCTGTACGCGCCGGTTTCGACCAAGGAACAGTTTATCAGCGCCATCGCTTATCTGGTGCGCCGGCTGGACGAGAACACCGGTGAAGAAAATTTCCTGCGTTATTCTCCCAATCTCAAGGTCGATTCTGAAGAATGGGCCTATCTCAAGCAGCAGTTTATTGATTCCTGCGAGCATATGGACCATGTCGGCGACAAGCCGAACCGCATCCAAAACCGGATAACGGAAACATTCCCGGACAAAATGGGTCCCCGGGTCACCGGTGAATTTTACAATGAACCGGACACCGACTGGTCGCTGCCCGGCAACCGCAAGTGGGCTGACAATATCCGTAAAACATGGATGAAAAGCGCGGATACCGAGCCTGTCGAGATCCCCCTGGTGATTAACGGCAAAGAGATCAACAAAAAGCGGGAAACCCGCGACTGCATCGATCCGTCACAGTTTCATGCTAAAGTCCGGACCGCTGTGTACAACATGGCCAATGAAGATGACCTGGAAAAAGCCGTGCAAACCGCCAAAAAAGACCCGGATGGCTGGCGGGACAAAACGGCAAGGGAACGGCACGAGATACTGTCCCGGGTTGCCATGGAGCTTCGCACTGCGCGCGGTGATCTGATCGGGTCGGCGGCGGCCAATACCGGCAAGGTGTTCACCGAATCCGATCCCGAAGTGTCTGAAGCCATTGACTTTGTCGAGTTTTACGGCTTTGAGGCAAGCCATTATAATGACATTGAAAACCTAAGCTGCAGCGGCAAAGGCGTGGGTCTGGTGATTTCGCCCTGGAATTTTCCCATTGCCATTCCCTGCGGCGGGGTTGTGGCCAGTCTGGCCGCCGGCAACACCGTTATTTTCAAGCCGGCTTCGGATGCAGTGCTGACCGCGTATATCCTCTGCCAGTGCTTCTGGCGGGCAGGTGTTTCGCAAAAGACACTGCAGTTTGTGCCCTGTGCGGGTTCCAAGGTCGGAGACAAACTCACCGCGCATCCGGATGTGGATTATATCATATTGACCGGCGGCACCGATACGGGTATGCGCATTCTGAAAAATCGGCCTGATGTGTTCCTGGCTGCCGAGACCGGCGGCAAAAACGCCACCATTGTCACGGCCATGTCGGACCGCGATCAGGCGGTGAAAAACATTATTCACTCGGCCTACAGCAACTGCGGACAGAAATGTTCGGCCACGTCCATGGTCATTCTGGAAAAAGAGGTGTACGAGGATGAAAAATTCAAAAAACAGCTGGTGGATGCCGCCAAAAGCTACAGCGCCGGTTCCGCCTGGGAATTCCACAACAAAATGGGGACGTTGATCCATCCTCCCAAGGGCGATCTGGAAAATGCCGTTTCCAAGCTCGAGCCCGGTGAATCCTGGGCGCTGAAACCGGAAATGGTGGATGACAATCCCTATATCTGGACTCCCGGTATCAAGTACGGCGTCAAGCCCGGCAGTTATACCTGCATGACTGAATTTTTCGGACCGGTGATCGGTGTGGTGTGCGCGGAAAACCTGGATCACGCCATAGAAATCGTGAATTCCACCGGTTACGGATTGACCTCGGGTCTGGAAAGCCTGGACCAGCGCGAACAGGAAAAATGGAAACAAGGCATCAAAGCCGGCAACTTGTACATTAATCGGGGTACCACCGGCGCCGTAGTCCTGCGCCAGCCGTTCGGCGGTATGGGCAAATCCGCCCTGGGCGCGGGTATCAAAGCCGGAAGTCCGAGTTATGTGGCTCAGTTTATGAATTTCACGGACACCGACATGCCGCCGGCGGGTCCCATCGATAAGGATCATCCGCTTTTGAAAGAGGCGCATCACTGGAAACAGGAACTGGACTGGAACATGATGTCCGATCTCGAACCTGATCTGCGCAAGACCATCCGGGCCATAAAAAGCTATATTTATCATTTTGAGCTTGAATTTGGCCGCGAAAACGATTACTTTCATTTGCGCGGCCAGGACAATATACTGCGCTATCTTCCGCTCGGCAAGGTCCTGGTTCGTGTGCATAAAAAAGACAGTCTGTTCGAGGTTCTGGCGCGCATTGCAGCCGTGCATATTACCGGCAATGAACTGATTGTGAGCCTCCCCCCTGACACACAAAGTACAGCCATTGACTTTATTCAGGGCGAGGAAGGCAAACGCATTCTTCAGGGCACAGATACTCGTCTTATCACACGGATGAACAGGTGATAAACATGATGCCGAGCCTGAAGCGTATCCGCTATGCCGCACAATGACCGGGTGCCGCAGCCGGTTTTCAAAGCGGCGGCAGAGACCGGTTTTTATATCGCGCGCACGCCGGTCATGATGGAAGGGCGGATTGAACTGCTGCAGTATTTCCAGCAGCAGGCGGTTTGCAACACTTATCACCGCTACGGCAATCTGGGCGAGCGGACACATTTACCATTAAAACCCAGAATGGACGCAAGCTGTACAGAGAACATTTAAGACGGTCCATAACACTCCTGCACAGTATTCGCGAATACTGTGCAGGATGATAGATCACCGGGAATAAAGGTCCCCTTTAAACAAGCACCAAATCGCCTACACATCAACCGTTCGCAGGTATTTTTCGTCAGGCGAAAACCAATAACAACAGCCTGAACCGGTTTAGTAAACCGGTTCAGACAAACAAAGGAGAGTCAAGATGCATCAAAAGCTTCAAAAAAAATCGGGTTTTTTTATCATGTTGTTCTATGCCATTCTGATCATTGCCGCGGTTTCTGCAGCGGCGCAGGCACAGGTTATCAACGTCAGCGGCACGGTATCCACAACCACATCGACTGTACGGGGCGCGGCCGTAACCTTTATTAACAACAGTGACACCACTCTGCAATACAGCGCCACAACCAATGTCAACGGAGTGTACCAAATCAGCATCGCAACCAGCGTGGAATCTCCGAGTCATGTGCCCGGGCAATTTAAACTGCAGCAGAATCATCCCAATCCGTTCTCATCATCCACAGCCATCTCTTACCAGCTCAATCGTCAATCGGATGTAGCGCTTACCATCTATGATATACGGGGACGCAAAGTCAAACAGTACAATTTGGGTATACAGCCGAACGGAACGCACCAGGTGGTCTGGAACGGTGTTAACAGCATCGGTGAGCCTCTGGCCTCGGGCGTGTATTTTTATCGGCTCAAAGCGAATGATCAGGTTCAGGTGAAAAAAATGCTGTATTACCCGGGCAAACATCTCACGGGCGCACGCATGGGTATGATTCCGGGACCATCCATAATTCCCGCGCGTCTGCAGAAAGGGCATCAGGTTCAGGCGTCTGAATACAGCGTTCGCATAGAGAATACCGGCAGCGCGTCTCCGGAAATCATTCCCGCCCGGGTCAGCCCTGTCCCGATAGAATCAGATACCACTTTGAATTTTGAGGTTAAAGAGTCGCTGGACGATGCAGTTCTTATCAATCCGGACAGCACCCATCAGATCATCCGCGGATTCGGGGCGGCGAATATTGTCGGCTGGCGTCCGGATATGACGGAAGACCAGGTCGATCTGGCGTTCGGAACCGGTGAAGGACATCTCGGCTTTACGATGTTGCGTTTGCGCATCCCGCCCAATCCCAATGATTTCAGCCGGCAGGTACGCTCGGCCAAACGCGCTTACAATCAGGGCGCCGTTATCATTGCGGCTCCCTGGACGCCGCCGGCGGATATGAAGACCAACAACAGCCTGATCGGCGGCCGTCTGAAAGAAAGCGCTTATGATGATTATGCCGATCATCTGGCCTCGTTCGCCGATTATATGCAGGACAATGGCGTTCCGATTCATGCCATATCCGTGCAGAACGAACCGGATGTGGATGTGGAATATGAATCCTGCGACTGGAACGCCGCTGAAATGCTCAAATTTATGCAGGAAAACGCTCCGGCTGTCGGCACCAAGGTCATGGCGCCGGAATCGTTTCATTTTGATCATGACTTGTCCGATCCCCTGTTGAATGACCCGACCGCCCTGGCAAATCTGGGTATGGTGGCCGGACACATTTACGGCGGCGGTCTGGAACCCTACCCCCTGGCCCGCAGCAAGGGCGTGGAACTGTGGATGACTGAACATCTGGACACGGATACCTCCTGGGGCCATGTTCTGGCCACCGGAAAAGAAATTAATGACTGTATGAATGCCGGTATGAGCGCTTATCTCTGGTGGTACATTGTACGCTTTTACGGCCCCATTGATGAAGACGGGCGCATCAGCAAACGCGGTTATGTGATGTCGCAGTTTTCCCGCTTTATTCGTCCCGGATATTTCAGAGCAGAGGCATCGGCCCGTCCGCAGCGCTGGATCGAAACCTCGGCTTATACAGGAAATGGCAAACTCGTAATCGTTGCGGTAAACCGCAGCAGCAGTCCGGTGGATCAGACCTTTGTCGTGGAGAATGGAACCACAACCCGGTTCACACCGACTATCACGTCATACAGCAAAGACTGCAGACAGGAACAGGATATCACGGCCACCGACGGCATGTTCCGGGTCAGCCTGGATGCCTCAAGTGTTACGACGTTTGTCTCACAGTAAGTAAAAAAAGGCCTCGCCTTTTTTCATGGCAGCAACCCAATCACCCTGTATTCCATGGCCGGTATTTGGGTACGGGGTGAACGGTTTTCTGTATAGATCCATGCAGTTCCGCATCCAGATCAGTGTATGAACAGGCCGCTAGGGGTCTATCAATAAAAAAGAGCCAAGTTTTAAAAGATGAGAGTAAAAATTTGAAGAACTGATAATAAACATTAAGGTTTTGTTTTTCAAATGAAAAGATTAAATTTCAGTCAAAATGATTCAAGGCAGTAAACAATATATACCAATTTGAATCTCGTCACAACCCGGGTTCGAAATTACGGTCAAAACTCTGTGCTGTCCGTTTCGTTCATTGCGGTTTTCTGACTCGCTTTTTACATTCGATTAAAAAACAAGGTTCATTAATTGAGAACAAGTCAATTTTTCTAAAAGGAAATACCCCATGAAATACGAATGGCGGAAACAGGAAAAACATATCTATCTTCCAAAGTCCAAACCTGACCTGATCACAGTTCCGCGTTTTCAGTTTTTCATGATCGACGGACAGGGCAACCCCAATGATCCGTTTTTCGGCGAATATATCGGCGTGCTCTACTCGCTGTCCTATGCGGTGCGTATGTCGTACAAATCCGGATTCGCACCGCCGGACTATTACGAATATACGGTTTATCCGCTGGAGGGTGTCTGGGACCTCACTGAGCAGGCAAAGCAGCATGATACCGGCGAGCTCGACAAGGATGCCCTGGTGTTCACTCTGATGATCCGGCAGCCGGAGTTTGTCACTCATGCGTTGTTTAGCGAGGCATTGCAGCGCATAAAACGCAAAAAACCGCACAAGCTGCTGGATCAGGTGCGGTTCGAATCGCTAAAAGAAGGCCGCTGTGTGCAAATGATGCACCGCGGTAGTTACGACGATGAACCGGCAAGTTTTCAGCAGATGAAACAATTCTGCGGGAAAACAACCGCACCCGCGTCAGCAAACAACACCGGGAAATCTATATATCCGACGTACGCAAAGTGCCTGCGGAAAACCTGAAAACCGTGCTGCGGTTGCAAATAACATGAAAGGATAAGAAGAGATGAATTCAAAAAAGCTGATTATCATTTTATTCGTGATCCTGATCCACGCTGTCAGCTGTTCTCAAAGACAGCCACAGCGTTCAGACTATCCGCTATCCGCTGTGCCTCCCGGACGGATTGAACTGGACGATCAATTCTGGAAACCCAGAATAAACCTGGTTCACAATGTCACCATTCCCTATGCGTTTGAGCAATGCGAACAAAAAGGACGTTTGGAAAATTTCCTTATTGCCGGCGGGCTCGTGGATGGCGAAACCCGCGGTAAAATGCCGTTCGATGATACAGATGTTTATAAAATCATCGAAGGCGCATCCTATTCTCTCGCGGATCGCCCGGATCCGGAACTGCAAGCCTATGTGGATTCAGTAATTGCTATCATTGCAGCCGGACAGGAAAAAGACGGTTATTTGACCACCTGGGTGACCATTGATCCGGATCATCCGCCGGCCCCCTGGGTGGAACCGCCCGGAGCGCGCTGGAAAAGTCTAAGCGCCGGCCATGAACTCTACAACAGCGGTCATCTGTACGAAGCCGCTGCAGCGCATTATCGATCAACCGGTAAACACAGCATGCTGGACATCGCCCTAAAGAATGCGGATCTGCTGGTGGATACGTTCGGCCCGAAGGGTCTGCAAATCCCGCCCGGACATCAAATCGTTGAAACCGGACTGATTCAATTGTATCGTATCACGGAAAATCCGGAATATCTGCATTTGGCCAAATTCTTTCTGGACATCCGCGGAGACTCGACAACCCACGAGTTATACGGAGCGTATTCGCAGGATCATCTGCCGGTTACCCAACAGACAGAGGCCGTGGGGCACGCCGTTCGTGCATTGTACATGTACGCGGCCATGACCGATATCGCTGCGCTGCTTCAAGACTCATCTTATTTCAAAGCCGTATTGGCGCTTTGGGATAATGTGGTCGAGAAAAAATGTATATGACCGGCGGCCTGGGCGCCCGGCATGAGGGCGAGGCGTTCGGCGATAACTATGAATTACCCAATCTGACCGCTTATAGTGAAACCTGTGCAGCCATTGCCAGTGTTTACTGGAATCAGCGTCTGTTTTTAATGACCGGGGATGCAAAATATATCGATATTCTGGAGCGAACCCTGTATAACGCTCTGATATCGGGATTATCCCTTGACGGCACTCATTTTTTCTATCCCAATCCCCTGAAATCCGATGGAGAGTACGCCTTTAATCAGGGCGCCTGTACACGCAAACCCTGGTTCGACTGTTCCTGCTGCCCGACCAATCTAACCCGCTTTATCCCCTCGGTACCCGGATTGATCTATGCGGCGCAAAAGGATACGGTGTTTGTGAACTTGTTCATGGCCAATACGGCAACTTTTCCGGTACAAGGGAATGATGTCACGCTCACTCAGGAAACTCAATATCCATGGAAGGGTCGAATTTCACTTTCCGTGCACCCCGAAATTGAAAAAAAATTCACCCTAAAGCTGCGCATTCCCGGATGGGCCCGAAATGACGCGGTTCCGGGAGATTTGTATCAATATACTAAAAAAACCGGAAAAGCGCCGACTCTGCAAATCAACGGTCAAGAGATCAACGACATCTACAGACAACGGCTATGCCGTTCTCAGCCGAACCTGGAAATCCGGAGATCAAATTGAACTGGATCTGCCCATGCCGGTGCGTCGTGTGAGCGCACACGCCAGTGTAAAAGCCGACCGCGGCAAGGTCGCGTTTGAACGCGGTCCGCTGGTTTACTGCGCGGAAGAAATGGATAATCCGCAAATTGAACGAATTGTTATACCCGAGTCAACCGTATTTGATACGCAAGAAAAGAGCATACAGGCACATACGATCACCGCACTCGAAAGCAGTGCTCCAAATCTTACACTCATCCCCTATTATATCTGGTCGAACCGGGGTCCGGGAAAAATGCGGGTGTGGTTTCCTCGTACGCGTTGAACCGGTAACAAGTGTTAGTGCGTGGCAGCCGGTTGTCTGTTTTTTCACGGACAACCGGCATTTTAAAAACAGAGAGCATTTTATCGCTGCTCGACGAATTCGGGGACAGGATATTCATGAAATAAAACCCATGCTGTCTTTGTTATCAATTTCCTTTTTCATCAACTTTTAATCGTGACCTTCTATCCGACTCTTCAGACACCGGCTCGCACGATCGGATTAAAAATAGCATCAATTCATTCCGGGTCATTTGAAAATCCCGGAGTAATGGATTATTATTTCATGGAGGTGCATTATGAAACGATTGAACGCCCACCTGTATTGTTTTCAAAAGTCCACATTGTTGAATATCCTGATGCTCAGTTTGGGTATATTCATATTCAGTTTTCCGGCGCCGTCATCCGCACAATCCGATTTTGAACTCGAGATCGATTTGCTCACCTCGCCCTATTTTGACTATCCGGATGATCTGGGATTGGCAACCATTACGTATACGGCCGGCGATTCAAGCGCTTATTTGAGCATCGGCGCTCAGGACGATGCAACAGGACAATTTGGCATCATTGTGGATCATGTTTATTTGCCCGGCAAACACGAGGAAGACAGTCCTGTGACTCTGACCGTACCGTTTAATCTGACCCGGTTGTCACCTCACAATATTCAGCAGGGTGTGAATAAACGCAGCAACACCGAAACGCCGTCGCAACTGACCTGCTATATTCATCTCTTTTTCCAGATCACCGCTTACCCTTATCCCGCTTCGACGTGGCTGGACACCAAAACAGTACAGGTGGATACTACCGTAGAAGATGCTGTGGGCATCAAGACCACGGAACCGGTATCGCAGGACGTGCAAGCATCGCCGGCTGTCATCAATGTCGACGATTCGGAACTGCGTGCCAGCTATCACCGCCGGGTTCCGAATCTGGATCTAGATGATTCGCAGCACGGCGATACTGAAACCTATGCAGGTGATCTGAACGCCTGCGCCCCCACAGCCACGGCCAACAGCATGGTCTGGCTGCAGGCAGAAAATGAACAAGTCCAGCTTTCCGGCAACCTTACATTGCGCGATATCATGCAGGATTTGAGTGATAAATTCAATCGCGAACGCAATGAAGGAACCGGCGACAACAATCAGCAAAAAGGCACCCTAGACTTTGTTGAAGATTATGACCTTCCCATTGAAGTTAAATTTCAATCAAAGTGGGAAGACGGCAATATTCAAAGTTCAAGCGGAGAATCCACAGCACGCGATATGAGCGATGCTGAAGATACTCCTCCAACCTGGGATTTTCTCATACAGATGATGGATGAAGGAGAAAATGTCACAATCAATTACGCATGGAAAAACATCCAGGACAACCAGTGGTATTCACACGCCGTTTGTATGACAGGAGCCCGGGAATACAGTCCCAGCGGCGCCAAACGCATTTCATTTCGACACGACGGCATTCAGGGCAGCTCAGGCGGCTTGCGTCATGATCACCTGGATGTAACCGTTGATGAAGAAGGATGGATGCGGTTCGGCCCCGGCAACTCGAAATACATTACACGCGCCATTGCCAATAGTCCCCTGCTGCCCGAGGACAGCGAAAAAAGCGGTTTTCTAAATGAAGTGTACAATTTTTTGGGGCTGGGTAAAGCCTACGGACCGCTTGATACAGAAGAGGATTTTGTAGAGATTGTGCTCAATGAATCCGTGATGGATTTGGAGAACTATCGAATTACGTTTTACAACGGCAGTGACGGTAAAGCCTATCATGCAAAAACCCTGGATCAGTTTCAGGCCGGCAGCGTGACTCACGGATTGCAAACCTATACCTGCAGCCTGGCGGACACACCGCTTGTATCGGATTTCGGCGGTATTTCACTGGCGTACACCGGTTCGGTGATATCCGGACAATTCCTCAGCTACGGCGGCACGTTCACCGCAGCGGACGGTGATGCCAAAGGCTTTACCAGCGTGAATATGGGAGCACTCGATGCCAACACGTCACTCATTCTCACAGGGACCGGTGAACGCTATTCGCATTTTACCTGGAGCGTCTCCGACAGCGCCACGCCGGGCGATGTCAATACGGGGCAAATATTCGATGAATTTGTCACCGGCGTCTCGGATCAACCCAAGCAAAAACCGGGCGGTTTCAGGCCTGGACAGAACTACCCGAATCCGTTTAATCCCGGAACGACCATCCGTTACGAAATTCCGGAAGCCGCCAGCGTTACACTGAGTGTTTTCAATACATCAGGAGAGCGGGTTTATCGTGTTTTTGAATCCGGTTTAAATGCAGGACGGCATTCTTTTAATTGGGATGCCGGACAATTGCCGAGCGGCTTTTACATCTATACAGTGCAGGTCAACGCAGCCAGCGGTCAAACCTATTCGGGTACAGGAAAAATGTTGCTGATGAAATAGACCAAACCGATATACCTGTTAAAGCGCCCCGGATGCACTCCGGGGCGCTTGTATATGAGCAGAATTTTAAAAAGTAATATTTTTCAGCCTAATAAAAGTCATTTTTTAACAAAAATCTATTAAAACAGTATATACCAGAGTATATACTGTTTTGTCTACAAATGCTATCATCCTCAATGCGAATACGCCTCGAACGGAAAATCCGTCCAGAAATCTTTGCCCCATTTTTCGCGGAGCTCTGTCGAAAATGTTTGAACCCGTTCTCTCTGTTCAGGAAACGCAGAAATATCAACCGTTTCCCGGGGATCATTTTCATGGTTGTAGAGCATGCGCGTCTGCAGTTCGCCCTGTTCATCGACCCATTCGGTGTAAAAGTATTGATCCTTGATCAGCGTAATGCCGTTCTTCCAGCGGCAGACCGCATAGTCCTTTACACTCTGCTGTTCTCCGCTGAGAACAGGCATCAGACTTGTTCCGGCCAGATGAGCAGGCCGGTCCAGTCCGGCCAGTTCGCACAGTGTGGGATAAATGTCGATGAATTCGGTAATGCCGTTCACTTGCACACCGCTTTTCATTCCGGGCGCCTTGATCATCAACGGCGCGTGCAGCGAGGTCTCAAAATTGCAGTGTTTGCACCACAGGCCGTGTTCCCGCAGATTCCAGCCGTGATCGCCCCACAGCACAACAATGGTATTATCCGCCAGTCCCAGTTCATCCAGGGTATCCATCAATTTTCCGATTTGCGCATCCACATAGCTGACGCAGGCATAATAGCCGTGTTTGAGCGTTTTCGCCATGTCTTCCGAAACCGGTCCGGTCGGCGGAATGCCGTGATAAGCACGCAGTTCGCCGGAATTGTGCATGGCCTGATCCGGAGCGTTTTCGGGTTTTCGGTATACTCTGCCCGGGGAATTTCATCGGGGTCATAAAGTTCCCAGTATTTCGACGGCGCATTGAACGGCAGATGCGGTTTTAAAAATCCGCATGCCAGGAAAAACGGTTTGCCGTTTTTCTCAAGCCGTTTCAAATCCTCAATCGTTTTCAGCGTTGTTTTGCCGTCCTTGTAGGCTGAATCCGGTACATCCACACGTTCAAACGCCGGACCGCTGCTGTCTTTGGCATCTTCCAGAGCCTTGTTTTCCGGCAGATAGTAATCGCGCCAGCTGTTATTATTGGACTCGGGATGCCATTCTTCGTCCCAGCTGCCCGCGCCGTCTCCCCTGTGATGGAATATTTTTCCATTTGAGATGGTGGTATAGCCATTAGAGCGAAAATATTCCGGCAGTGTCGGATCATCCGGATTTTCCACATCCACCCGCGTATAATAGGTGGTATAGCGTTCCCAGGTCGGCCGCGTGCCCGTAAGCAGACTGGCACGCGAAGCGCCGCACACCGGAATATTGCAGAACGCCCGGTTGAACTGAACGCCTACAGCGGCGAGCCGATCAATATTGGGTGAATGAATGCGGGATACACCATACGCAGCCAGTTCCGGCCGCAGGTCATCCACTGCAATGAACAGCACATTGGGCGGCTTTTGCGGTTGATTGCATTTCAAGTAAAGTGAACTGCCAACAAGCCCGAGAAATCCCGCGCTTTTTAAAAAATGACGACGATTCATAATAACACTCCCTAAAATCTATGAATAAAAACCGGATACTATCAAGAACAGCTATATCACTGATGACCTGCAAACACAGCAACAGTCAAATTTAATAAAACTAATTTAAAACGCAAACTAGTGTCATGTCACACTTGTAATGTCGTAAAATAATTTGTATATTAACTCCATCAACGAATTGATTGATGGAGGTGATATGAAAAAGTACAAAGTAACTCTAACTCAAGAAGAGCGTCAAAAGTTGATTTCAATAACACAGAAGGGCAAGCATCGATCGCAAAAGGTTCTAAACGCTCTCATACTGTTAAACTGTGATGAAGGTGACTATCAAGACAAACCATTAAAGAACAAGGATGTTGCCAGCGTCTTAAAAATCAGTATGCGCAAAATCGATCGTGTCAAAAAATGTTTTGTTGAACAAGGCCTCGATATTGCATTAAATGGTACCAAAGGGCAACGCGCTTACGAAAGAAAAGCTGATGGAGATTTTGAAGCCCATTTAATTGCTTTAAGTTGCAGTGAACCTCCTGAAGGCTTTTCGCGATGGTCGCTCCGGCTGCTTGCTGATAAGGTTGTTGAGTTAAATTATGTTGACGATATCTCACATGAGACCATTCGTCGCGTACTAAAAAAAACGAAATCAAGCCGTGGCGCAAAAAGGGGTGGGTAATTCCACCTAAGCAGAACAGCGATTTTGTCGCCAACATGGAAATCGTTCTTGATATTTACAAAAAGTCATACAACAAAGAGTTTCCAGTTGTTTGCATGGACGAATCTCCTAAACAATTGATAAAAGAAACGCGTTTGCCCATAGCGGCCTCTGCAGGAAGTATTGCAAAGTATGATTATGAATACGAACGCTGTGGAGTCTGCAATATTTTTCTCGCCAATGAGCCATTATCAGGTAAACGGTTTATCGAGGTTACAACAAAAAAAACCAAAACAGATTGGGCTCGCTTTGTAGAAACAATCGCCAACCACTACTCAAAAGCCAAAAGGATAACCCTGGTTATGGATAACTATGGTACACATAAGCCAGGTTCGCTGTATGAAGCATTCGCACCAGAAAAGGCAAAACAGTTGCTCGATAGATTTCAATTTATCTTTACTCCAAAGCATGGTAGCTGGTTAAATATGGCAGAAATTGAATTAAATGTTTTAAATGGTCAATGCCTAAACAGGAGAATCGACAACATATCTACCGTGATCCGAGAATGCTATGCTTGGGAAAATCACCGGAATCAAATGAATGCAAAAATTAATTGGCAATTTACAACAAAGGATTCTCGCATAAAACTCAAGCGTCTTTACCCGACACTACAGATGTGACATGACACTAGAATGCCATAAAATCCTGCTTTTTTGAAATACTCTCCCGCAGCGGACTGTTTCTAATAGTGAAACCATGAAACTCAAAAAGAGGTGAATATACATGTCAAACAAGGCACTTTTAGTGGTTGATGTTCAAAATGATTTTTGCCCGGGCGGCGCACTCGGTGTGTCGGGCGGGAATAAAATAATACCCGTAATTAATGAATATATCAAACTGTTTCAGAATCAAAATCTGCCTGTTTTTTTCACACGCGACTGGCATCCGGACAGCACCGCACATTTTAAAGAAAAAGGCGGAGACTGGCCGCCGCATTGCATCCGAAATACGCCGGGCGCTGAATTTCATCCGGATTTAAATATTCCGGATAACGCCGATATTTTATCCAAAGGCGTGTCACCGGACACCGACGGCTATTCCGCATTTGAAGGTATTGATGAAAATGAAAACTCGCTGGATACACTTTTAAAAGAAAAAGAAGTGGATACCCTTTATATTGCCGGACTGGCGACTGATTTTTGCGTGCGTTTTTCAACCCAGGAAGCCATGCAGAAAGGATATGAGATTAATGTGCTGACCGATGCAACCGAAGGTGTGGACAAGGATGCATCCAAAGAGGTACTGGATACCTTTGCGAAAAAAGGCGGGAGGTTATTGCAGCTGGACGACGTCAAACAGGAACTGGAACCATGACGGGGTCGGAGATTCTTGTTGTTATCATTGTAGCAGGTGTATTGATTGGTGTATGGATTTTTTTGCAGCAAAAAGCAAAAACACGTCTGCAGCAGATTGAACAGGAAACCGGCTCACAGACCGTACTCTACAAAGACCGGTCTGCCAATTTTTTCGGCCAGGCATGGCGCGGATATAAACAGGTCCGCGGAAACGGTGTTCTTTTGATAACCAGAGAACAGATTATGTTTCATATGTGGGTACCGGAAAGAAATTGATCATTCCGGTTGAATCCATGATATCATATGAATCGCCAAAATCATTTCTGGGCAAAACAAAGCTCAGCCGGCTGATACAGATCAATTTTTACAATAATTCCGGGAAAAGGATGCCGCTGCCTGGCTGACCCGGGACTTGGAATGCATTAACGTGTTGGAAACCTTAAAATCCCATAAAGAGGGATCATATGATGAAATTGAAACTTGAAATCATCTTAATCATGGCGATGGTTTTCCTTTGTCAGGGACAGACGGATATGAATGATAAAAAATACCAAAAACAGCGGGAAGAGATGATTCGGAAACAACTTATGTACCGGGGTATAGAGGACAAAAAGGTTCTGGATGCCTTTCGTCAGGTCAAGCGGCATGAATTTGTTCCGGGCTATTTGCGCCATTTCGCCTATCATGACCGACCGCTGCCGATCGGCGAAGGACAAACCATCTCTCAGCCCTATATTGTGGCATTGATGACCGAGCTGCTTCAGCTCTCACCGAAAGACACGGTTCTGGAAATCGGCACCGGCTCTGGTTATCAAGCTGCGATTTTGGCCAAATTGTGTGCGCATGTCTATACGATTGAAATCAATGAAAATCTGGGAACCCGGGCCAAAGCAAGCCTGGATTCACTCGGGTATGACAATGTTTCTGTAAAAATCGGCGACGGATTCAAGGGCTGGCCGGAACATGCACCTTTTGATGCCATCATTGTCACCTGCTCGCCCGAGGATGTACCGCCGCCGCTCAAAGAACAACTGTCAAACAACGGAGAAATGGTGATTCCCGTTGGTTCCCGAAGCCGGCAGCAGCTGATTGTCATGAAAAAGAAACAGGACGAGTTGATCCGCGAGAAAAGCATCCCGGTTATGTTTGTCCCGATGGTGGACAGCACCGGAACCCGCTATTAATTATTGACACCATTAATTATTGACACCATGATCATTGTCCACATCGGCGGGATAAGGTCTTTTGACTCAGACAACGCGCAAAATAAAATCATCCGGCGGGTAAAATATATCCGGCCGTGTGACATTCGGGGAAAAAGCATTTGCACAAAAGCATCAAACGCTGTAAATTAACGCCGGAAAAAGATTAAAAACAGAAACTTTGCCATTCTAATGGCAAACCGGGAAAACAAAAGGATGTTCTATGGCAGAGAAAAAAACAGGGGTGATCACAGGCGCCACCAGCGGCATCGGAGCCGCATTTGCAAAAGCTTTTGCAGCACGGAATTATGATCTTATTCTCACCGGTCGGCGAGAATCCAAACTCAATGAACTGGCGCAGGACATTCAGAACCAATTTCAGGTGTCTGTGGAAAAACAATTGATTGAACTTGCAGAAAGCGAGCAGGTTGAACAATTCATTTCCATTTTGCAGCGTCAGCAAATTGATCTTTTGATCAATAATGCCGGATTCGGAATGCGATCCACGTTTTTGGAAACAAATTACGAAACCCTGGAGCAGATGGTCACTGTGCACTCCACGGTGCCGATGCAATTGATGCATGCGCTGCTGCCCGGCATGAAAGAGCGGCGATCCGGGATCATTATCAATGTCGCATCCATCGCCGGCTTTTTCCCCCTGCCCCAGAGCGGTGTATACTCTGCCACCAAATCGTTTTTAACCCTGCTGAGCGAATCTCTGCATGTGGAACTCGAAGGGACAGGCGTGCAGGTGCAGGCGTTATGTCCGGGTATGACGATTACGGATTTTCATTCGCGGCTGGGCAAAGATCCTGAGCGCTTTTACAAAAAAGAGGTCCGATGAAAGCCATGACACCGCATGCCGTGGTTGAGACGTCTTTGAAATATCTGCAAAAGGACAAACCTGTCTGTATTCCGGGCCGCAACAACCGGCTGTTGGTCAATATCCCGCGGTTTTTGAACAAAAGCATGCTGTACAAACTCGCCCGTGCGGCCCGCAATCGTGAAACATAATAAAGAGGAGCATCATGGAAAAAGATCTTTATCAGTCTGCCTTGATCTATCAAAAAAACGAGATCACTGAATATCATATCTATCAATATTTATCCGGTATCGAAAAAAATGAAAAAAATAAAAAGATACTGTTAAGAATAGCCGAGGATGAATACAGCCATTATAAAGAGTGGAAAAAAGTCACCAACAGAGATGTAAAACCAAATACATTTAAAAAATGGTGGTTTTCCCAGATCGGCCGTCTTTTGGGAATCACATTCAGTATCAAGCTCATGGAACACGGCGAAAAAGACGCTCAGGAAGAATACAGCCGCTGGCAGGGTCAGGTGGAGCGGATTGATGCGATCATCGAGGATGAAAACAGTCATGAGGAAGAATTGATTAACCTGATTGATGAGGAACGGCTGCAGTACGCCGGTTCGATTGTACTCGGTTTGAATGATGCGCTGGTGGAACTGACCGGGGCGCTGGCCGGTTTGACACTGGCACTGCAAAACACAGCTCTGATCGCGCTCAGCGGCAGCATCACCGGTATTGCCGCAGCCTTGTCAATGGGCGCATCCGAATATTTATCGACAAAATCAGAGGAAACACAAAAAAAGCCGCTGCGCGCTTCATTGTATACCGGAACCGCTTACCTGCTCACGGTTATTGTGCTCATATTACCGTATCTCATCCTGGACAATTATTACTGGTGTCTGGCGTTTACATTACTGGGTGCGATTCTGATCATTGCCTTGTTCAATTACTATATCGCAGTGGCAAAAGATGAATCGTTTCGGCATCGATTCTGGGAAATGGCGGGACTGAGTCTCAGTGTGGCGGCGTTCAGTTTTCTCATCGGTTTTCTGCTGCGTTCATTTTTGGGAATTGAGATTTAAAACAAGGATATTGTTATGAGTCTGCTTGGAAATATTTTATGGATTTTGGTCGGCGGCGGTATTGTATTGTTTTTTGAATATCTGATCGGCGGTGTGTTGTTGTGCCTCACGATCATCGGGATACCATTCGGTATCCAGTGCATCAAACTTTCGGCGTTTGCCCTATTACCGTTCGGGCGCGATGTACAGATGCTGCGTTCACGAAACGGATGTTTGTCCGTCATGATGAACGTTCTCTGGATTCTACTCGGCGGCCTGTGGATCGCGATCACGCATATTGTATTCGGTTTGTTCTGGGCCATCACCATCATCGGACTGCCGTTTGCCAAACAGCATCTTAAACTGGCGGCACTTGCCCTGACCCCATTCGGATACGAAGTAAAATGAGGCAGATGCATACAGTTATCGGCGATAATCCATAGAATACAAATATCAACTATTTATTTGCGTGTGGATTTGATCCGCGCCGGGGCGCCGATCGCCACGGAATAAGGCGGAATATCTTTGGTGACCACAGAACCGGCGCCGATCACCGATCCGGTACCGATCGTAACGCCATCCAGGACGGTCACGCCGGCGCCCAGCCACACATCATCTTCGATGATCACACCGCCTTTGCTGTCATATCCCTGACGCATGATAGGAACATTCAGGCGGTCAAAGCGGTGCTGGGCGCCGCCGATATAACAATTGGCTGCAAACGGCGCATGTTTTCCGAGAATAATTCGTGTGGTGGTGCCCATCCGGCAATTGGCGCCGATATTGCAAAAATCCCCGATCTCAATGCGGCCGTTGCGCGTACCCAGGGTGGTTCCGCGGCCCAGCAGCACGTCACTCCCCAATACAATTTCAGATTCTGCATCTCCCTGAGCCGATAACTTGCAGTATTCATCGATCATGCAGCGGGTTCCGATAGAAATTTTAGACGCATGCTGCAAAGTCACATTGCGGCCCACCGCTGTTTTTTTACCGAACGACCTGAAAAGAGCGGGCAGAAACAGCCGGCGCCCGGCATATCCGGCCAGTCCCGGCAGCGGCGCCCAGAACAGCATCACCGTCTCGTACTTTATTAATTCCCAGAGATTACGAGCGCCCAGTGTAATATCCATATATTTTGACAACGGAGACTGTCGGCGCCGCATTACATCTTCAAATCCGCTGTAATAATCGACCTCGCCTTTGATATCTCCTTTTGCGATTTCATGTTTCATACCGTCGCCTTTAAAAGTATCAAGTGTAATGTCCATGCCGGAAAAATAAAGCCCGCCGATTAATCCGGCCAAAAGGGCCTTGGCGCGCAGCAGCAGGGCTACAGAGAGTCCGGCGGGTCCGCTCAGCTGCAACCGTTCAAAGGTAAAGAAATAAGCGCTCTCGGCCAGCCCGATACCGCCGATGGATATCGGGATCATGGTGATAATCATGACAATGGGTGTAATGATAAGAGCATCGGTATAAGATATCGCTACGCTAAAGGCCAGACTGCTGATGTACACATTGGTCACCGCTGCGAGATAAAAGAAAAAGGAATTGAACATGGCGAACCATAGAGTGCCCGGACTGTTACTCAGGGACAGAGTAGCATCCTGAAATTTTTTCAGTTTGGCAAACACAGACTGGGCTGCGGAAAACCGGATATGGCGGGTGAACCAGTCGAGGATAGAACGTTTGAGAATAGTCAGCAGCAAGACGCCATACCCACAGAGGCAGAGACTCAGGGCAACAGGCAGCCAGGCGTCCCACAAATGTCGAACCGCTGCTGCAAACGCGATTACAGCCATCAAGAGCAGTGCCGACAGGCCGGTAAAGCGCTCAACGAAAACCGAAGAAAAAACCTTGGCGCGTTCATTGCTCTCCTTGCCCAGGGTATAGGCGCGAACCACATCGCCTCCGACATTGGTAGGCAGTACCGTGTTGAAAAAATAACCGACAATATACAGCCAGAAACAGTGGGCCAGAGAGACGCGGATGGAAAACGCACGCAAAATAACCTGCCATTTCCAGGCGCTGATCAGGATTAATACCGGGGTAACGGCGAGCGACAGCAGCAGCATATTCAGGCGGGTGTGCTGCAATGCTTCCCAGAGCTGACCGAGCCCCGCTTTATACAGCACCCAGGCGAGAAGCAGCATACTCACCAAAAGCCGAATGTAAAACCAGGGGCTTTTTGGATTAGAACGTTCAGGCATAACGGGAATTTACCTTAAATAATGAGACAAGGTATCCGCAGCTGCAGCCGCTTTTTCCTTTTCACGTTCCACCCGCGGAATCATGTCCTGTTTAACAGCAGAACGGTTCTCATAGGTGTTGATGATCAGGTCGGAATAGCGGTCTATCGTCAGTTCGCGGAAATCCACCAGATTGTCCTCCAGACCGATGGTGCGCATATAGCCGAGATTTTTCAGGATAGGTGAGAATTCCCACCGGCGGTGTGTGCATGGCGGATGACAAAATAAGCGAATGCGTGCGCATACCGGCAAACAGCTGCAGCCGTTTGAGAACCGCGCAGATATCCGCGTAACCGTAGCGTTTGTTCGACACCAGGCGAATCGAATCCTGATTTTTAATCTGAGCCAGCACCTGGCCGGCAATACCCATATCCATATGCTGCGTTTCGATAAAGATTACATCCACACTTAGCTTTTCAATGACCCGGTCTACGGTTTGTGCGTACAGAGTAACCAGGCTGATCCCGTCCGAATTTCACGCCTTTTTCCCGAACAAACGCGTCAATATAACTGTTGACATTAAATCCGATGACCGGCCGATCGGTGGCAAACAGGTCCTCATTGCGGCACATTTCTTTAAAGCGGATATCGGAAGCGGGTACGGCATTCAGTGCGCAATCCGCTCCCAATTGAACATTGGCATGATTGATCTGCCAGATCCTGAAGCAGGTCAATGGAATCGCGGTCGCGTAACATCAGGACATCGGCGCTATTCACCACGCGTTTCAGGCATTTTTTCCCGGCCGGGGTGGGCACCGGTCCCAGACTGCTGTTGTAAAGCACTGTGGGAATATTGCGCTTGTGGGCTTTGGGTAAAACCCGGGACAGGGTCCACAGATAATTGAACAAGGGATTATATAGTTTGCGATCGAAGAGAATGGCATCGGTCACCAGAACCAGATCGGCATTTAAAACCGTGCGATAGACCGGCACACCGTATATTTTCGCACTCAGATTCCACGGCAGCAGTCCCACCGGTTTGACATTGTATTTTGAAAAGGCCTGGCGCACAAAGGCCGGATTGATCGTGGGGACTTTGAACTCTACATCCGGGTAACGTTCAGAAATATCATTCAGCAGACAGCCGAGAATGGCTGCATCTCCTGCATTGCGTCCTGAATTATTACCCAATACAGCTATTGTTTTCATAGATCACCTTTCAAGTATCCTTTTTGTTTATACCATTCAGCGGTTCGGTGTATTCCCTCTTTCATATTCACTTTGGGGTGAAATCCCAATTCCTGTTTGGCTTTGGAGATATCAAAGGCCCGGTCATGGGTAAAAATATGCGCGCGGCGTCTGAAAATCGGCGGTTCAATCCGCAGGGGGATGCAGATTTTTTCGCACAGAAAGGCAACCACATACAAAGGCCATACGGGTGGACGAAATTTGGGAGGTTTGACGTTGAGCTCATCCGCAATCAGAGCGGCAAACTCATTCAGAGTTGTATAGGATTCTCCGGCGATGATATAGACCTGTCCGACGGCCTGATCAGATTCGCCTGCCAGTCTAAACCCTTCCACGGTATCGGTGACAAACGTCAAGTGATAATAGACATTGCCGCCTCCGAACATGATAAATTTGCGGTTGCCGACCATGCGGTACATCTTGAGCATACGGGTATCACCGGGGCCGTAAATCCCGACGGGGCGCACAACCGTGACCGGCAAACCCTGTTCTTTGTGATAGGACAGGGCAAGCTCCTCGGCTTTTGCTTTGGTTTCCTGATAGATATCTTCGGGCTCGACCGGATGGGTTTCATCAGCGGGTGGATTTTTGATATCTCCGTGCACTCCGCAGGTGCTGCAATGGACCACCCGTTTGACATTAAACGTTTGCGATGCCTGTAAAATATATCGGGTGCCTTCCACATTAACCTGATGGTAAACCGAGTCGGGAACATTGGCAGCACGATACAAAGCGGCAATGTGAAACACTATATCAACGCCGTTCACAGCCTGTTCCACCTCGTTCTGATTCTCGAGCGAACCAAAAGCAAATTCAACAGGCCATTGTTTCAATTGGCTCAAATCGCTTTCCGGCCGGACGAACGCCCGTACCTGATAGCCGTGATCCAGTAAATTTTTAACCATATATCCACCGGTAAATCCGGTAGCTCCTGTTACCAGCGCTTTCATAAAAAATCCTGTTTTAAAATTCTACTTTTCAGCGATGACACATATTGTATGACCGTATTTTTTACGAATGGCCCGCGGCAGCAAATTGTAAGCGGGCACAAACATATAGTTGAACAATCCGGCTAAAAATCCTTTGCGGGGTGATTTTGTCGCGCGGATATAATCCAGAAAAATATCAACATTGGGAAATTGTGAAAATAACGGTCGGAGATCATCATGATCGTAAAGACGGGTAATCGGCGCATCTTCATGGGAAAATTCAAAATTAACTTTGCCCAGTTTGGTCAAAAAGATCTTCCAGGACTTTTTATAATACAGGGTGATCACCGCGTGACCGCCGGGTTTCAACACACGATACACCTCGGACACGGCACGCTGTGTGCTTTCCGTCTGATGCAGTACACCGAGAGATGTCACGATATCGAAAGCATTATCCTCAAACGGCAGTTCTTCCGCATTGGCCAGTCTCAGATCGCCTTTGAGATTATTATGCTCAAAATTCTTTTGCGCCAGTTCAATCGCTGCCGGTGAAAGATCGATGCTGTGGATGTCCATGCCGTTTTGCGCCCAGGCAATGGACTCCCATCCGACTCCGCAGCCGATTTCCAATACCTTGCCGCCCGGGAATTTCGCGCTTTCGGAATCAATCAACCGGTATCGGTGTTCGTAATTTTTTCGTATAAAGGCGCTGACACTATCGAAAAACTCACCGGTCCCGATTTTTCGGGGATCACCGGTCCAGAATTGGGTAGAATTGACATTATCAGTCCAGTATTTCCTCACTTCATCCAGAGTGCGTTTATCGCTTCCATCATATAAATAAGTACCAATGGTATCTGACATAATTCACCTGTTTGTTTATTTTATAAATCCAGCATATTCTTTAACACGGTTAATTTCAGTGTTTCGGGTTTGTTCGGACCACCCGAGTTCATCCCCGGCAATATCCGCGATTTTCTGCAGTAATGAATCTTTTGGACAGCCGCTGCTGCCAAGAGCTGTTCGACGCAGTACAATGTCCGTTAAATGCACAGCCATTTCCCGGCGTACCCCATACAATATTTCCGCAGGGGTCACTGCCGTAGCGGAAGAAAGAGGATTGAGCAATTCGGAATCCGTTCCAGCCAGTTCGAGAATATCCGTATAGCGGCTTCCGAAAACCGCCTTTAAATGTTGCATCAGGCGTTCCGGCACAGGTTCCGCTTCCGATTGGCGCATAAACTCGCGGTAATTTTCAATATCACCGCCCCAGACCCGGCTTTTTGCGGTTTCAGAAGGCGTTGTAGAGTTGAGCTGTTTGGCTATGACATCTATGGCTTTTTCCGCCACATCCCGGGCTGTGGTATACTTTACGGATACCAGACTGAAAGCGCCTTCCGGCCCGCCCTCCTGCGCGTGATCAACAATTCTGTAATGCTTTTCCAGCTGCACGTCACCGCTTGTTTCATTGACCGAAGCCATGGGCAGCAGTCCGAAAAGCACACGCGTGACCTGATCCATAGTAATTTCTGCGCCGGGCAGCGCGCTGTTGATTTCATCGAGAAACTCGACAACATCATCGCGACTCGGTTTGTATGCTTCCGGATCACCGGAGAACGGTTTGTGCGCGGTTCCAACCATGGTTTTGCCGTTCCAGGGTACAATGAACAGCAGCCGGGATCCGCGGCTGATCACCGCGTCCTTGTCGCTGAACGTCGATTTTGTGCTGGCGCCGATTGCATAGTCGCTGAATTTTCGGTCAATGATCAAATTCATTGCGGTTGAATACTCTATCAAATCCTCGTTCTTTTCCATATTGCGGGCCAATTTATTCACCCAGGGGCCTGCTGTGCTCAGGATGGTTTTGGCGCGGACCGGGAAACTGTCCATTCCGGTTTGATCCGAGACCACAGCGCCGGTGGTTCGATTATTTTCAATCAAAATTTCCTTGGCTTTCATATAATTGGCGACGACTGCGCCTTGTTCCTGGGCAGCGCGGACAATGGATAAAAGCAATCGTTCTGAATCGCTCATAATACCGTCGTACCAGACCGCTCCGCCGTTCAGGCGTTCTCGGTCGATATAAGGGATAATATCCAACAATTTATCTCTGGAGATCACGCGTCCGCGCGGCAAATGCTTTTGTGGGTCTTTCAGCCGGTTGCGGTCCCAGCTGATGATGTCATTGAGCAGCAATGCCAGGCGCATGGCTTCCGGGCCCTTGATCATATGCCCAAAAGTCCCCATGACACAAGGCAGCGGATGCGCCAGATGCGGCGCCATGGACATCATATGCCGGCGTTCCAGGATCGATTCGCGCATTCGGATAAAATCCAGATGCTGCAGATAGCGCAGACCGCCGTGAATTATCTTGAGACTGTTGGAAGATGTCGCTGAACCGAAATCACCCTTGTCGATAAGGGCGGTTTTCAATCCGCGCATGGCGGCATCCCAGGCGGCAAAAGCGCCGTATATGCCGGCGCCGATGATCAGCACATCAAATTCTGTGTTTTTAAATTGTTCCGGATTCCGTTTCATCAGTCAGCTTTCATATAAATGTCATACCACATATGGAACATCATCAGCCCCCACAACCGGTGACTGTGATTTTCCCGATTTTGCAAGTGTTCGCGAACCAGTTTTTGTACGACGGTCGGCGAGAAAAATCCCTTTTCTTTGACATTGCGTTCGGACAGCACGTCGGTCATCAGCGGCCGGAGTTCGTTTTTCATCCATGTTTTAATGGGGATACTAAAGCCTTCTTTACCGCGTTTCAGAATCATGTCCGGAAGTAACGGGCGCATCGTGTCTTTTAAAATAGCTTTTGTCTGCTTGCCACGCAATCGATAATGCGCAGGGATCGTAGCAGCAAACTCTACAAACCGGTGATCGAGAAACGGCACGCGGGTTTCCAGAGAAGCCGCCATACTCATGCGATCGACTTTGACCAGGATGTCATCCACCAGATAGGTTTTGATATCAACATATTCCTGCTGGTCCAGCGGCGTGCTCGAACCCGAATTTCGGAATGCCTCTTTAATAAACCCAAAAGAGTCATAATCATTCAAAGATCGTTGAAACTCCGGATCGTAGAGCATTTGTTTTTCAGCGCTCTGCAGAAAGATCATCCAGCGCACGTGTTGAAGATGGTCCGGAAGTCGCATGCCTTCGACAAAACGCTTTGCGCGATTGACCAGGCCTTTTTTCTTTTCCGTCGGCGGCAACAGATTGATCAGCGCCTCGATCGGATATTTGCGCAGCAGCGCGGGCAGACGCGCGTATCGCCGCGCCATGTTCTGGGCAATGTAGGTGTCATAACCGCCGAGCAATTCATCGCCCCCGTCACCGGAGAGGACAACGGTCACATACTTGCGCGCCATTTCCGACACCAGCAAAGTCGGGAACACGGAAAAATCGCCAAACGGTTCATCCAATTGCCGTATAATGCGTTCGGTCAGGCTCAGAGCATCCGGTTGTATGATCTCTTCGTAATGTTCAGTCTGGTACTGGTTTGCAACAGCCCGGGCAAACGGCAGCTCGTTATAGGTGGAATTATCAAATCCGATGGAAAAACTTTTTACCGGTCCGTTCGTGTGCCGCGACATGAGCGCAACAATTGAGCTGGAATCCAATCCTCCGCTCAAAAACGCGCCCAACGGCACATCGCTCATCAAACGGATATTGACCGAATCTTCAAGCAGTTCAACAAAGCGCGATTTCAGCTGCTGCTCATTATAATCCAGTGTATTGTACTCAAACGTCCAGTACTGTTTTAACGAATGCCTGTCACGGGCAACGGTCAGACTGTGTCCGGGCGGCAATTTATGAATATTATCAAAGATCGAATAGGGACTGGGAATATATTCAAAAGTTAAAAAAGTATCAAGTGCTTTTGCATTGACCTGCCTCGGAATATCACTTATTTTCAATATCGACTTTAATTCGGACCCGAATACCAGCCGATTGGCGTCAATATAATAATAAAGCGGTTTGATCCCGATGCGGTCGCGGGCTAAAAAGACGGATTGACGTTTCCGGTCCCAAATGGCAAATGCGAACATCCCGTTGAGTTTTTCAGGACAGGCCTCTCCGTATTCTTCATAGGCGTGAACAATGGCTTCCGTATCGGAATGGGTTTTAAACCGGTGTCCTTTGGCAACCAGTTCCTTTCGCAGCTGCTGATGGTTATAGATTTCCCCGTTGAACACAATAGCCAGCGATCCATCCTCATTGAAAATGGGCTGATTACCGGTGGACAAGTCGATAATGCTGAGCCGGCGCATGCCGATTCCAATATTCGCGGACACATACGCGCCTTGCTGATCCGGACCGCGATGCACAATGGCATCGCACATTCGTTTGATATCCCGGGGATCGACATGATGTTCAGGATTTCTGTTAAAAACCCCGCAAATTCCGCACATTACAGCTCCTGTTCAACAGTTTGATGAACGACCTGTGCGGTTTTATCCAGGTAGTTCTGATAACCGTACTTTTTCTCGGCCAGTTTCTTTGCCTGCCGGACAATAGTCTCTCTGCGCTGCTGATCGGTCAAAGCGTCAATCAGGCTCCCGGCAAACGCATCCGGATTCAGTTCTGCAAGAAATGCCTCGTTATCACTCAGCAGCTGAGTATGGGTGATATGCCGGGTGGCCACTACGGGCACACCCGAACGCAGATAGGAATAGATTTTAAGCGGCGAATTGGTGCCTTTGAGACGTGGGGAGACCAGAACAGACGCCATATCCACAAACGGAGGAATCCATTCCGGCTGCAAAAACCCGGTGAATGTAAAAAAATCCGCGACATCCTGTTCAGCGGTCATTGCCTTATAGTCGGCAATCTGCTGTTCATTCCCGCCAATGAGCACAAAATGTACATTTCCGTCAAATTGTCGTATCACCGGTGGAGCGCTGCGAATCAACAAATCCAGACCCTGGTAAGGTTCAAATGTTCCGTAATAGAGTATCAACGGCTTGTCCGGCAGGCCATAGTTTTGCCGCAGCGATTTTTTATTGGCCGGGTTGGGGGGAAACACAATCGCATTATCCGCGACATTTTCAACAAGCAGACTTTTCTGTTCCGGAAAATGTTTTTCAACATACTGCTGTAATTCCGGACAGATGGTTATGATGCCCGAAGAACGCCGAATCACATAATGTTCCAGGCGCTCAAAAAGTCTGACCGGAAAAGACAGCCGGGTAAATTTAAAATTATCCAACTGCTGGGGCAAACTTGAATGCATATCATAAAGATGTGGGACATGATATTTCGCTGCCAGCCATGCGCCCCAGAATGCACCCTCTTCATGGGAGTGAATAAAATCGTATCGATTTCGTCTGAGCAGTTTCCAGGTCAGCATGATCAGCGGTATATCCAGCAACACTTTGGTTTTTGACGGTCCGATCTTTATCGATTTGACGAACACCGGTTTTTTTGTCCGATGAATGGTTAAATTCGGGATATCAATATCCTGTCCAATCGGATAGGTGCACAGGTCGATTGTATGGCCGAGCAGGGACAGCGCTTTAATACGGTGCAGCACGCTAAACGGCGTACCTCTGGGCTGAAACCAGGGTTGCGGCGCGATCATAAGTATACGTTTCTTTTCTGAGCGTGAATGACGACGCATGTGTTTCATTAAAAATTTCCTTACAGGATCAGTTACTGGGCTCCATATCCGGTGAGAACCACAAAAAAGGTTTTGATCATGATTTTCAAATCGAGGAAAAGCGACCAATTGTCAATGTATTCCAAATCCATTTTCATCCAGTCCTCAAATTCGATTCTGTTTCTGCCGCTTATTTGCCAAATGCAGGTAATACCCGGTTTTAAACTCAAACGGCGCCGCTGCCAGACCTCGTATTGTTCAACTTCACTTTCCAGGGGCGGGCGCGGTCCGACAATACTCATATCCCCTTTCAGTACATTCAAAAACTGGGGGAGTTCATCTATACTGGTGCGCCGAAGGAAATACCCGACTGAGGTTATTCGGGGATCTTTTTTCATCTTAAAAACAGGACCGGTCATTTCATTCTGCTGCATCAACTTTTCTTTTAATTTTTCAGCATCCACCACCATTGATCTGAATTTGAACAGGGTAAATTTTCGCCCGTTCAAGCCGATTCGTTCCTGTTTGAACAGCACCGGGCCTTTGGATGTCAATTTAATCAGCAGCGCAACTATCAGCATCACCGGCGAAAAAATCAACAAAACAGTAAAAGACACGATAATATCAATCACCCGTTTAACAAAAAGCTGCCATTCTTTGGCGTAAAATGGTTTAAATTCGAGCAGCGGGAACCCGTCAAAATCGGTTTGCTGAACCTTGGCGACATGGGTCTGGTACAAATCCAGAGAAATAGAGGTGGGAACGCCGAGCTTTTCGCACTCCAGGATGGCCTCCTCGATCCTGTCCAGCCAGAGCCTCGGCACCACAAAAATCACCCGATCAATCACCAAGCGGTTGACCACGAAAGGAATATCTTCAATACGCCCAACCACCCGGTACCCTTCCACGGTTTCCCCGTACATATTGGGATCATCATCGATAATTCCGATAATATGCAGACCCCATCCGGCATGGCGTTTCACATGCCGGATGAATTCCAGGGCCCGTTCATTGGTGCCGACAATGAGCAAATTTTCCTGATAATAGCCGCTAGAGTAAACATGTTCAAGGATGAAAAAAAAGATTCCCTTTTCAGCCGCGACACAGACAAAGGCGGTTGCCGAATAGACCAGGAAAAAGAGACGGCTGGCCATCTGGATTTTGAGCAGAAAGATAAAGCTGCCGGCAACAAGCGTGGCCCATATACTGGAAATCACAAGCATTGCCAATAATTTCCGAAACGTCCTCAGCCGGTAGTCTCTGTAAATTCCGTTAAAATTAAAAATAAACGCCCATATCAGGGGAAATCCGATAAACATCAGCCAGTAATTCTGAGTGAAATAGATCACCCCCTGAAACGTCAAATCAATGGCATAGGCTTTGACATTAATGGCAAAGATATCTCTGACAATCTCGTCGACAAAATAAGCAGCGAAAAAGGCAAAAAAGAGCATTGCCAGATCCAGAGTTTTCATCAGGCCTGCCAGAAAATTATCTTTGTCATTCAGCATTTAAATTTTCACCTTTTTCACATCACTTCGGTGATCTGTGTACCAGTTTACGAATTGCTCAATGCCGTCTTCGATTGAAACCTGAGGCGCATAGCCCAGATCCTGCCGGGCTTTGGAGATATCTGCAAAAGTAATAGGGACATCTCCTTTTTGAGCAGGGAGAAAAGTCAGATTGGCTTTGCGGTCCAGTGCTTTTTCGACAAGTCCGATCATAGCTAAAAGAGGAACGGTTTTGGACTCACCGAGATTATAAATATTGTACCCATCGCAATGATCAATCGCGCCTATAATCCCCTGGATGATATCATCTATAAAAGTATAATCTCTTCTGCTGTCGCCATTGCCAAAGACGGGAACCGGTTCTCCCTGATCGATGAGTCGCGTGAACTTGTGAATAGCCATATCGGGACGCTGGCGCGGGCCATAAACGGTAAAAAATCTCAAACAGTTGACCGAGATATCATAGAGACTGTGGTACGTATAGCAGAGCAATTCCCCGGCTTTTTTAGTGGCCGCATAGGGTGAAACGGGATTATCAACAAAATCCTGTTCATGGAACGGCGTCTTTCTGTTGGCGCCGTACACAGAGGAACTGGACGCAAATATGAATTTTTTCACTCCGCACTCTCTGGCCAGCTCCAGAAGATGCGTTGTTCCCTGAACGTTCACTTGTTCGTAAAGCAGAGGTTTTTCGATTGAAGGCCGTACACCGGCGCGTGCAGCCAGGTGAATAAACACATCAAAGGGACGTGTAGCCAATTTGGTTTTAAGGGTGGGATAATCGCGAATATCCGCTTTAATCAGGTTATATCTGTTATTCTGCAGACAAGTTTTGATATTTGATCGTTTGATATCCGGGTTGTAATAGGAATTAAAGTTATCAACAACTGTTATCACATGACCTTTATCTAAAAGGGCCTGGCTTAAATGGGAACCAATAAATCCGGCCCCGCCTGTTATCAGTATATTCATAGTTTACAAATTTTAATAGTGATAATAACTGTAATATTCTTTAACCTGCTCCTCTTGATTTCCGTTTAAAATGGCGCCGATTAAATTTGCCGGAACAGTATTAAAAACTTCCAGGCGTTTTTTAATATGAGCGCTGTTTGTCATGCCCACGCGAACCACAAGAGCAACGGCGTCCATTTGGGTTCCCAAAACCACAGAATCGGTAGCCGCGTCCAGCGGTGGGGTATCAAAAATTATAAATTCAAACTTTCGTTTGGCTTCCAGGAGAAAGCGTTCCATATAGCGTGATCCCAAAAGTTCAGAAGGATTGGGGATCATGGAACCGCAACTCACAAGCGACAAATTGGGGATATGCGTTTTTTGCACCAAACCGCTCAATGCATAACTGTTGTTGAGGTAATTGGTCAATCCCGGTTCTTTTTTACAGTCAAATGTGTTGTGCTGAACACCGCGCCTTAAATCGCCGTCCACCAAGAGTGTGCTCGAACGTTGCTGAGCCAAAATGATGGCCAAATTACTGGCGGTAAATGATTTGCCCTCGCCGGGCTGTGTACTGGTAATGAGCAGTGTATTGATCTGTCCGATCTCTTTGGAAAACATGAGATGCGTGCGCAAAGACCGGTAAGCCTCCCCTACCGAAGTGGGCGAATAGTCGTGCGTCACCAGCTGCTTGTCTATATATTTTGCTTTTTCATAGTCCGAATATTCCGGGATATCTGAAAATTTCACATGTGGAATATCAGCCAAAACCTTGAGATGTAAAGTATTTTCAACATCTGATGACGTGTGAATTTTCCTGTCGAACAGATCGATTACGATTGACAAAAGAATTCCAAGAAGCAGTCCGAGTCCACCTCCCATCATGGCGCTCATTTTCTTACTGGGGTTGATTGTTGAAGTCGGCTCTTGTGCGGGTTCCATAATGCGTATGGTTTCTCCGGTCACAGATTCCGACACCAGCATTTTTTGAATTTCCGTATAAAGATAAGAATAGAGCTGGTCATCAATTTTTTGATTGCGTTCCAGTTTCATTAATCTGTATTCGTTCGCCGGAAGCTGTTTGAGCTGCGCATCCAGCTCTTTGGCGCGTTTCTTAAAATCAACTTCTCTCGCGACCAATTCGTTTCGATAGTGCGAAGCGTACTGTATGATTTGATTTTGTGTATCTTCAATTCTCTGTTTGATCGCCAGCAGCTGTGGATTTTCCGGAGAATACTGCCTGTACAACTCGTCATACTCCTTTTCGAGGCTGATCAGCTTCTGCCGAAAAATTCGAAGCTCGGGTTCTTCTTCCAGAGCAGGAAATCGGGACAATTCGTGGACGATAAGACGTCGAAGCTCATCCTCGTCCGTTTGCAAAGAATCGAGTTTATCCAGATAACTGGTCAGCAGCTTTCTTTGTTGCGGCAGTTCGCGTAATTTTGCATTCACTTGAGAAATTTCATCCAGCAATTTTTGCCGTTCGCTGTCAAGCGCCAGGGGATATCTTGAATAGAAATTGCTTAGAGCCCCTTCGCTCTCTTTAACATTTTTCTCAGCCGCACTGAGTTTTTTCTGAAGCATTTTGCGGTAGCTGTCAATATCACGTGATTCCAGCACCATGGTTTCATCCACATAAACCTGGGCAATGCGGTTCAGCTTTTTCGGCAATACTTTGGGATCGGTTCCGATCATTTCCAGAACCATAAAATTACCGGAACGACTGAACCGCGGCGTCACAGCGTTTCCTACTTGCTGAACTGCCTGCTTGAAGGGCTGAATCCGGAATGAAGCCTTGTTTTTGAACTTTACAAATTCAGGATTCAAACGAAAAGACAAACCGTTCACATTTCGGTTGTTTTCAACCGCTTCCCATACAGACGCGCTATCGATAATCGTGCCGTTTTGGAGCAGATAATAGTCGCCTAAACCCGTCACCTTGATCTGATAGTTGCCGTCGACAGGATCCTGGGTGGTACGATAGTCCTGAAAAATATCTTCCAGACGCTCATGTGTGCTGTCAGTGAGTACAAACGCCTCTCCCAGAGCCGAAGCAATTCGCTCGGAAAACATCCGGCTTCTGATTTCCGCCTGACGGACGTCATCTAAAAGACGGCCTTCACTATCACCCAGTTTTTTAGACTGTATAGTAACCGTGCATTTATATTTAGGAACTTGATTGGCAGCGTGATAATAGAACGGGATGGCCACCAGAACACAAAGGACAAGTATTATCCACTTGCGTTTCCATATACCGCGCATATATTTAGAAAAATTAACCTGAGGTGCTTCACTCGGATCAATTTGTTGATCTGTGATATCATATTCTTCGTATGCCATAGCAAAAAACTAGTTTAGTTTGTTCGTTCCTGGATTGTGTAATACAGCAAGAGCATCGTTGATGCAAAATTCACATACCGAAATACATCATACAAGCTGAGCCGGTTTACCCGCGGTGCAACAATCTCGTCTCCCGACTGTATTCCTATTTCCCGTAAAGAAGTGCCGCTGTATATTGCGTCACGAAAATTTTTATAGATAATGACTCCGTTGCGAAGGATGTAAATATCTTCCATGCGGATACTGCTGCCGACACCTCCGGCCTCTGCAACCACATCCCAGAGAGAAATAGAGGGGTCAAATCTGTACATTCCGGATTCACCGAATTCGCCCACCATCGATATGCGGATCAGTGGAAATAAAAGAATTTTCGGGTTTCTCGCATAGGGTTGCAGAACTTGCTGGATTTTTTCAGTTGCTTCTTCTACTGTCATTCCCGACAACTTTACTGTGCCAATGGGACCAAGACGCACATACCCTTCTCCGTCAAGCGCGTATTCCCGGTCATGAAAATTAGTGATGAAACGATTCTGCGGTGTGTTCAAGTCATCTTCATAAATCATCAGACGCAAACCGTCACCTGGATTAAACCGGTATGTCTTTGTTGTGTCCGGCAGCATAAAGTCGTTCTGAGCATAGCCGGGTGATATACATCCCAAAGAAAAAATAACCGCGACAAATAAGACAAGGTTGATACTCTTCATATTCATTCCATAAAATTATCGTGAACGGTAATAACGGAAACGCTTTTCCTGGGTATCAAGTCCCAGATGCTTTAACAGCCGCCGCAATTGAAAATAATTAACCCTGGAAAACCCGAATTCTTCCGTATTGAGCCGTTTTTTAAGGGTTATGGTCTTTGCGCCCGGTTCCTGTAAAACAGCTTGTTTAATTTTTTCATTCAACGGCAGATCGGCCCGGGGATGTGTTTCTTTTCTTTCAGAACGGGGTTTGGATGTTGGTTCAGGCCGTTCTGTTTCCGAAAGAGTTTGCCGGGCAGGTGTTGCAGGCGCTTGACGGGTTACAGGCTTTTTATCTTGCATTTTTTCGGTTTGAAGCTCCGGTGTTTCACCAGAGGCTGCTATTACGGGGAGCCGGTGAATGTCCCGGCAAAAATCAAATTCATCTATGGCTTCCTCGATTGTCTCATATGTGGAAATAATCCGATTAAATTCCAGCATTTCAAACACCTCCAGAACGCCGGGAAGCATATGACAAAGCTTCAGATTTCCACTCCGCTCTTTTATCCCTCGTATTTCACTGACAAACACGCTCCACCCCGCACTGCTTACATATTGTACGGATTCCATGTCTACAACGTATTGAACAATTCCTTGTTCCAGCATTTTATTGATAATTTTATGGAATTCAGGCGCTGTGCTCGTATCAATGAAACCTGAAGTCTTTAAAAGAGCAATATCCTTGAGCATACCTACGTAATGTACTTGAATGTCGAGACCTTCCATAAGCCCTTTTAATTTCCTTTATTCCTCCGGGTCCCTAATAAATCCATTTAATTATAATACTAGAATACATTATAAAAGCAAAGTCGGTGCCACGCTGCCGCCGACTTTGCTTTTCTTTTAAATACTTTTTAAACAATATTTTATAATTATTACATCTATCGCAGTTCCATGATGAGATGTTTTAAACTGTACAGCATTGATACAAAATTTTTCAGAGTAAAACAAAACACGTTCAACTGTTCTTTTTTTCGATCATATCCTGGTATAGCTGCAGATAGTTTTCAGCGGCGGCTTTCCATGAATAATCCGCCTGCATGCCACGCAACTGGAGGGTGACCCAGGTTTTGCGGTCCGAATAGGTTTTTACAGCATTCTGCAGCGCACTCAGCATTGATTTGCTGTCATAGTCTGTGAAAACAAAACCATTGCCAGTTTCAGGGTTCTGAACAAAATCAGTAATAGTGTCCGCAAGGCCACCGGTTTTACGCACAACCGGCACGGTACCATATCGCAGACTGTAAAGCTGATTCAATCCGCTGGGTTCAAAGCGGGAGGGCATTAAAAACACATCACTGGATGCCTCGATTTTATGAGCCAATGTTTCATCAAAGGTCAAAAAGGCAGCAATTTTTTGGGGATATTTTTTCATCATATCCTGCCAAAATTTGTGATACATTGGATCACCGGTACCGAGCACAACAATCTGCAGATTCATCTTTAGCATATCATCAATAGCTTCGCTGATGATATCAAATCCTTTTTGTTCTGCAAGTCGCGAGATAATGCCAACCAAAATGGTGTTTTCATCATAGGGCAATTTTGCCTCTTTTAAAAGCGCTTTTTTATTCTCGCTTTTTTGATCCAGAGAATCCACATCATAATTCGCATCGATCAGAGGATCGGTCTTTGGATCCCAGACATTATAATCGACACCATTCAGGATTCCATACAAATCGTTCTTGCGCTGTAAAAGTTCTTCCTGCAATCCGGCGGCCGATTCCTGATTGTCCAAAATTTCCCCGGCGTAGGTCGGGCTCACTGTTGAAATGGCATCCGCCGTCACCAATCCTGCTCTGAGAAAATTAATTTTATCATATTTGATCAGGTCATCGTCGGGCGATAAATCATTCATACACCCCGATTTTGTCAAGGCATCTGTGGAAAAATCTCCCTGATAGGCCATATTGTGGATTGAAAGAAGAGTTGATGTATCATCAAAAAAACCGTCGTCCAGATTTTGGTGTTTTAAAAACCAGGGAAGCAGTGCGGTCTGCCAGTCATTACAATGGATAACCTGAGGTTTCCAATGCAGAATACGCATCATTTCAATGACCGCACGACAAAACAGCATAAAACGCTCGGGGTTGTCAGAAAATGCTTTACCCGTTTGGGGATCGACATATAGATCTTTACGACCGAAAAACGGTTTGTGTTCGAGCAAATAAACCTGCACTTTGGAATCCGGTAGAAAAGCGGATTTTGCACTGACTGTATATTCTTTACCGCACATCTTGATGGGTATTTTTTTCAGGCGAATGACATCCCTGAGCACAAATTTTCTTTCGCTTATTCCTCCATACCGCGGCATAATCACACGAATATCATGCCCCTTATCGTGCAGTTTTTTGGGGAGCGCGCCGGCAACATCTGCCAGCCCCCCGGTTTTAGCAAACGGTGTCACCTCAGAGGAAAGCATCAATATTCTGAGCCGATTTTTCATAGGTTATCCTGTATCTTGTTCAGAAAAACAATTAATCTTATTCGATTTCCATGGGTTCAGAGCAGTTATTGCAGACGTGACAAATAGGACTGCGCTCTGGGGATATATTCACTGTTTGGATATTCATTGATCAGTTTCTGGAATTCGGTACGGGCCTGGGCGTTATCTCCCATATTAATATAGCAAAGTCCCAGTTTAAGCTGAGCGTCATCCAGCTTGTTCGATTCGGGATACATAAAAACTTTATTAAATTCCATTGCCGCTTTTTCATATTCCGTCAAACCATAGTAACATTCACCCATCCAGTACTGGCAGTTATCTGTCAGAGTGTTTTGTGGCCGCACAGCAAGCAATTCCCGGAACAGGGCAATCGCCTGTTCATACTGTCTTTGTTTGTACAGGTTCAATGCTTGATCGTAACGGGAACGAAAAGAATCCAGTGCATCAGAACCGGAACCGGTAATAGACGTCGACTGAGGCGCCTGTTGTTTTGATTCCTGAACTTTTTGTTGTTTTTTCTGAACCTCTAATTCCTTTTCATAAAGTTCACGTCTCAGTTCAGCCAGTTTTTCATCCTTTTGATTGACCTGTTGTTCAAGCCGCTCAACTTCCTGCTCTAAACTCTCTCCCTCCGGCGCATCCACTGTCTCACCGACGTTTCGGTCGGGGGCCTCGGTCTCTGTCGCCCAGAAATCATCCACTGAATCATCTGATGCTGTAGCTTTGGCCTCATCCTCGGTTATTCCCAAAAGCCGCAAGACCTCCGCCTCTTCATCGGGGTCCGGTTGAAAATCCTGCTCTCCCTCCCATGTTCCCGCTTGTTCATCACTTTGGTTATCAACACGAGTTCCTGCACACGAGAGAAAGAAAATCAAGCTTGAAAAAATCAGAAAAAAGGGAAAATATCGCATTTTTCTCTCCTATCAGTTTTGTTATCCCCCTCAAAAAAACCGATTCATTTGCAATGCCGCGTAACCGATCGTTTTAAATAGAGCAGAGCCGAATCTATCTCATCCTGATACGACATTTAACATTTCATCTAATATAATTATAATTGACACAAAAATCAATCTGATTTTTATGCATAAGCAGAATAAAAATAAACATATATTTTTCAGGCATTTCCCGATTTTACTGTCCGGTGTTTATACCAGATACCGAACAAGCCCAAAACGACAAAAACAGCGCTGATCAATTGATTCATACTGATATCCAGACCGGCGATGGTAACCAGAACCATGCTGTCTTCATAGTATCGGAAAATATCAATGATAAACCGGGAAAACCCATACAAAACAACAAACAGGTAAAAAAGAAAGCCGTCATATTTTTTCCAGCGCTCGGCAAATAAAAGAGCGCCAAAAATGATCAATCCGTACAGAGATGAATACAATTGTGTGGGAATCAGAGGAATCCCTGGGAACTGACTTCCGGCCGCGCTGTTGACTGGAAACTCTACGCAAAACTGAGAATGAGCATCACAGGGCAGGCCATAACAGCAGCCGTTCAGATAGCAGCCAATACGGGTGAGAAATATTCCCAGTCCCACCGCAGGCACCAAAATATCTGCGAATTTTAGAAAAGAAAGTTTTTTTAAACGCAGGTAATAAAAAGCTGCAATAAAGCAAAGGACAACCCCGCCGAGTAATGTCAGCCCTGCGATTCCGATTGTTCCATCGCTTTGAACGGGATTGATTGTATCCAGCCATCTGCCTTTGAATTCATCCAAATGAAACAGCACATAAAACAGCCGGGAGCCGACTATACCACTGATGATAAGAATGACTGACAGATCAAGAATATGATTGGGATCTACTCCCTGTTTTTTAGCACGCCGGGTGGAGAACCAGATACCCAGCAAGAACGAAAGGGCCAGCATAAATCCATAAGATCGAATTTCAAGCGGACCTATTTTAAACAATATGGGATGCAATTATACCTCCTGTTGATTGTTTTTAAAAGGGGCGGCAGAGTTCCCGTTCCATTGATAAAGAGCGGGCCCGTTTTCATCAACAACTGCAAACGAAAAGTCCTGCATCCAGTTTCCCGGATTTACGTACCAGCCACCGTTTGTTTTTTCGTTGGCGGCAATATGCGTATGCCCCATAATGACTATATTATACCCTTGCGTCAGCTTTGTTCGGGCATAATCTCGATAGTCCTGATCGCTGAATTTTTCTTCAGGATCACCCGATTTCCGGCTTAGACGGGACAAACCGAGCGCCAGAGAAATGCCGAGATCAGGATGGAACATTCGGTACAGTTTGATACAGCATTTATTTCGAAAAACACGTTTCATGAGCCGGTAGCCCGAATCTCTCTTCATGAGGCCGTCCCCATGAATGATGAATATATTATATTCACCCCACTGTATGATAAATTCATCCGGATGAAGAGACAGGCCGATTTCATGGCGCATAAAACTGTCAAGCCAGAAATCATGGTTACCGGCAATATAATGGATAGTGCAGAATCGAGTGAGGTCGGCGAGCTTGCACAGGACCCTAAAATGCAAGCGGGGAATCACTGATTTGTATTCAAACCAGAAATCAAAAAGATCTCCTACAATAACCAAATCCGCCTTTTCGGTTTTTACATAATCGAGAAAAGAAAAAAGACGCTCACGTTTTAATGCTTCTTGCGCCTCATCCTGTGCCCCTAAATGAGCATCTGATAGAAAATAGATTGGCTTCATAATTTCCAAAATAAAATTATACAAAAAGAAAAGTAAGCATCTTGAAAATGAAATGCAAGATATATCCACTCACCCGGAACTGAAAACAAAAAGTGAATAAATCCGGTAGCTGCAAAAGATGACCGATAATCCCATTTGGCTCTACGACTGCTTGCTTGTTCAATTTGTATTGAGTATATTATACAATCAAAGGATGGAATTTATGTATAATTCGAATGCAAAAATCAATCTCGGATTGTCAGTGCTGAACAAGCGCAAGGACGGGTTTCATAACATAGAGACGTTCTTCCAGGAAATCAGTCTTTGCGATAAAATTGAAATCACGCCTGCAGAGAGCGGCATCCAGATTCAATCCGACCACAAAGATTGTCCCGGTGACGAACGCAATCTCGCTCACCAAGCAGCGGCTGCCTTGCAGCAGACAGGCTGTCAGGGAAAAGGCTGCATAATTAAGCTGTCAAAACAAATCCCTATTGGTGCGGGACTCGGCGGCGGCAGCAGTAACGCGGCAACAGTACTCGGGGCTTTGAATCAGAAATGGGAATGCCGCCAGAGCCGGACTCGGTTAACAGACATTGCAGCCTCACTCGGTTCCGATGTTCCATTTTTCATGAGCGGTGGCCTGGCTTTCGGCACAGGACGCGGTGAGACTCTGACTCCTTTGCTATTCAAACCGGTTTACCGGGGTTTGCTGATTATCCCGCCGTTTTCCATATCAACTCGGGAGATTTACGAAAATTTAAGCTTGACAAACAAAAGAAAAATAACTAAATTAAAAGGCTTTATTGATAATTTTTACCGACTTGATCCTTGGAAAGAAACACTGGAGAACGATTTGCAAACAGTGGTGTTGAAAAAGTATCCGGATTTGCAGGATATCATTAACAAATTGTATGCGTCCGGCGCCTTTTTTGCACAAATGAGCGGAAGTGGTTCTGCCTTTTACGGATTATTCAAGTCGGAGGATAAACTGCGCGAATGTTCTCAATATTTTGCCGGCGGTTTCAGAAAACTTTTGTTTGAACCGATATATAAATAGCTGTTGGGGCGTCGTCAAGTGGCAAGACACAGGATTTTGGTTCCTGCATTCGGGGGTTCGAATCCTCCCGCCCCAGCTTTAAAAATGACGAAAATAAAATTTTCGTCATTTTTGTAGGTTCATTTGAAAACTTTGCGAAAACGTAGTTATGCCATTTCAAGCGAAAGAGAGCCAACTCAAAGTTTTTTCCGGCTGTTCAAATCAGCAACTTGCCGAACGAATCGCCGGGCATCTTGGAAAACCGTTAGGCCGGGTTACAACCAAACGCTTTTCCGACGGTGAAATCTGGGTTAAATACGAAGAAAGCATTCGCGGCACTGATATTTTCATCGTACAGTCGACGCATCCGCCGGCAGAGAATTTTATGGAATTGCTGATCATGTGTGATGCAGCCAGACGCGCCTCTGCAGCACGCATTACAGCAGTGATCCCTTATTTCGGCTATGCTCGTCAGGATCGCAAAGATCAACCTCGCGTCTCCATTTCGGCCAAATTGATGGCCAACTTGCTGGTACAGTCCGGTGCGAACCGGGTATTGACATTGGACCTGCATGCACCGCAGATCCAGGGATTTTTTGATATTCCTTTCGACCACCTGTACGGAGCGCGGGTTTTTGTTGATCATTTCAATAGCCTTGCATTAAAGGATGTTGTGATTGTATCCCCGGACATCGGTGGAGTGCATTTGTCCAGAGCTTATGCAGCGAGGCTCAACACCGAAATGGCTGTGCTCAATAAAAAACGCATTGAGCACAATCAATGCATCGTCACCGAATTTATAGGCGATGTACAGGATAAAAATGTATTGATTGTTGATGATCTGGTTGATACCGCAGGCACACTGGTAAACGGCGTTCAGGTTTTAAAGACAAAAGGCGCCAGGAATATTTATGTTGCATCGACTCATCCTGTATTATCAGGAAAAGCCATCGAACGGCTGCAACAATCCTGTATCAACAAAGCGTTCTTTACAGACTCTATTTACGTGCCGCCTGAAAAACAAATTGATAAAATGGAAATCCTCTCGGTTTCGTATCTTTTATCCGAAGCAATCTTGAGAATACACAGAGAACGCTCAATATCTGATTTGTTTATGGTTAGCAAATCTCCCATGCACTGACCCATACACAAGTTTGGAATGACATAATTTTTGGAGATAAAACATGGCAGAAATTTCATTAAAAGTGCAGACACGCGAATTAAGTAATAAAGGCTCAGTCAGACGCTTGCGAGCCGATAAAAAGATACCCGGTGTCTATTATTTTCACGGAAAGGGTAACATTCCAATCTATGTGGAACGCACGGACCTTCAGGCTATTTGGGGTCATGAATCTGCATTGCTTGATGTATCATTTGACGGGAAAAAGCCTAAAAAATGCATTATCCGTGACATTCAATACGATCCCATCAAAGGAACGCCAATCCACCTGGATCTGATGGGCATCAAGATGGGTGAGAAATTCACGGTTACTGTTCCGTTGCATCTGGAAGGAACGTCGATCGGTGTAAAAAACGGCGGTATTATGCAGCAGATGATGAGAGAATTGCAGATCGAATGTTTGCCCTCTGACATGCCTGAATTTCTCGAGGTTGATGTTACCGAGCTGGAAATCGGAGATTCAATTTCCATTTCAGATGTCAATTGGGAAAACATAGAGCTTTTAGACGATCCCGCTACAACCATTGTAAGTATCACGGTACCGAGAATGGAAGAAGAGCCCGAAGAAGAAGAAGAAGGTGAAGAACTGGAAGGAGAAGAAGGCGCTGAACCTGAAGTAATCGGTCAGAAAGCGGAAGGCGAAGAAGAAGAACCGGAAGAATAGACAATCCGCAATGTCGGATCGTTATTTGATCATAGGCCTGGGTAATCCGGGACGCAAGTATCGGAACACTCGACATAACGTCGGGTTTATGACAATCGACCAGATGGCTCGGTCTTTTCATGAGAAGCTAAAAAAGGGCAAAGGTCCTTATCAGAGTTGTAAGGTTATTTACAGAAATCAGTCCATTATTTGCGCACAGCCGTTAACATTTATGAATAACAGCGGCCTGGCAGTTCGTGAGCTGGTTCATTATTACGATATTGATCTTTCCCGTCTCCTCGTCGTTTATGATGACGCGGATCTCCTGTTCGGCCACATCCGTTTACGGAAAACCGGCGGAACAGGCGGACATAACGGAATGAAATCCGTTATACAACATTTGAACACCAAAGAATTTGCTCGTTTGCGAATCGGTATTGGATCTGATATCGCAAAGAAGGATATGATAAATTTTGTCTTGTCCGGCTTTTCCAAAAATGAGCAGAAAGAACTTGATTTCATTATTGATGAATCGGTAAATGCCGCCCTGTGTTTTATCCGGGATGGCATTGACAACGCCATGAATCAGTGCAATCAGGATCTTTTGCAACGCTCACCTTAAAGCCATCCTTCTTTACTTATCACCATACAGAAACGCATTCGGACAATCATTATTTTTCCACATATGGAGGATTGACGTTGCGAAAATACGAGACTATTTTTGTTATCGATTCGTTACTAAAGAATGAAGAAATCGAAAGTATCGTCAACAAGTACGAACGATTTATCTCAGCAAACGGCGGTTCAATTGATGTGGTGGACCGTTGGGGCAAAAAACGGCTGGCTTATGAAATTAAAAAGCGACAGTACGGATATTACGTATTGATCCGTTTTGATGGCCCACCAACCATGGTTAAACCCCTGGAACGGGAATATCGACTCAATGAGGCTATTCTTCGTTATAAAACTCTGCTCTTAACACCCGCTGCACTCAAAGCGCTTGAAAACGTGCAAAAAGAAGAGAAAGAGAAAGAGAAAGAATCACCCAAAGCCTCACCGGAAGAAAAGCCCAAAAAAGAAGATTCTCAGGAATCTACTGAAGAGAAAGATGAATCAGAGACTGAGGAGAAAACCGAGGCTTGATCGGGTTTAGATCCAGTCAGAACACATGGAGGAGCTGGTATTCATGAGTAATTTAAAGATGCCAGATATCAATAACAGTACTGATCGCCGGAATTGTCGAGAACGATGTGGACATTCAAACTTCTTCCGGCGACAAGGTTGCGACATTTTTATTATCCGCAAACCGAAAGTACCGTGATAATTCGGGAATCTGGCGGGAAAGCACCTGCCAGGTTGGAGTGACGGCTTTTAATAAAATTGCAGATTATTGTGAGAAAACCTTGAAAACAGGTGATTCCGTACTAATCGACGGTGAATTGGAAAGCCATTCATTTAACGCGGATAACGACAACACCCGAAATATTGTAGAGTTGCGGGCCAGACACTTACAGCTGTTGGACAGCAAGCCCACACAAACAGAAACATCCTTTAGCCAGGATAAAAAAGAATCTCAAACAGAAACGGCTCCAGAGTCAACAGAGACCAAAGAAACAGAGCCGACTGATTTTGATTTTGGCTATCAAAATCTGAAACTGTAATTAAGAAGGAGCAAACATGCTGAAACGTAAACGCATTTGCCGTTTTTGTGAGGAAGGCATAGAATATATTGATTTCAAAAATCCCAAACGGCTGCAACGCTTCACAACAGAACAGGGAAAAATCATTCCCCGTCGCACATCAGGGACGTGTGCCCGGCATCAGCGGCAGCTGGTTTCGGCAATCAAAATAGCCCGTGAACTCGCACTTGTACCGTATGTTTCTGATATCGCAAAATAAACAACCGTAGGAATGACAAATGAAAATAATTTTAAAAAAAGATATCTCTACATTGGGAACTGCCGGTGAAATTATTGATGTAAAGCCCGGCTATGCAAGAAATTATCTCATACCCAAGGGATTCGCTGTATCAGCCACAGGCTCAAATTTAAAGATTTATGAACAGGAACGTAAAGTTAGAGAACGCCGTATTGAAGAAGAAAAACAGCAAGCCCAAATTCTGGCGGACAAACTGAATTCAGTTTCCGTCACCGCTACGGTTCAAGTTGGCGAAGAAGACAAGGTGTTTGGCGCAGTTACCAATCAGAATATTGCAGACCTGCTGCACGAAAAGGGGTTTGAAATAGACAGGAAAAAAATAATTCTTGAGGAACCTCTCAAAGAACTTGGCGTATATAACGTTCCTATCAAACTTTATCAGGATGTGGAAGCAACGATTAAAGTTTGGATCGTTCGAGAATAATTATCATCTTTTTCGTAAAGGGAATCTGCTGTAACAATTTACGGCAGCCTCCCTTTACGGTTTTACACCCTGTCACCATTTTAAATTCGGAGAAAAACGGGTGCGTTTCTCTGACTCTTTAAATTAGGGTCCTCTATGGCTGGCGCGATATCTTTTTTCAAGAAAAATGTTAAAGACAAAAGCCAGTACAAAGCAAAGGTCATGTCTACCCTGGCTGCTGTTTTTATCTGGTTCCTGGTTGTCATAGGCGGAACCTATGAACACATTACCACCATACCGGTAAAATCTTCACTGGGAAGTGATGAATATATCATTACCTCAGAATTACCGGAACGGGTCAGAGTGCGTATTCAGGGACAAGGCAGGGACTTGCTCACCTTTTTGCTGTTCAAAGATGCCTGGCTGCAGCTGAATCTCACCTGGAAGCCTGGGACCCAGGTCATAAAGCCCAACACATCCGATATTATTCTGGCACGCTCAGCCAAACGTCTGAATATCAGACAGTTGCTGCAACCGGATTCCATACTCATCTCCATAGAACCCAAAGTCACTCGTAATTTTGCAATAAAAAATCAGGCCATCATTGATCCAGTCCGGGGCTATACGATTGTAGGAACACCGGAGATTTCACCGGCCCGGATTAAAGCGGTCGGTCCGGAATCCATGCTTTCCCGAATGGATTCCATACGAACAAGAGCAGTCACGTTCAAAGATGTCAAATATCCCATTGAAACCGAAATTGAGCTTGAAACTCCGGATCAGGATCATATCGAGCTTTTACAGAACAGAGTAACTCTAAATGCAGATATTCAGAAACTAATGGAAAAAAGACTCTATAATATACCTGTAACAGTGAAAAATATCCCCCTGAAACACGCGCTGTGGTCATGCCGTCTCATTTATCATTGACTGTACAAGGTGGTGTCAGACCAGGTCTTTCCGCTTGAATCCGATGATATCAACGCCTACATTACCTATACCGCGCCCCACGATACAACTTTTATAGATTATCCTGTCAGCCTTGAACCCATTGAACACATTCGTTTCCGGAATATTGATCCTGAACGGTTCAAGGTCGTTCTTGAACGTACAAATGAAACAATATCGGAATAACAATATGCTCGTATTAGGCATCGAAACATCTTGCGACGAGACAAGCGCTGCTGTTGTCAATGACAATAAACTTTTATCCAACATCACCACCACCCAATCCATTCATCAGGAATACGGCGGCGTGGTGCCCGAATTTGCGTCCCGGGCACATATGAAACAGCTGAGTCCGATCATCAAAATGTCGCTTGCGCAGGCGAATCTTAAACTCGACCAAATCGATGCAATCGCGGTTACACACGGTCCGGGGTTGGCAGGCGCTCTTCTCGTCGGACTTTGTACGGCAAAGGGATTGGCCGTCAGTCTGGATATTCCCTTTATCGGGATCAATCATCTGGAAGGCCATATTTTGGCGAACGCGGTTTCCGACGATCTGCCGTATCCCTTTATCTCTTTGATCGCTTCGGGCGGGCATACGATACTTATTTATGTGGAAGAACCATTTCAATATCAAATCTGCGGCCAGACAATAGATGATGCAGCCGGGGAAGCATTTGATAAAGTGGCCAAGATTTTGGAACTGGGATATCCCGGCGGACCCCATATTGAAAAAACAGCCCGCGAGGGCGACGCAAACCAATTCAATTTCCCACGCGCCCTTATGAATGAAGACAATCTTGATTTCAGTTTCAGCGGCTTGAAGACAGCTGTATTGTACCATATGCACAAACATCCGGACTCGCAAAAAGCTGATGTCGCAGCGGCCTTTCAAAAAGCCGTCATAGATGTTCTGGTGAACAAAACACTGCGGGCCAAAGACCGTTTCAAATGCGATAATATTATCCTGGCCGGAGGTGTCATCCACAATACCGCTCTTCGGGAAGCATTTAAAAAGGCCGGCGCAGAGCATCATTTCAATCTGATCCTTCCGGAAAAGAAATTCTGCACCGACAATGCCGCTATGATTGCCCGGGCCGGACACATGCGTTTAACCCAAGGGTTTCAGTCCTCACTCGACCTCGACGTAAGCCCCAATCTGTCACTGAATAACAATGTTTGATCCTGATATGCCGTTTTTATCCAACATGCGCCTCATTATTCCGGACCACAGATGGCTATTTTTTCTGCTGGGTCTGATCTGTATCGTTTTTGTTTTTTGGATATACAGACGGACAAATCCGCCTGTACCCAAAACCACAAAGTTCCTGCTCATCACTCTGAAAAGCGCTGCTCTTATCCTGATTTGTCTGGTCTTGTTCCGGGCCGCAATCCTGCAATCAAAAAAACAGTCTTTTCCGCCGATTCTGGCTGTGGGGATCGACCGGTCCGCGAGTATGAGTATCACAGATCAACAGGGAAACCGCAAACAAATCGTTGAGAGCGTTCTCCGCGATACTGTGTTTCAAAACCTTGAGCCGTTTAAACTGAGCTATTTCACCTGGGCGAGTTCCGCCCGTCATATAGCTGCGGATTTGCTCGATTCTCTTGAGATGAGCCGGGACAAGACCGATATCACACAGTCGCTGCAGGATATGATAAAATTTCACAGCGACGAGCATCTGGCAGGCATACTTCTCCTGACTGACGGCAATTATACAGCAGGCGGAAATCCGGCAAGAATAGCACAATCACTGGGCGTTCCCGTTCACACCATCGCCATCGGTTCTTCTATTTCGGAATCTGACATTGCCATCACCCATGCAGATATTCCAGCATCAGCCTATCAAAATGAGCCATCATCCCTAACAATCCGATTAAAGAATACAGGTTATGGCAATACATCCGTTCCTGTACAGCTAAAAATAAATGGTGACATTGTAAAGACCGAGACGGTTCGACTTTCTGCTTCTTCCGAAGTTGAACATAACATGACATTTAAAGCACAGCAAACCGGTGAAGCTAAAATTGAACTTTTGGCTTTACCGCGTCAAAACGAACAAATCAGCGAAAACAATCAATACACCGGCTTTACAACCGTCTTTAAATCAAAAGTGAAAATCAGCTTACTGGCCGGCCGTGTTTCTTCAGATCTGTCTTTTATACGCCGGTATATTAATTCAGCTGAACGCTATGATCTTTCACTGTTTATTGAAAAACCAAACGGTTCGTTTTATACCCCCTCCGAATTTGACCTGACTGAAACGGATTTGCTGTTTTTGTACGATTTTCCGCACTCTCAAACGCGTTCCGAACATCTGGACCGTCTCGTACGTTTAATGCAGAACAAACCGATCCCGGTCTTGTTCATATCCGGTATATCTTTAAAATCTCCACTTCCACAAACGCTTGCCCAGGCCCTACCGGTAACGCAAGCACAGGTATGGCAGGAGCAGCACCCTTTAAGCATCGAACTATCTGCAGAAGCACATGCTTTATTCAAAATGCAGCCTCCGGTTGATGATACGTTCTGGCAACAACTCCCTCCTGTTTATTCATCTCTTCAATGGGACGCCAAAACCGATGCACGGGTGCCGGCGTTCGGTAGCACCGGTTCCGGTGCATTTCCTTTCCTTGCTCTCAAAGAGAGCGGGCGAAAATCAGCGATACTCTGCGCGCATGATCTCTGGCGATGGGATTTTCTGCTGCAAGGTTTGGGAGACACTAGAAAACCTCTAAGGCATTTGTTACTTAATCTCTTAAAATGGCTGGAAACACCGCAATCAGATCGTGCTGTTCAGGTGCATACTGATAAAAAGACCTATCAATTTGGAGAACCGGTTAATTTTGATATCAGAGTCAAGGACCAGGCATCCCGTCCGGTCTCGGACGCAAATGTCCGCGTGATCTTTACCCATTCCGAGACCACAGATACATTAAACGCGGTCCCGGATCAAAATGGGCTGTATACCCTCACCCGCACCGTGCAATATCCGGGAGAACACACAGCCGATGTGGAGGCCTTTGTCGATGACCGTTTGCTGGGCAAGTCCACAGTGCGCTACCAGGTCGGGAATTACAATGCCGAACTGGCAAACCTGCAGGCACAGCCGGATATATTGAAAGCATGCAGCCGACGCAGCGGCGGTATCACCGTCCCACCGGATTCATTGCAAAAATTACTACAGATTTCAAAACCGGCAATGCTTGAAAAAGAAAAAATGCGCAAATATCAACTCTGGAACGACCGCTATCTATTGTTTGCTGCTATTGGTTTACTGGCTTTGGAATGGCTGATTCGGAAACGAAACGGAATGCTCTAAAGACAACACGTTTTGCAGCTCTCTCTGAATGAGCGTAATAATCAATGATTTTCCCCCTCCCCGGACGCCTCTATTAATTCAGCAATGGTAGCCCCCCAGCCTCCGAGGGCCGGAGGAGCATCATAATATCTGTATACTTTTTTGTGACGATCCAATTGCTGATGTGTATAATGTTTTAACCGGCTCCTGCCTTTCCCGTGAATAATTCGAACCCTGGAATATCCGAGTTCAATTGCATTCCCGATAAAATCGTCCAGCAACTCTGGAATCACGCCATAGGGTGTTCCGTGCAGATCGAGAACATCTCTGATATAAACATAATCGGGTAAATTGCTGTCATCATTTGATGACATTCAAATCTCTGCCTATTTTGCCAAAGGCCTGAAGCGCTTTTTTAGGTGCTCATCCGTATGTGCGGCAGACACCTGAACGCGTATACGCGCCTTTCCTTTGGGTACAACCGGATAACTGAATCCAATCACATAAATGCCCTCCTGCAAAAGCCGATCCGCCATGTCGTGAGCGAGTTTTTCATCATAGAGCATAATGGGCACTATTGGATGAGAGCCGGGTTTGATATCAAAACCCATTTCAGTTAACGTTTTCCTGAAATACGCGGTACTGGCTTCCAGCCGGTCTCTCAACTCTGTGGTATCGGAAAGCATGTCCAGAACTTTCAGAGTGGCTCCAACCACCACGGGCGGCAGCGTATTTGAAAACAGATACGGTCTGCTTTTTTGCCGCAAGAGTTCTATCATTTCTTTGTGCCCGGACACACAGCCGCCGGAAGCCCCTCCCAGCGCTTTTCCGAATGTGGTTGTAATTAAATCAATCCGGTTCATCACATCATGATACTCATGCGTTCCCCGGCCGGTAGCGCCCATAAATCCGGTTGCGTGACTGTCATCCACCAGAACAATGGCATCATATTTTTCAGCAAGGTCACATATGCCGGGAAGATTGGCGATATCACCGTCCATAGAGAAAACACCATCTGTAGCGATCAGCCGGATATCGCAATCCGCGGCTTGTTTCAGTTTATCTTCCAGATCGTTCATATCGGAATGTTTATATATAAAGCGCTGAGCTTTGGTAAGACGGATACCGTCGATAATTGATGCGTGATTCAACGCATCCGTCAATATGGCCGATTCTTTGGAAACAAAAGGTTCAAACACACCGCCATTGGCATCAAAACAAGCGGCATATAAAATGGTATCTTCCATCGCCAAAAAGTCGGACATTCGGGATTCTAATTTTTTATGAATATCGAGGGTGCCGCAGATAAAGCGAACGGAAGACATTCCGAATCCCCGCTGCTCCAGTGTTTTTCGTGCTGCATCAATGACATCAGGATGGCTGGCCAGTCCCAGATAGTTGTTGGCGCAGAAATTGATCACTTTGCTTTTTACAAGGATTTCAGCGCCCTGCGGACTATTGATAACGCGCTCGGCTTTGTACAATCCGGACTCCCGGATTTCGTCCAATTGCTCCTTTATTCGGGTTTTAACTGAACCGTACATGTTTACCTCCAGCAGTTAAACATTCAATTCCTGTTTTAAAATTCCAGAACCACCTTACCGGATTGACCGGACAGCATGACCTCAAATCCCTGTTCAAATTCATCAAATGGAAACCGATGCGTCAGGACCGGAGAAATATCCAATCCGCTTTGCAGCATGGTCTGCATTTTATACCAGGTTTCGAATATCTCGCGGCCATAGATGCCTTTGATCTGCAGGCCTTTGAATATAACCTGCTCCCAGTCGATTTTTGCATTTTCAGAAAGCAGTCCCAGCAGCGCGATACGTCCGCCATGATACATATTCTCCAGCATGGATTCAAAGGCACTGCCATTGCCGGACATTTCCAGACCGATATCAAACCCATACATGCCCAATTCATCCCGGCAGGCTTCAATACTGGTTTGATTCACATTGATTGCGCGTGTGGCCCCCATGCGTCTGGCCAGTTCCAGGCGATAATCATTCACATCCGTGATCACAATATTCCGGGCCCCGACGTGCCGGGCGATTGCCGTGCTCATGATGCCGATGGGGCCGGCGCCGGTAATCAAAACATCTTCTCCGACCAAATCAAATGATAATGTCGCGTGCGTTGCATTTCCATAGGGATCAAAAAAGGCTGCAATTTCAGACGGTATGCTGTCATGGACATGCCAGGCATTGGTCGCCGGACAAGATAAATATTCGGCAAAACAGCCGTCCCGATTCACACCGATACCAATAGCGTTCGTACACAGGTGCCGGCGTCCGGCGCGGCAGCTCCGGCAGACACCGCAAACAATGTGCCCTTCTCCGGAAATCCGTTCACCACGATGATATCCCTTGACATCTTCACCCAGCTCTACGATTTCTCCGACGAATTCATGACCAATGACCCGGGGCGTTTCAATGGTGCGCTGCGCCCAGTCATCCCATTTATAAATATGAACATCCGTACCGCATATCGCTGTTTTTAGAATTTTTACAAGTATATCCCCACTGCCAATGACAGGACGCGGAACCTGCTTCATGCGCAAACCGGGGTTTCTTTCGTCTTTTACGAGTGCTTTCATCGTTTAGCCCTTTATGAATAACTATTCTTTTATAGGGATAATCAATTATCCATAGGATTGCAAGAAAAAATAAACTCACTTTTCAACACTGATTTTAACATACAAGTTTAACAAATAAATACAAAGGAATTTTTAAATTTTTAAGCAGTTTAATACAAGTACGGGCAGCATTCATCTTTTATTGCATCAATCAAAGGTTATAAAATGGCATCACCATCTCCTCAGCATGTTTTATTAACCGGCGCAACCGGTTATATCGGCGGCAGACTGCTGCAACAGCTGCAGCGCCGTAAAATCAAGCTATCCTGCCTGGCGCGCCAGCCGGAAAATCTACTGTCCCGCCACCCCAATGCACACGTTATAAAAGGCGATGTCCTGGAACCGGAATCATTGCTGCAGGCGCTCAGCGGAGTAGATACAGCGTATTATCTGGTGCATTCCATGGGCGCCAAAAAAGATTTTGAACGCCTGGATGCGCAGGCAGCGGAAAATTTCGGACAAGCAGCGCAATCTGCAGGAGTTCGGCGGATTATTTATCTGGGCGGTCTGGGAAAAGATGAGCAAAACTTGTCGCCTCACCTGCGATCCCGACAGCACGTCGGACAAGTGCTTTCCGGGTATGTTCCCGTCGTTGAGCTGCGCACGTCCATTGTAATCGGTTCCGGCAGTCTTTCTTTTGAAATGATACGCTCACTCACGGAACGGCTCCCCCTGATGATTACACCGCGCTGGGTGCATGTCAAAACTCAGCCAATTGCGATTTCTGATCTTTTGGAATATCTGATACAGGCCCTGTATCTGCCACCGGCATGCAGCGGAATCTTTGAAATCGGCGGCGCGGATCAGGTGTCGTATGGGGATTTGATGTGGGAATATGCACAGCAGCGCGGATTAAAACGCTACAAGATACCGGTGCCGGTGATCACCCCGCATCTATCCAGTCTTTGGCTGGGACTGGTGACGCCGGTTTATGCGCGTATCGGCCGCAAGCTGGTGGACAGCCTGAACAACCCCACTGTGATTACGGATCATACAGCAGATTCCTGGTTTGATATCGAGCCGATGGGCATGCAAAAGGCCATGTCGCTGGCACTGAAAAACGAAGAGCAGGACCTTGCTGCCACCCGTTGGTCGGATGCCCTGTCCTCGTCCGGTTCTCTGCCGGTCTGGGGCGGAATTCGATTCGGCAACCGCTTGATCGATATGCGCAGCAGGGATATCAATACAACAGCAGACAAAGCGTTTGCTCCCATCCGGCGGATCGGCGGCCGCACCGGCTGGTATTACGCCACCTGGCTGTGGAAATTGCGCGGATTTCTGGATCTGCTCGTCGGCGGAGTGGGCGTGCGCCGCGGACGCCGGCATCCGGAAAAACTGCGCGTGGGCGATACCGTGGACTGGTGGCGGGTTGAGGCTGTATCTGAACGGCGTTTGCTGCTGCGCGCCGAGATGAAACTTCCGGGACGCGCCTGGTTAGAGTTTAATGTCACATCTAAAGATGAAAAAACGCTCATTCAGCAAACCGCTATCTTTGATCCGATCGGACTGGGCGGACTGTTGTACTGGTACAGCGTGTATCCGCTGCACGCTCTGGTGTTTCGGGGCATGTTGCGGGAGATTGCGAGGGCGGCGGAGCAGGAATAGCACTTTTTATTCACTTTTTTCTTGATATGCTTTAAGCAATTGCATGATTTCGGTATGGCCCTGCAGGAATGCTATATCATAGGCTGTGAGGTTGGCGTGATCGGTGCGTTTGGCGTTGGGGGGTTGCAGACATTTATAAAAAAGCCGCACAGCAATACACCGCGCGGCTTGAACTTTTAAAAGTTCTACTTGTCTAATGGGTACGGAAAAACTCGATTCGCCGGTTCTTGGCGCGTCCTTCCGCTGTATCATTGGGGGCTATGGGTAATTTCTCCCCGTATCCGACTGCCTTTAGCCGGTCTTCCTCGACACCCTTGTCAATCAGATACTGTTTGACACTGTTTGCCCGCTGGAGCGATAATCTTTCATTCACAGCGGCGGGACCGACACTGTCCGTGAAACCGCGAATTTCTATTGTAACATCGGTATGGTCGATCAAGCCGGCCGCCACTTTATCGAGCACAGTATAGGATTCTTCTGTCAACGAAGAACTGCCGCTCTTGAAATTTACACCTTGCAAAATCAGTTGCGAGCCTTTTTCCTCCAATTGAGGCATGGGTTTTTCATCCGGACAACCGTCCTCATCCTGGTAGTTACCTTGAGTGTTAAATTCACAGGCACAAGAAAAGTACGATAAGGTGCATCTTTATCCGGTTGCCAATTTGACCCGTCAACCACCGGCTTGAAACTCCCATAATTGACATCAAGACCCAACATGACAAAAGGCGAGGGTGCATAAGAAAGATTGAGACCCGCAGGAAATGCAAGTGAGGCCTGATCCACAGCGCCACCGTACGGTTTTAGCGCAGCAATGGATAGCCCCACCCCTTTGGCTTGATCCCAGGTTTGAGAAAAGGCTCGAGTCGAGAAACACAACACAAATACCAGAACCACTATCTTGTAGCTTTTCATGATCCGCCTCCCAAAAGTATAGTTTGAAACCGCCCCTTTAACTGCCCGGTTAACATTCAAAATCTATCTTATATTCCGATGCGAAATATGAATGCACGCGAAAAGTAAAAGACAACATATTCTTTTTATGAATTGAAATAACAGCCGGAGGGGCCTCCCCTCATTCCCGTCCGGCTGCCTGCACCCATCTCTATTTACCATTCATACAAATCGCCGATTTCACGCAACGCACCAGGTTCCCTGCAGTTTCGGGTTTATCAGATGCTTTTTCCATTTCTCGAATCAGCCACGAACCGATGATCACACCATCAGCGTGTTTGCTGAAATCTTTGGCTGTTTCAATTGAGGAAATACCAAACCCCACACAAACCGGCAACTCCGTTGATGCCCTCAGAGCAGTCAGAGTCCCCGCTGCAACATGATCGGCTGATTCGGCCCCGGTTGTGCTGTACTGGGAAATCACATAGACAAATCCACTGGAGGCCTTTAAAATTTCCTGCGACCGTTCCGTAAAGTCAGGAGCCAAAAGATAAATCAAGGCCAGGCCATACCGACGGCAAACTGTTTCCATGGTTTCGCCTTCTTCAAACGGCAGATCCGCAATAATAAAGCCATCCACACCATGCGATTTAGCATCACGGACAAATGGTTCGATACCGTATTGAAACACCGGATTGCAATACCCCATCATCACGACCGGCGTATCGTAATTCTGTCGAAAGCGCTCCACCAGCTTGAAAATATCCATCAAAGTTATTTTATTGATGAGCGCACGAGCCGAGGAACGTTGAATGACCGGTCCTTCCGCCATCGGATCGGAAAAGGGCATACCCAGTTCGATGACATCAGCGCCGCTATCCGCCATAGCGCTCATAATGTTCAGCGTGGTTTGTATATCCGGATCCCCGGCGGTAATGAAAAAGACACCGGCTTTGTCATTGCCTTTCAGGGTCTGAAACTGTTTATCCAGTCTATTCATATTCCGCCTCCTGTTTTTGCAGGGTTTTGGTGTCCTTGTCGCCGCGACCGGACAGATTGATCAATATGGATTGTTCTTGACTCATTTTCGGAGCCAGCTTGAGCGCATAGGCCACCGCATGCGAACTTTCAAGCGCCGGGATAATGCCTTCCGTACAGGACAACAATCGAAAGGCTTCAATGGCTTGGTCATCTGTGACCGTCACATATTCGGCGCGCTTGCTTTCGGCATAATAGGCATGTTCGGGTCCCACTCCCGGATAGTCCAGTCCGGCTGCCACAGAATGGGCGGGAACAATCTGACCCAATTGATCCTGTATAAATAGACTGCGTTTGCCGTGAAACACACCGTCGCGTCCATATTGGATGGAAGCGGCATTTTCACCGGGTTGCGTACCGTATCCACCAGCTTCCACCCCGATTAACCGCACATCCGTGTCCCGGAAGGGGTGAAAAATCCCCATAGCATTGCTGCCGCCGCCCACACAGGCTACGATGACATCAGGCTGATCAATGCCGAATTCTTTAATCTGCTCGCGCGCCTCTCTGCCGATCACGGACTGAAAATCGCGCACCATCAAAGGAAACGGATGCGGTCCGACAACCGATCCCAGGATATACTGAGTATCTGCTACCGAGGTAATCCAGGCGCGCATGGCTTCGGTCGTGGCATCTTTGAGCGTGCGGGAGCCGCTGGTCACGGGTTCAACACGAGCGCCCAGCAGCCGCATGCGAAACACATTCAGCTCCTGACGACGCATGTCTTCCTCTCCCATATAGATAGTGCAATCAAGTCCCATCAGAGCAGCCACCGTCGCGGTTGCCACACCATGCTGACCGGCTCCGGTTTCGGCAATCACTTTGGGCTTTTTCATTTTTTTCGTCAGCAGCGCCTGACCCAGGCAATTGTTGAGTTTATGCGAGCCGGTATGATTCAGATCCTCGCGTTTGAGCAACAGCTGTGCTCCGCCGGTCTGTTCGCTCAGCCGTCTCGCCTTATAAACAGGTGTCGGGCGGCCGCTGTAATGATTGTACAGGTCGAACAATTCATTTTGAAAATCATCCGTACAGGCAATGTCATGATAGCCCTGCTCCAGTTCGCTCAGAGCCGGCATCAAAAGTTCAGGGACATACTGTCCGCCAAACGATCCGTAATATCCTTTTTGACGCATATTTTTCCTCATAATATTCAATTAAATCCTGTCCAAAAGTTGCGCCGCCTGTTTTAGGGCATAATGATCCTTGATCCCCGGTGACATTTCCAGCGCTGAATTCATATCCAGTCCAAACGGGTGGTACCGCTCAATTAACGTGAGCGCGTTGTCCGGTCCAACACCTCCGGCCAAAATCACACGCGAATAATCCGCAACCTGATCAAGAATATCCAGGCTGATGCGTTTTCCGGTGCCGCCGGCGCGCTGTGGTTCCCAGGCGTCGAGGAGCAGCATCACAGAATCCGAATAGCGCCACAAATCATTCAATGACCGTGCATCCCGGACCCGAAACGCCTTGATGATCGAGCCGCCGAGTTCCCGACAGTATTCCGGGGATTCATCGCCATGCAGCTGCACCCGATCGAGTCGGCAGGCATCACGAACTTTACGGACGGATTCGACGGCCTGATTCATAAACACACCGACTGTTTCCACACCGCTCAAATCACGTGTCAGTTCACGCACCTGTTCCGGATTCACCTGTCTCGGACTGGGGGCGAAAATAAATCCCAGCCACTCCACTCCGCATTCAACCGCACAATTTATATCTTTACGCCGGGTCATACCGCAGACTTTCCAGATCATACGCCCCTCAACCGTCGCAAGTGAGCGGCTGGATGCGATTTCCGCATCAGAGATTCACCAATAAGACAGGCATGAAATCCGGCCTTTTCGAGCATGACCACATCCTCGCGTTTCTGGATGCCGCTTTCGCTCACTCGAATGACGGAATCCGGCATGAGCCGGGATAATGCAAAGCTAATCTTCAAATCCACTTGAAATGTCTTGAGATCACGATTATTTACACCGACAATATCCGCGCCTGCGTTCAATGCGCGTTTTAATTCGTGTTTGTCATGCACTTCAACAAGAGCATGCATCCCTAATTCCTGTATGAGCTGTAAAAAGTCTTTGAGTTTTGTATCCTCCAGCACACACACCAACAGCAACACAGCGGCGGCCCGATGGCATTTGGCTTGATAAATTTGATAGGGATCGATGATAAAATCTTTGCGCAACAAGGGCAGTTCGACATGTTCAGCGACTGCATCAAGATAGGTGATATGACCCTGGAAAAACGGTTCATCTGTAAGAACGGAAACAGCAGACGCACCACCTCGTTCGTAGATCTGTGCCATGTTTACGGGATCAAAATCTTTTTTGATCACTCCTTTGCTGGGTGACGCCTTTTTGATTTCAGCAATAACAGACAGTTCAGGTCGATTCAGGGCATCCCGAAATGAAGCATGCTCCGGTGCATTTTCCGCAAATTCCCGCAGCTTTGACTCTGAAATTCGTCGCTTACATCCGGCGACATGCTCACAGGTCTGCGCGATAATCTTGTCTAAAATCATAGTCATGGGCTAATTCTTTGAGATAGAGTGAGAATATTCGATCATCCTGTCGAGCATATCCCGGGCACGCCCGGATTTAATCACGTCCCGCGCCTGCTCCACACCTTTAGAAAACGATGATACCTGTCCGGCGACATAAACCGCGGCGCCGGCGTTCAGGATGGTAATATCGGCAAACGGACTGTTTTCACCCTTGAAAATGGACTGCATAATACGGGCATTATCGACAGCCGTGCCGCCCTTGATCGTTTTTAGGGGAGCGCGTTCAATCCCGAATTGCTCCGGCGTTATGGTATACGACTCTAATCTACCGTTTTTGTATTCATTGACATAGGTTTCAGCGCTGATAGCGATTTCATCCATACCGTCGGCGCTGTGAACCACCATCACATGTTCGCTGCCGGTATTCTGCAGCACCCGGGCGATCTTGTCCGCGGCATCTCGATTGAATGTTCCCACCACCTGGCGTCGGGCCATGGCCGGATTGGACATGGGACCGAGCATATTGAACACGGTACGCACGCCCAGTTCACGACGCGGGGTAACCGCATGCTTCATGGAAGCATGATAGACCGGCGCAAACAGAAATGCCATGCCCAGTTCCTTGAGGCAGGTTTGGGCATCGACAGGCGTCATATCGATTTTCACACCCAATTCCTGCAGCACATCCGCGCTGCCGCATTTGCTGGATACCGAACGGTTTCCATGTTTGGCAATCGGCACCCCGGCCGCTGCCGCCACAAAAGCGGCTGCGGTGGAGATATTAAACGTATGATGCCCGTCGCCGCCGGTGCCGCAGGTATCCACCGTGCGGCCGGCTATATCTAGCTTCAAAGCCTTTTTCCGCATGGCCTGCACAAAACCGGTGACTTCACTGACGGATTCTCCCTTGATCTTTAGACCCATGAGCAAACCCGCGATTTGTGAAGGCGTCCATTCGCCTTGCATGATGGCGTTCATGACTCTTTCAGCATGAACCTGACTGAGATTCCAGTCCCTGACTGACATATTCCAACGTTTCTCGTATCATCATTGTGTCTCCCCGATAAAATTTTCCATGATTTGTAGTCCTGATTGAGTTAAAATAGATTCCGGGTGAAACTGCACCCCTTCAACCGGATATTGCTTGTGCCGCACGCCCATAATCATACCGTCTTTGAGTTGTGCTGATATTTCCAGACAATCCGGCAGATTCAGCGGATCGATCATGAGAGAATGATAGCGCCCTGCCTGCAGCGGATTATCCACGTGATGAAAAATCGTCTTGCCGTCGTGATGCACCGGGCTGTCCTTGCCGTGCACCAGTTCCAGGGCCGGCACGATTTCGCCGCCGAACACCTGCCCCACCGCCTGATGCCCCAGACAAACCCCCAGAATAGGACATTTGTCTTTGAAATGATCAATCACTTGCAGGGAAATACCGGACTCATCCGGATAACCCGGCCCCGGAGATATAATAATCCGCTCGGGCTGCATCATTTCAATTTCTTTTAATGTGGTTTCATCGTTGCGCCGCACAATGATCTCGGCTCTCAGAGACCCCACATATTGCACCAGATTATAAGTAAATGAATCATAATTATCGATCATGACTATCATACCAGACCTCCTCCGGCGTACTCGATTGCCTTTAACAGTGCATTGGCTTTGTTATAACATTCCTGATATTCTTTTTCCGGAACAGAATCCGCCACAATGCCGGCGCCCGCCTGTAAATAAGCGGTTTGTCCCTTGATATAAATGGTGCGAATCGCGATACAAACATCCATTTCACCGTTAAATGTCATATACCCGACAGCGCCGCCGTAAATACTGCGGCGAGTGGGTTCCAGTCGCTCAATGATTTCCATAGCCTTGACCTTGGGCGCGCCGGTCAGTGTGCCGGCCGGAAAACACGCCCGGAACACATCCACGGCATCCATATAGCGGGCTAGCTTACCAGTTACCGTGGAAACCAGATGAATCACATGCGAGTATTTCTCAATTCCCATGTACTCGTCCACTTTGACCGTACCATATCGGGCGATTCGTCCGACATCATTGCGTCCCAGATCCACCAGCATGGTATGTTCGGCACGTTCTTTGGGATCCGCCAAAAGATCATCCACAAGCTCCTGATCCTGTTCTGCATCACGTCCGCGTTTGCGTGTGCCTGCTATTGGTTTTAAATACACGGTATTGTCCTTCAATTTGACCAGGGTTTCCGGGGACGCGCCCAGGACCTGGGCTCCATCCATATCCATATAAAACATATAAGGTGATGGATTGACCACGCGCAAAGCGCGGTAAATTTGAAAGGCCGGAATCCCGGTTTTAACTTCAAGACGCTGGGACAATACAATCTGAAAATTATCACCGCGTTTGATGTGCTGCTTGGCCCGCATGACCATGCCTTCATATTCAGATTGCGACAAACAGGCATTGACATCAAATTCGGCAGATGACGATGTATCCGCATGTTCCGGCTGTGATGACTCGCGCAGGGTTTTGACAATGTTCTCGATACGGTTGACTGTTTTTTCATAGCTTTCGACAACCTGACCATCGGGACGGACAAACAGCAGGATATTTATTTTATGCAGCACATTGTCAAATACAATAATCTTTTGCGGGATAAACATGTGAATATCGGGTAAATTGATATCATCCTGCGCCATATCCGGCAATTTTTCAATATAGCGAACCGTGTCATACCCCAGGTACCCGAAAAACCCATTGGCATAAAAAGGTATATCCTGTCTCGGTTCAATAGCGTATTTTTTCAAAAGACTTTTCAGCACGTCCAGCGGATTGCTTTCAACCGTAAACCGGCTGTTATCCACTTTGTTTTCAACCGTTACATGCCGACCTTTGCTTTTGAAAATGATAAATGGTGTATCCCCGATGATGGAATAACGACCGCGCTGAGTGGCGCTTTCCACGCTTTCAAGCAAAAAACGGAATGCTCCCTGCGTACATTTCAGAAACATAGTCACCGGCGTATCCAGATCACCTAATATTTCAGCCGCAACCGGAACCAGCGGATTTTGTTTCGACATCTGATCAAATTCAGCCAGAGATGTTTTTATCATAGAGTCTCCTGTTTACCATAGCATCTGTTCGTATCAAAAAAAAGGGCGCTGTGAGTTTTGGGGTTCACAGCGCCCTGAAGAGAAAACGCCGTGAATGCGGTGCATCCACGGCGTTGATATTTTTATGTTGATATTAAACTATTTGCCTGTGGCGCACCTCGTTATAAAGGTCCACCACCACCAGAAATTTGCATTGTTTATGTTTAATACCAAATTCATTTCAATCCTGTTTGTTAAAATTGAATGTAAATATAGCATCTATTCATATAAAAAGCAAGTTTTTTTTTCAATTTTCAATCATCAAATGATGTTCTGCTTTTTGACTGGTTTAAAAATTCAAATAGAATCTACATCGGCATATTTGGCCAGAATATCACCGACCGGCACCAGGATATATTCATTGTTCTCAAAGGTTATATTTGTGCCGGAAAACGGTTTGTAAATCACTTTATCTCCCACGGCTATCTGTTCAGAAGCGTCTGCGGCAATATTCTCGACCAGGCCCTCATTGGGTTTTTCTTTAGCCGTATCCGGAATAATGATACCGCTGTCCGTTTGCTGTTCTCCGGATTCCTCGAACCGAATCAACACATAGCCATTTACAGGTTGAATCTTTCTCATCTTATTTCCTCCTTTTTATCGGGTCAATCCCAGCAAGTTATCTATTCTCTGCTGATCAAATCCAACGATCCATTGTCCGTCAATTTCGGTCTGCGGCACACCGGTTTGACCGGTGCGTTCCATGAGTTGCTGCGCCGCCTGCTGATCCCGGGATACATCCACATCCTGAAAGCGAACGCGGTTTTGCCGCAAATGCTGTTTTAGCCGAGTGCACCAGCTGCAGGTGGGAGTGCTGTAAACCACAACATGGTGCTGACGTTCATCGGATTCCGAGCCGAATGCCTGCGGCGAGTCATAGAACAACAGTTCATAATGCTGTTGACTCTGCAATCCCTGCACGGTCTTGACCGGTTTGGCATTTTTTAGAACGAGAACAGTGGGCACACTGTTCACGCCATAAGCGGAATGAAGGGTTCTCACGGCGGAGGCATCCACCAGAGCCACAGGCACCTCCTCAAATCCAGCAGAGGCCTCTACCACGCGGGATTTTGCCTGCAAGCTGGTCTCCGATGCCGGTGTATAAAACATCAAAAGAACAACATCCTGATCGTTGACAAGACGATCCAGTTCCTGTTTGTTTTCAATCTGCACAATCATAGACACTCCATCCAATTTCAGTCCAGCTTTTTATTCATTAGATGAAAAAACAGGAAAAAGATGCAGAAAAAAATCATATCCAGCGCTTCTTTTTAAAGAAAACCACCAATCCGATAAATATCAGCATCACAACACCCAAAAACACCGGATAAGAATAACGCCAGCTGAGCTCCGGCATATATTCAAAGTTCATTCCATAGACCCCGGCAAAAAAACTCAGTGGTATGAACAAAGTTGCAATTACAGTTAAAACCTTCATGACCTCGTTCATTTTCTGGCTGACAGCCGACATGTATGTATCCATGAGCCCGATGCTCAATTCACGCTGTACTTCGAGCCGGTCAATCACATGCAGAAGATGATCATTCAAATCATTGTAATAATAGACCATATCATCCTTGATTCCGGCAGTACCATTCCGCAGCATCTGGGACAGATTCTCGCGGACGGGACGAATGGTCTGTCTGAGCCGTAAGGATTGCTGCTTCAGGTCAAGTATTTGTTCTACATGTTCGTTTTCAGGCTGCCGGATGACCACTTCTTCCAAATATTCAACCTTGTTCTCAAAAAACTCGATACACTCCATATAATAATCAACAACCAAATCAAAGAGTGCATACAACAAATAATCCACGCCGTACCGTCGCAGCCGTGTTGACGGTGCATTCAGCCGTTTCAGCAGAGGTTCAAGCCAGACTCCGTCGCCCTGTTCAAACGTAATCAATGTCTGCGGAAACAGTACAAAACTGTATTGTTCCTCTATGATCCCGGATTCCGAGGTAAGGGTCAGAACTTTAAGTGTAAAAAACGTGTAATCTTCCCGGGATTCAATCCTGGGGCGCTGCGTGGTGTTTAATATATCCTCCATGATCAAAGCATCGAGAGAGTAGCGTCCGCCGATTTCCCGGATGACCTTTTCATCATGGACCCCCTTTACTCTTACCCATTGATTCAGATCTGTGCTTTCGGCCGATTCAAATTCGATTTTGTCCGGTTTTAGATTCTGAATATCAAGAGAGGTTTTATCATAGGTTAACACCTGCACAGACACCGGCGTACTGACCGCTTCGCCCACATATACCATGGAACCCGGAGGCATACCGGTCTTTTTGAGAGAACGCTTTCGTAAAAGCATGATAATCTTTTGAATTTGGCGTGAATGTGTCCTCTGAACGGATTCAGAGGACACAAAAATGACTATTGTTGAGCGCTGACCGACAAGTGCAGCCAAACCTTGACATCAAAATCGAGATCAGGCGGCGGAGCGGGTTGCGCAAGACCCTGCAGACTGACCGCAACAGGGACATTGCTTTGCTTCAAATTCCCCTGCGCATCGAACAGCGAATTGATGATATTCACCAGCACTTGCATACCGGCCTCGGCAGGAACCGGGGTCTGTTCCACACCTTCATTGGCATCGAGATCAAAATTCGACATTGACAACAATGTGGTTAAAGAGGCCGCATCCGCTCCGATTTGCATTTCCCCGGAAACCGTTGTTCCTTCGGCGCTGTTGTCGTTCAACACCTCGAACGTGACACCACTTACCCCCACGTTTTCGATGTTAGCGGTTGAAAGACGGGAATTTGATGCGATAATATCCTGAAGAGCCTCGGCCAGATCAAAACCCAACATCTGATCAAACGAATCGTTTGAACTGTTGACCGAAAATTCAACAGGATGTTTGACCACAATACTCAGGGTACTGGCCGTATCGGTGGGACACAGCGCACCGATCATGACAAAAAAAGCAAGACCTAAAAGAGGCAACAATCTTGTCCATTGCTTACGTTTTAACTGCTGCATAAAATCCTCCTGTTTTTATAAACCGACAAACAAGCCGGCGGTATAAATCGGACGCATTCCGAATGACAGATCGGCACTCAAATGCATCACCTTGAAATCGAATCCCAGCCCCACAGTGTATTGCATGCCGGATTCGCCGTCCATGGAAAATGAAATACTTTCATCTGTTTCCGGATTACTGACATACTTTATATCAACAGAGCTCTGATCATATCCGACCCCGGCATACAGCTCCAGCATACCGAATTGTCGTCCAGCTTGAAGTCCGGCATGAAACGTAGAAAATTCGAGCAAATCTTTATTGATAGACAGAGTCTGCCAGAACCCGCCTACAGAAACATCCACTGGTGAAAGCAACAGATACTGGCTGAGACTGTGACGCACGCCAAACCCGGTCACCGTCAGATTCTCAATATAGGAATCCTCAAAATCCAGTGAAATGTATCGCACCGACGCTTCAGTACCGAGCACAGTACCCAGAGTCAACTGCGGCACTACAAATCCCGTGGATTCGAGATCGTACCCGCCGGGAAAACTGTACTGGGTGCCGGCGTATCCGCTGACATAAGTGGCGTCAGGCGGCCCCACAACAGTCGAGGTTTCGACTGATTGCTGCGGATAAAACGGCGATCGAGTCTCGGCCATAAAGGTCTTGTCCGCATCCACCACCGGAGCCAACATGGTGATCAATCCCACACGCACCCGAATTCCAAAAGCCGGCACTTTGGCCGTCTGATACCATCCCCGATTCATGGACGTGGCTGTACCATCAACAAACGGCTGGATATAACCACGCGCATTGGCCTCGCTATAATCCTGCAGACTCTCTTCAATTTGAGCGAAAGCAGGCTTGATCAGCAGCAAGCTCAGGAGACATAAAAACAATGTTCTTTTCATAAAGCATTTTCTCCACATAGTTAACGTACTTTATTAACAGTTATAAACGGCAATCCATTTCAGTCATTTACAAAAATTACATTTTATTGTCAATTTCATCACGTCTGATATTTTAACCCATTGCTGTTGAAAGCATGCTTGCATAACTCGATCAGCGCAAATAAATAATTTTTCGGGTGTATTTGAGTTCAGAGGTTGTAATTTGGCAAATGTACATCCCATTGGCCACAACATCATTTGAATGTGCCCCGGCGTCCCAGATCATGGTATGCTGTCCGGCAGGCAGACGCTTGTTGAGCAAACGAACAATGTTTTGCCCCAGCAAATTATATATATCGATAGTAACGGTTTGTTCTCGTGTCAAAGAAAGCGGTATATAAAGCTGGTCATTGAATGGATTGGGAAACGGCTGATAAACGATAATCTCCGGCTCATCTTTGCCGGAATCACTGTTTTGATCGTACTCGGGCAGCAGCAGACCGGCCGCCATATACATCCCGGCAATCTGCTGGTCCACAACATACTCGCACCCTTCCACAAATGAATAAATATCAGCAATTCGCCGGTAAAACCCCATCCCGGCCTTGTCCGGATAGAGCAAATTATGCGGATCATCCCAGTTGCTGGTGGGGCCGTAAATGACAATACCGGATACGGGTCCTGAACATTGTCATATTTACAATTGATGTTCAGGGGATCCACAGGATAGACGCTTCCTGCTCCGGTCATCCAGCTCATTTCAGAGGGATTCATGCCCAGAACAAAATCAATACATCCGGCAACAGCATTCAGATATTTACGTTCTTTTGTCAGCAAATAAGCGCGAATGACCGGCCCGATATTACCGGAATGCAGCGGCGATGCGCTTCCAAAGGTTCCCTCATTGGGACAAGCTGCCCGGTATCCATTCCGGGCGTTTTCTTCAATCTCCTTCACGATCTCATCCGCACGCTGAATCAAGCGTTCACGCAAATAGGTCTGCACGGTATAATCGCCGCTGCGCTCAGAAAATATGACCGGCCAATGCACAATCCAGCGATCAAAATTCCAGAACACATAACCCGAATTGCCGTCGTAATTGGCCTCAAAATCCTGCCAATACGAATTCGCGCCGGTGGTGGCAAAAAGCTGTCCGGCAGCCCAGCACCACGCATCGGAGAGCAGCGCTGCGGTATAAGCTTCTTCTCCGTCGATCCAGGGCAAAACCGGGTCCCAGCGTTCGTGAGAATGATGCACGGCGTAATAATACGCATCGCGCGCGCGTTGCAGATAGCGGTTGGCCCGTTGTGTGTCAAAATGCAGAAAAACGCGCGACGCCTGGGCAAACAGTCCGGCTGCTGCAAAGGATGAATAAGGCGTGACTTTGCGCATCCAGTACGGCAGTGGATCCTGATCGCCGGTGCCGGGAACTACCGGTGCAAAGGTATAGGATTCCATGCCCGGCGCCACCCCGCCATTTAATCCCCGCACCTGTTGTGCATAGTCCTGACAGTATTCCCATTGCTTGAGACTCCAGGCCGCCTGATCCAGTATATCCGGTATACCATTTTCATTTTCCGGAATGCTAATTTGTCCGTCATAAAAGCGTTCCGGACAGGCTTCGTACAAACTCATCAGACGCTCACCGACTCCAACATGGGTCAGACGCAGATCAAAATCACCGGCGTCATAATGTCCGCCGTGAAACGGCCGCGGCCCATCGGGCACATACCAGTCACCGGCATTGGGATTATGCGGATCGATGACACCGTCGCCATGTCCTTTGAGCCAGGGATGGACAATATTCTTTTCAGTCACATAGATCTCATCATGAGCGGCAGGACGAGCCCACACACCGGCGTATTCCTGCGATAAAAAAGCGCCACAGCGTTGAAAGTACAGACCCTTTGCAATCGTGCCGTATATTTCCTGTGCCGCGTTGGCATTGTTTAAAAATGTATAGGAACGGCCGATTCCGTCCATCCAGATGTAAAAAGCCCCTTTAGCCTGCAGTTCGGAAATATTTAGTTTGTATAAAGTATCACCGCCCTGGGCATCATGATCCGAAACCCATTGCACGGAACCGGTCATCACCGTCTGATGATCGGCGGCCCGGCGCACCTCAAATTGTTCTATTTCAGAAACATCAACCGGGACTCCGTCACCCAGATAAGATGAAAAATAAACTAATTTCGTTCCGACGCGTTCCGAGTACCCGACCTGGTTGAGTTTATAACCGGGATTGGGGGTTTGGTCGTAGCGAAAGGTAAATTCAGTCTCAAACTCAACCGGCACCAGACCGCTCGCGAGCGATACGGTATAGCTTTTACCGGGCTGCAAGGGATAGGGCAGATAACAATGCATGAAATTATCCATGGAATCCTCCCCATCCCAGCCTGAAGAATATGAGCCCTTGGCAAAACGGGCAACACGTACGGGGTGCACGCCACGCTGATAGGCCGCATCATTTCTGCTGCTGAACGTATAGCGGGCGGTTTGCTTGAGGATATCCATATCATTTGTGGACCGGTATCCCAGCCATACGGTAACAATCGTTTGCGAACGGATTTGCAAGCCACGCACACCGGCGCGGTCAAAGGCAAACAGCTCCTGTATCAGCCCGGGCAGCCCTATAGTCAAAACAAGCACGGCATAAAAAAGAATATGATGAATAAAACGACGCATTCAGGTTCCTTGCAAGTTCAGCGCATCTCTGTTGGGGCATTTATACAATTGTGCGGCAGAGTGTAAATATAAAAGTACAAAAATTATGCCGCAGCCACAACATATTTTACGGGAGCATAATTCCGGCAAGGCGGGAATAATGGATCAACTGTTCTGCACTCATGGAACGGAAAAAAACCGGTCAATCGCCGATTTGGTAATAAAAATCGCATTGACCGGTAGCAATTACAAAAAAGATTTTGTTACTGCAGTTTTCGGCTGCTCCATTCAATCAAACCAACACCCGCAGCCATGAGAGCCATCATCACCAGAGTTGCAGTCAATGTAGGCCAGGAATTGCCGGCAAGCCAGGGAAACCGCTCCACAGCCTGCGGCGAATTGATCAACAGAAACACGATCCCATTATTAATCAAATGCGCCAGAACAGCCGGCCAGATGGAACGCGTTCGAAAGACAATGTACGTAAACAGGATACCCAGCAGGGCGGTCGGGACAATGCGGTAAAGATTAATATGAAAGAGTCCGAACAGAAAACCGACTGTCACAATCACCATCCATCCCGGCATGTGTTTTTTCAGTGAAGAAAGCAGCACTCCGCGAAACAGCATTTCTTCACAGATGGCCGGACTCACTGCGAAAACCAGAACGCCCAAAAGAGGATTCAATGATGTGGTTGACACATTCAGAATATCTTCCAGTGATTTGGCCAGCTCTTCGTATTCCGGGAAAAACTCCATCTGCAGTCTGGACACCCAGATCATCAATCCCAGGGCGCCGACACCGGTCAAAACGGTCCCCAGCAACGCCACTCCGTTCACTTTTTCAAGATGCAGGGTTTGTTTCCAGTCGACTTTGAAAAACCAGATAAACACCAGAACCGGCAATGCAATCAACAACCATTCTGTGATGAGGATACCGGAAATAATCGATTTCAGCTGTACATAGGAGCCGATGTAAAACAGCAGCAGCATCACCAGGGCAAAAAGCATCAGCGCGCTGCTGGGCTGAAACCGGTCGGCCGGTCTGATTTGTGATCGATTCAGTGAAAGCTGAAACGGCTGGTTGCCGCCAAACAATACACTTTCAGCGTGAAACAATTTGACCACAATGACAATAAAAAGCATGGCCACAAAGGCATTGGCAATAAAAGTAAGGAAAATCAGATCAACAGGATAATTGCCCAGAAAAATCTCGCGAAACAGCAGGCTGAGATTGGCCACCGGTACCATGGCCAGTGTGCGGTTCAATTCAATTCCCGGCATCATACTGATAAACGAGGGAAACATCAATAACAGATATACCGGGGTGGCATAATTTTGCGCTTCTTTGAAGGAACGCGCAAACAAGCAGACTGAAAGGATTGCAGCGCTGATGAACAGTGCAAAGGGTATCAGCGAAAAAAACAGCCAGGCCAATCCATAGCCGGTGATCCCGAATTCCATATGCTGATTCAGTTCACCCATCTGCACCATACCCGAGGTATAGACCAGCATCATGGAAGCAAGATTCAAAAGACCGGTGATCAAAGCAATCGTGGTGACGGTCAAAAATTTGCCCAGCACCAGATCGATCCGCTGCACCGGGATGGTGAGAATGGTTTCCAATGTGCCGCGCTCCTTTTCCCCTGCCGTCAAATCGATGGCAGGATACATGGCGCCGAGCATCATGGTAACAATCAGAAGCAATGGTATAATACTGCCCAGCAGCATACCGCCCATACGGCTGGGGGTTGCAATATTTTCCCGCTCGATCTGAAACGGTTCCAGCACCGAAAGATCAATGGATTCGAGCCTGAGCAGTCGTTCCTGTTCCTGCCTTTGATACTGCTGAAGCGCTGCGGACAATCGATCTTCGCAGAGACGCGATTTGTCAATTGCAGCATCATAATACACCACAAATTGCAGGGTGTCTCCGCTGTATTCACGCGTTAAAAACCCGTGCAACAATTCAGCTTTCAAGTCGCTCAAAGGATTTTCTGTATCTACAATCGTAAAATCCTCGGCCGCCCGGATACTGTCCGTTAGCGCCTCCGGCAGAGAATCATTCAGGGCAATCCTGCTTTTTTGAGATTCAAGATTTTGAGTGCCGATGGTCATCAGCTGCCCCATCATCATAAACAGCAGCGGATAAAGCAGAATCGGCACCATGATCATCATCATCACGGTGCGCTTGTCGCGCAGCGTATCGATAATTTCTTTGCGGTATACAATCGCTATGTTTTTCCAGTTCATGCCGCCTCCTCGATATAGGCCAGAAACACATCGGCCAGATGCGGCGCCTTTTTGCGTTTTTTCAGGTTTTCAAGGGTATCCACGTCCAGAATATTGCCCTGGTGCATCAAAGCAATACGATCGCACAGCATTTCCGCCTCTTCCATATAGTGTGTGGAAAACAGCACGGTTTTTCCCCTGGCCGCCGACTCGCGGATAAATTTAATAATGGTCCGCCCTGTCAGGATATCCAGTCCCAGGGTGGGTTCGTCCAGGATATAAACAGGCGGATCATGCAAAATGGTTCGGGCAATGGACGTTTTCTGAGTCTGACCGGTCGAAAGTTTCTCAACACGCTGATCGGCAAACTCGTGCATATCAAGCATGTCAAAGATTTCTTCGGCTCGTGTTTTGATCTGCTCTGCGGACATTTCATAAAGCGCCCCGAAATAGGACAACAGTTCACGCGGCGTTAATCGGCCGTAAAGCCTGGTGTTCCCGGATAAAAAACCGATTGATTTTTTTATCCCCTCCTGACTCGCTTGCAGGCTGATCCCGTTAATGCGGGCTGTTCCGCTGGTCGGTGTAAGCACCGTGGACAACATTCGCAACAGCGTTGTTTTGCCGGCGCCGTTCGGCCCCAAAAGACCGAAAATCTCACCCTCTCGCACAGTAAGAGTGGTCTCTCGGACCGCATGGATATCCCTATGCTTTTGTCCATAAAAGGTTTTACAGATTGCCTGTGTTTCAATCATTGCGCATTTCCTCTAGTCAAGACGATATGTTTTCATTGTCTAACAATTTAAAACTCACTCATCACCAAGCCAAGGCCGTAACAAAAACTATCAATAAAATCAGAGGCCGCATATCGATGCAAAAGAATTGCAATCACCCGTAAAAGCATACCCTGGCTAAAATCACATGATTGTTTTGGATCATAATTTCCTCCGTGGCTGATTATTGAACGGCAGGTTATTTGTTTTGTCGATACAGCCTCAAGTCTCTCAGGATTCCCGCCTGCGCTGTTTTATAAAATACTCGTTATAATCATAACGCGATTTCGGCGACCATGTTTCATTCACCCTCGGCAATTTTTTTCGAAATATTGACTTTACAGTTTCATAGCCTGGTTTGTCAGCCAGATTTTCCCATTCGTTTTCATCGCTGCGATGGTCATACAGTTCTTCGGAACCATCCTCATAGCGGATATAACGAAAATGCTCACCGCGAAGACTGTGATTGTTTCGCCCGTATGTGGTAACCACAGCATGCGGCCAGGCGGCATTGGGATTGGCCAGCAGGGGTTTCAAGCTGTGGCCCTGATTTTGCAAATATTTCGGCAATCCGCATAAATCCAGCAAAGTGGGATAAATATCAATCATACCCGCGGGTTTGTTGCAGGTTTGAGGAGTCTGAAAATCCGGATCCGAAATAATGAGCGGAGCACGAGTGGCTTCTTCCCAGAGAGAGTGCTTGCCGAAACGATTCTTTTCCCCGATATGATACCCGTGGTCGCTCCACAATACAATCGTTGTGTTGTCGGCATAGGAGCTCGACTCTAATGCATCCAAAATCTCGCCCACATAATGATCCACAAAAGAAATACAGGCCAGATACGCCTGTACAATATTTTTCCATTCATCGTTTTGGATCGCCCATTTAGTAGTTGGCATCATCGGTAAAGCGGCAATACGTTTACCAATACCCGGGATATCGTCCATGTCCGTCGGAAGATACGGCGGCAGTTCAAGCTGGTCCGCAGGATGCAGATCAAACCATTTTTTCGGTACGTGCCACGGCACATGCGGCCGCAGGAATCCGACGGCCAGAAAAAACGGCTGATCGTGTTGTGCGGCCAGTCGTGCCTTGGCCCATTGTGCGGACTCGTAATCCGGCATCTCCTCATCCCGTTCCGGAAACGGTCCCCAGTCGGTACTTGTACCGCCGTGATTGATTCCCGACTTGCCTTCCCATTTCATGTGCTTTTCCGGTTTCGGACCGAATCCGCGTGCCCTGCCGCCGGACACATCAAACAATCCATCCGGCGCATAATGATGGAATAATTTGCCGATCCCCATGGTCTTGTAACCATTTTGCTTGAAATAATCCGGCAAAAAAATACATTCACGCGTGGTTGCATGCGATTCACGGATATCGTTATCGTCAATTTGCCCGTAAATCCCGGTTGTGGACGGCAACAATCCGGTCATCATGCTGGCGCGCGAAGGTCCGCAGATCGGTGCCTGGCAGTGCGCGTTACTGAACACAGTGCCACGCGCCGCCAGCCTGTCTATATTGGGAGTCAGCGCATTCGGATGTCCGCGCATACAGCCGATCCAGTCGTTCAAATCATCAATGGCGATGAACAAAACATTTTTTTTCTTTTTTGGAACAACAGTACATGCGGTTGTACCAAGAACACTGGTGGTCATTACAGCAGTTTTAAGAAAGGTTCTTCTGTTCATAGCATTTATCCTGTTGTCTGTTTAGAATTTAAAACCGCTTTTAAGAGAATGAACCGGGGTTCGTGCTTTGAAAAAAACTTAAATTCCAGATTAAAACGGCACACCCCTCTCCCGTTTCACCTTGAGCGCCTCCATATACCAGACAAACTCGTCCAGAAACCGGTCTGTGTGTTTGTCGATACGTTCGTTCAGCAACGAACCCTCTGTGTCAATACTCTCCGCAATTGAAGGAAACGGTAAAATTGAAGAAATGGCCGGCATCCCGAGTTCACCGACAACCTCTCTCAGATGCACCATGGCCCGTACACCGCCAAAACGTCCGGCGGAATAACAGGCAATGGCCGAAGGTTTGAACAAATATTCGCTTTGAAAATGATCCAGGATATTTTTCAACGCCGGCGGCAGACCATGATTGTATTCACCGGTCACAATCAAAAAACCATCGGATGCCTGAAAATGACCGGCGAGGCGCTGCATGGGTTCCGGAGCCTCTCCCGGATTGAATTCCTTGTACATTTTATCCAAAAACGGCAGTTTTTCCTGCAGCGGATCGATAAAATGCACCTTTAATCCGCGGTCCCGACATTTTTGATGCAAATACTGCGCAGCGCGAATACCCTGTCGTTCTGAACGAACAGATCCGTAAACAAGTGAAATTGTAAGATTCATAAAGTCCCTGAAAAAATATGAGCATTTTAAATTTATCAGGCCTCTTCCTGCATCGAACAGGCCCTTTTCATAAAATAAGAGAATCGCGAGTCTTTTGCAAGCAAAGTTTAATCGTAAAGCGCGAGACGGCACTGCAGCAAACACCTGAATCGCACTCCCGGGTGAATTATCAACTGGACTCGTGATTGTAAAAGTTAATCTTTAGGCATCGTTTGATTTTTGAAAATCGGGATACAGAAAATGCAGCCGTTTTAGATAATACACGCGGGTAGCATAAAATGTCAATACAAACAAAATGACAATCCATGGAAATCGCACAGCCACGCTAACTGACAATCCAAGCACGGAAAACTGTGTGGCTTTGAGAATCGTTGTTTCGCCGGGTTTTACCTGCGCATAAACAAACAAAGGGAACACGAGCAGCGCCGGCACGGCCAGCAGCCAATCTCTGATCAACAAACTGATCACCAGTACAACAAGTTCAAAGAAAAAGGCAATCAAGGCGGTTCCTCTTGCGCCATATTTGACAGCAACCGTAATTTTGCCCGTTTCAGCATCTCCTTTGCGGTCCGGCAACGTCGTGTACAAAGAGACAGACACGCAGGCAAGACCGTACAGCCAGGCCTGTACCGGCCAGCCGCTGCCGCCGCCCGCATACCATCCCAGCGTATAGATCAATACTCCCCCTAAACCGTTGGCAACCATCCCGCCGACAGGTCTGTTTTTCCAGGTCAGCGGTGGAAAATTATACATCCAGCCTGTCACTGCCAGTAAAAGCACAAAAACGGGAAAAATCTTTGGCATCCCCCAAAAACTCCAGATAAAAGAGGCGCTAATCAGCAAACCCGCTTCTACCCAGGCCTGCGTTCTGGATATATGTCCGGTGGCAATAAGAAACTTGCGGCCGTTGGCCCGGTCTGTGGCAACATCCTGAATCTGATTCAACACATACACAGCCGCCATAAGCGCTGTAACAGCTGCCATCAGTCCCAGAGATCGATTCAAAGGCAGCGAGGTCAAACCGGCGCGTTTTGCTCCCCACCATCCGCAAAGAAAAAAAATCCATACAGGAAAAAACAATATCGGACGAACCAGGAAAAAACCATCCAGGCATTTGTAAATAAAATATTTCATTCATGTCCGTTAATATTATATCGAGAGCTTGCAATTTCTAAAAAGCATATCAGATTCCAAGAATCATCTCAGCGGTCCCCGTGCTGCCCCGAGTTTGCGCAAGACACAGTCAGGGTTAGAATAAATATTTTTTGAGTAAAAAACAAACTATTTTTTCTTTTTCATAGTTTCCCAGGTCCATTCACCGTTTTCATAAAAAGCCTGCCATTTCGTGGCTTTGCCGTCCTTGAGGCCGGCAAGGGCCTGTCGTTTTTCTTTGCGTTTCCATTTGATGACCGCCGGGTTGCCGTCCGGGTCGGTTTGCGGCGCATCGGCCAGGTAATGAAACTTGGGGTCCAGTTCATCGCGGTGCCGGGCCAGGTCCTCCACCATGGGACTTTTGGTTTCACGCGAACGCGGAAACTTGTTGGACGCCAGAAACACACCAGCGAGTCCGTCGCGCAAAATAAAATAGCCGTCGGATTTTTCACATTTCAGCTCAGGCATGGGCACCGGATCGGCTTTCGGCGGCGCCGGTTGACCGTTGCGCATCAGCTTGCGCGTATTTTTACAGTCCGGACTCGTACAGGCAAAAAACTTGCCGAACCTTCCGGTCTTTAGCTGCATGTCCGCTCCGCACTTGTCGCATTCCACAATCGGCCCGTCATATCCCTTGATACGGAACTGACCTGATTCTATCACCGTGCCGGGACAATCCGGACTGTTCCCGCACACCCACAGTCGGCGTTTTTCATCAATGAGCCACGAATCCATGGCCGTACCGCACTCGGGACAGCGTTTTTTCGAAAGCAGTTCCTTTGCCTCGGCATCTTCATCACCGGGCACCGGTTCTGCTTCCTCGCCGGGGATGAGATTGATGGTTTCTTTGCAGCGCTCCTTGGGCGGTTTGTTGTATCCGCTGCAACTGAGAAAACTGCCGGTGCGCGCGGTACGCAGCTGCATAGGCAATCCGCAGGCCGGACATTCAATATCCACAGGCACAGGCGCATTGTCCTGCATTTCTTTGTCCGCCTGATCCAGTTTAGAGGTAAAATCCGCATAAAATTCATTTAGGGTGTTCCGCCACTCCGCATCCCCCTCTGCAATTTCATCCAGCTGCTGCTCCATCTGTGCGGTAAAATCATAATCCATCAGATCGGTAAAATTATTCACCAGCCGCTGGGTCACGATATCGCCGATTTTCTGCGCGTAAAACCGCTTTTTGATCAATTCCACATAACCGCGCTGCTGTATGGTGGAAATAATCGATGCATATGTCGACGGCCGTCCGATACCGCGTTTTTCCAGTTCCTTGACGAGACCGGCTTCGGTATAGCGCGGCGGCGGTTTGGTAAAATGCTGCGCCGGTTCGATATTCTTCGAGACCACAGATTTCGTCCGACCGTGACTTGGGGCAATTCAGCATCATCCTTTTCTTCGGCGGCAATACACGCATCCAGCCGTCAAACCGCATGACGCGACCGGTGGCGCGGCACTCGTAATCACCGGCTTGTACAACAATCGTAGACCGATCAAACTCCGCGGGTGTCATTTGGCTGGCCACAAACTGCCGCCAGATCAGATCGTAAAGCCGCGCTTCATCCCGGTCCAGTCCCTTGATACTTGCGGGGTCGCGTCCAATTTGGGTGGGTCGGATGGCTTCGTGCGCTTCCTGCGCCGACTCGCCGCTGGCATACACGTTGGCTTTGGGCGGCAGATAGCGTTTCCCATAGGTGTTGTCAATGTGCTCCCGGCAGGCCTTGAGCGCAACCGGACTGATATTTCGAGAGTCGGTACGCATATAAGTGATATGTCCGGCCTGATACAACCGCTGCGCCAAAGTCATGGTTTTCTTTACTGAAAAACCAAGCCGAACGCTGGCCGCCTGCTGCAGCGTGCTGGTAATGAACGGCGGATGCGGCCGCTGCCTGACCGGTTTTGTTTTGAAATCAGAGACCGTAAATTCTTGCTCGCGCAGCTCGGCAAACGGCCTTGTCGACCTGCTCCCGGCTGCCGGGTACAAATTTTTTGCCTTTGTATTTGCTCACCTGAGCCCGGAACAGCTGTGGCGCTTTCAGATCGACAAAGACGTCCCAGTACTCTTCCGGGACAAACGCATGAATCTCGCGTTCGCGCTCCACAATCAGGCGAACCGCCACGGACTGCACACGGCCGGCGGAAAGTCCGCGCGCAACTTTTTTCCACAACAGCGGCGACACCATATAGCCTACCACCCGATCCAGAAACCGGCGCGTCTGCTGCGCTTCCACTCGTGTCATGTCCAGTTCACCGGGTTGCTCAAATGCCTGCTGTATGGCGGGTTTGGTGATCTCGCCGAATTTTACACGACGATAGCGCGCTGCATCGCCGCCGATAGCCTCGCGCAGATGCCAGGCAATGGCCTCGCCCTCACGGTCCAAATCCGTAGCCAAATACACGCTATCCGAAGACTCGGCCAGCTGTTTCAATTCTTTTAATATCTTGTGTTTGCCAGGTAAAATGATATAATTCGGTTTCCAACCGTTCTCCGGATCAAGCCCCATATTGCGAACCAGATTTGCATAAGAGCGTTCGCGCCGCAGTTTTTCTTTTTCTTCCTGGGGCAAATCTTTGGGAATGGGTTTCGCTTTGGGCTTGTCACCCAGGTCTTGGGCCGAAGTGGGCAGATCACGGATATGCCCGACGCTGGAACGAACAATATAATCATCCCCCAGATATTTGTTGATGGTTTTGGCCTTGGCCGGAGATTCTACGATCACCAACGATTTTGCCATGGTTTTCTCCTCTTGAACGATCGGATCATCTGTTTTCTGAAAAAGTTCATTTTATTATTGTTCAATATAACACTGAAAGGTGCAATGGTTCATCAAATCATTGTTTGCCGAGGGCTGCAGAATTTTTTCATCAAATATTTATCACCAAAGGATTTGATAGCATAAGCAAAGAAAATTCCCGATAAAACATCAATACTGTAATGACCTCTGGATAAAAACAAAGCCGAAATAATTATAAAAACACAAACAATCAAAATAATCCGATAGTATTTATTCTGAACGAGCAGAAAATACATATACGCAAACCCCGTGTGTCCGGATGGAAATACACCCAGTTCATATTTCGCAAACCCGTTAAACGGTCCCTGGGTGCCGTCAAACAACTCTGGATTCCCAAAGGGTGTTAAAATAATAAACACTTCCCGAACCAACTGAAACAAGCCACCCAATAATAAAAAATACGGAATTTTAGCATACTGTTGTTTATGAATCACATAAACAATAAACACAAATGCCGAAACGATCATAAAAATATCATAGATATAATCAATATCCCAATAGGGTAAATTATCAAGAATCAAGTCGGACAATACAGGCAGCTTTTCTCCCTCTTGAATATAATAATGCAAGTAGGTTTGAGAGTAATAATTCAGATTTTTACCTGCAATCAGAATTAATAATCCAACATAGAAATATTTATTTTTAAAGAGAGAATTCAGAGCATAACCGATTTCTTTGATCTTTCTATTCATATTCATTCTTTCGCGAAAAAATCATACTTTTTTTTAAATAATTTACAACATTTTACAAATTAATGCAATGCCATTCGACAGCTTTCATCGCCATTGGCATTTGAATTAATACTAAAATCCAAATAACCTGCCAATAAAAACCCTTGATAAAGTACTAAAAATGTGTTACCATAGGACGTAACTCTTGAATCAATGCTCGGGAGGGCAAGTTACCTCATGAAAAAATGCTTACTATTCTTGTTGTTTTGTGCGTCTGGCACACTGATTTCGGCGGATTTGACCCGGGACGGATATTTTGAAGAGCCGGGATTAACCTTTCTGGTTTTTCACAATGACTATGCGGAAGGTCATCAAGGCGGTTTGGAGATCATTCAGCATGATGAGCGCATTGTCACCAACGGCAATGTTCAGTTATCCGTTACGCCCGGACAATGGACGCCCTATCCAGTCATGCAGGAACGCCAGGTATTTGCCGACGAAAACCGTATCTCAATATCCGGTACTTTTCCGGACCTGGGCATCGCGTATAGCATCCATATCACATCCGAACGCGAAGGCTTTCACATTCAGCTTGACCTGAAAGACCCTCTGCCGCTGCATTGGGTAGGGCGCATCGGATTCAATATCGAACTTTTTCCTCCGGCATTTTTCGGCAAGACCTGGCAGATGGACGAAACATCCGGTTATTTTCCCAGACAGGCGGGCGGGCCGGTCAAATTAACCGCTGCGGATAATATCCAGCCGCTGCCCATCGCAGTTGGCCGGCATCTTACGGTTGCTCCTGAAGACGAGATTCATAAAATATCCTTCCGTTCTCTGACCAGTGATCTGGCCCTGTATGACGGCCGCATTCCGGAAAGCAATGGATGGTTTATCGTTCGCTCCAACATACCCGCCGGAGCCACCAAAGGCGCCGTGGAGTGGTTCATCCGGCCCCATATTCAATCCAATTACCAACGCTCCCCGCAAATTTTGTATTCGCAGTGCGGTTATCATCCGCTGCAGGAGAAAAAAGCATTGATCGAGCTGGACCCTTCTGCTCAGGGATTCGAGCGCGCCATGCTGAAAAAACTGGGAACAGACGGAAAGGAACATATTGTCTTTGTCAAGCCGGTAAAAAAACAGAGCCGATTTTTACGCTATCTCTATGCCTCGTTTGATTTCACACCGGTTAAAACGCCCGGTATGTACTGCATCGAGTACGGTAAAACAAAAAGTCCGTATTTCCGCATCGGCGAATACGACCATTCCGAGCTCTGGCGGCATACCCTGACGACCTTTTTACCGGTGCAAATGTGCCACATGGAGGTTCGTGACCGCTTCCGGGTATGGCACGGCGTCTGCCATCTGGATGATGCCCTCCAGGCGCCCACGGATCATAAACATTTTGGTTTTTATCAGCAGGGCAGTCAGACCCAAACTTCTTACAAGCCCTATGAGCATATTCCCGGCCTGAATACCGGTGGCTGGCACAGCGCCGGCGATTATGATCTTTCAGCCTATTCCCAATCTTTGACGGTATATACTCTTTCACTTGTACAGGAAACCTTTGCACCGGATATGGATGAGGTGACGGTACTGCCTGAAGACCGTTATGTCAGAGCTGCATCATCCCGACCGCCAACCGGATTTAATTCAGCAAATTGAACACGGTGTGCGGTACCTGATGAACACCTACAAGGCATGCGGTCATATTCCGTTAGGCGTCATTTCTCCCACCCTGAAACAATATGTGCATTTGGGAGACGCCATGAGTATGACCGACAACCAGATTTATCATATCTCCAAGGATATGATCCCGACCCCCCGGTACAGACGCGGAGAAATGGATGACCGCTGGGTGTTTACAGATTATAATCCGGTTCTGCAATATCAGGCCATCCAGGCCTTTGCGGCCGCCAGCCGGTCGCTTGCCGGCTATAATCCATCGTTATCTGTTGAGTGTATTCGAACCGCCAAGGCGTTGTGGAATGATGTTCACCAACGCAGAGCACGAAACATAGGGTCGACGGACAATGCGGATAAAAATGAGCAAGAGTACCTGGCTGCTGTAGAACTGTTCCTGTCCACAGGATCGCAAGACTATCGCAAGATCGTGACAAATCGAAACCGCATCAAGGACAACTTTGAGCGTCTGGGGTGGTCCGCCTGCCGGGCCCTGCAAGCACTAAATGACAGCGCGTTCAGCGTGTTTCTTCTACAATGCGCGCGTGATTATGAGCAAAACCTCGACGCTCAACTCACAGCCAATCCTTTTGAACTGCCCCTTTCTAAAGAGCGAAACGTGTGGGGCACCGGCCGGGAAATCCTGAATTTCGGCATGCGTTATTATTATCTTCACCGCCGGTTTCCGGAACTCTTTGATACCGCCCCGGTGCATCGGGCGCTGGAGTATGTGCTGGGCCGGCATCCCGGTTCTCATATTTCGTTTGTCTCCGGTGTGGGATCATACTCGGTGACCACCGCTTACGGTGTCAATCGCGGCGACTGGTCCTATATCCCCGGCGGTGTGGTTTCCGGCACAGCCATCATTGAATCGGACCTGCCTGAACTCAAACAGGACTGGCCTTATCTGTGGCAGCAAACCCAGTATACCATCGAAGCCGCAGCTTTTTTTATCTTTTGTTCGCTGGCGCACGCATCCCTATTACCCTGAATCTTTATCATTCAAGAGGTTTGATTATGCACAAATTTCCCAAACGCGGAATTGCAGGTATACTATTAATCGTGATTTTCTGGTATCTGAACTGGACACTGCAGGGAGCGCGTACCCATGTGCTGTTTTTCCCGCAGTGGCTGGGATATGCCCTGACCATAGACGCCATTGTCTATGTGCGCAAAGGGACATCCCTCTTTGCACGTTCGTGGAAACGCTATATCGGTTTATTTCTCATCTCCGCGCCGGCCTGGTGGCTGTTTGAATTGTTCAATCTGCGCCTGGAGAATTGGGTATACCTGGGCAAAGACATCTTTTCTTCCGGCCACTATGCCATGTTTGCCACATTCAGCTTTAGTACAGTGATTCCGGCCGTGCTTGGCACAGCCGAACTGGCAGGCACGTTCAAATGGATTCAGCGCATGGGAAAAGGTTCCCGGTTCGAGTACAAAAACAGTCAAATACGCGCGACGTTTGTCATGGGATGGATCATGCTGGCCCTTTTGCTGCTCTGGCCGCTTTACTTTTTCCCCTGGTCTGGGTATCTGTCTATTGTATCATTGATCCTCTCAACCACTGGTGGAATAACCGATCCCTGTTTCAGACTGTCAAACACGGTGACTGGCGGCCGGTTATCGCATTATGGACGGGTGTATTGATCTGCGGTTTTTTCTGGGAGTTCTGGAATTATTACGCTTATCCCAAATGGGTGTATCAGGTGCCGTTTGTTGATTTTCTGCATATATTCGAGATGCCGCTCATCGGATATCTGGGATACCTGCCGTTTTCGATGGAATTGTTCGCCTTGTACCACCTGATCACTCGACTGGTCGGTCGGCATGATCCCAACTATATTCAGTTAATGAGATAAAACAATGGAAATCCGTATTTCAGGCTCAAACACACTGTCCGCTCGGCTCCCCCATCACCGATTCTCGGCGCACCTGTGTCCGTCCGCTCACTCGGCATCTGGGCGCCGGATCATATTGAAGAAAAAACACTTTCAGAAAAACTCGAATGCTTTATCCAGCGACTCCTGGATACCTGCGGGGGAGAATTGACGGATAGTACGATATTTTCACAAGCATTTGGATAAAATACCTTGACATAAAGAAAATTATTATCTATATTTTTAAATTACCAAATAAAAGTCATTCCTATGTTTTTAAAAGCTATGCATTTCATCTGCTCAACCATAAAATAGCAATGAACAGACTCTCAATCTGGAAAGTTGAGCAGGAATTGTAATTTTAAACGCAGTTTCAATATATTCAAGACAATTTTATTTAGCCTGTTTGTTTGAAATTTAACAGGGACATTATTCAGATCCCCGAATAATTAATTAAATCAGGGGTAACCTATGAAACTGCTTGGCTTTAGCTTTCACTGTCTGATATTTATATTCTTATTCTTGCCGGTACAGGGCCGATCGATAGGTATTGAAGTGTTCAATCAAAACGTTCAGATATCCGGTCAATCGCAAATCTACACCGAACTTTACAAAAGCACCGGCGCCAATCCCGGACGCCCGCCTTCAACCGCCAGAATTACAGCCAATCCTCACTTGCGTTTTTCTGACCTGTTCACGGTCTCGGCCCAGCTCATGCTGTCCACAGAGGGGTCAAGCGCACGTCAAAACATCAATATACTGGGACTGCATCCAACGTGGAGCTGGGGTAAAGCTCATGTCGGAGATTATTCGGATTATTTTTCCCGATATACATTTAACGGCATCAATGTCAAGGGCGCGGAAATTGATTTGTTCCCGGGCAATTTCCGATTCACGCTTGGCGGCGGACAAACACGCCGTGCTGTAGAGGGTACCCTGGTGCATGAAAGTTATGATCAGTATATGGCATCCTCCAGGATCGGATATCAAACAAAAAACAATTCATTCTTTCATTTGATTTTCCTGAAAGCAAAAGATGATCCGGCCTCTCTGAAAAAACCAAAGGACTGGGACTATGATTACGTGATTCCGGATACACTGGAAACAGAACTGGATACCCTTTGGATCGAACCGCCCTATAATCCCCTTTCCGTCACCCCCCAGGAAAACCTGGTGATCGGTTTCGCCTCAAGATTGAATCTACTGAACAATCACATATCACTTGAGATTGAAGGCAACGGCAGCGCCTATACAAAGGACATAAACGCATCTGCGGTCAAAATGGACAGCCTGGATATTGACTCATTTACTGAATCATTATTCACCGAACTCTTTACCCCGCGTGCGGGCTCTAACTTTGATTACGCACTCAACACCCATGTGGAGGTCACTCTCGACAAAATCAATATGAATGCCGGATATCGGCGCATCGGTCCCGGATATATTTCTCTCGGTACCCCTTCTATGGTCAATGATCGCCGGGAGCTGCTGCTGAACACCCGTTTTCGGACCGGCATTCACCGTATACGGCTCGGATGGAATCAACTATCAGATAATCTTTTAGACCAAAAATTACAGACCAATATCCGCAACCAGTTGCAGGGCTCGGTATCTACCATCACCAAACATTGGCATTCCCGCATTAATCTCCGATCTCTGATCATGAACAACCAGGCATCTTCCGATTCCATAGAATGGAATTTTAATAATTATATTATCTCAACGCATCAATCTTTCGTACCGGGACGCGAATCCACGTTGCGTAATATCGGTCTACAGTACACGTTTCAGACCTCGGAAAAAACCTTATTCGCAGAGTCGACGACGAGCCGCTATCACACTGCAAGTTTAACGACAAACATCCGGATCGCACAACAATTGAGTTTAAACACATCAATCGGCCTGTCTCTGAGAGATTCAAATCATCGCGGTCAATATACCACCCAGGTGTATTCCGCGAGACTCGTGCATACTGCATTCAGGAACAAATTATCCACTGTATTTTTCACCTCATCATCTATGGTCAGAGACACGCGCATGCTCAGAACCGGGCTGACGTCCAATTACCGTCTGGGCGCTTCGTATAGACTGACATTAAATCTGTCGTTCAACGATTTCAGCGGTACGCGCAAATACAGAGAATTTCGACCCACATTAATGTTGTCCCGTCAATTTTAAATGGCTGGAGGCCATATGAAAAAGCAATACTATTCAGTCATTGCTGTTTGTCTATTGTTGATTACAATCATGACATGTATGCAGACGGTCGAACCGGAAAACGGGACGTTGACCATTCAGCTCAATTGGCAGGCTGAATCATCGGCAAACGTTCTGAACACAGCAAAATCACTGACAGGCAAGTCCAATTCCCGCACCACCACAGATATAAACGACATAGCCCTGGTTCGCGTTACTCTGCAGCCCGGTGATCTGGTTTTCGAATTTGAAATTTCTGACACCGATCCAACTGTAGATGTGGAACTTGGAATATATAATATTGTTGTGGAAGCATTGAATGACAGCGGCGCTGTTCTCTTTCAGGATCCGCAGAAAAAGTGCTGGTGGACCCCCCGGAACAGACGACCATCACGCTGGTCATGCAGGCAAACTTTCCCATCCAGGCGCCTGGTTTCAACCTGCCGGCCGTCAATTACAGCACCACCGGAAAATATGTGCTGGTCTGGTCTTCCACCCTCAAATCGTCAAATTACCGTCTTGAAGAAAGCACGGACAGTACATTCACACAAACCAGCGCTGTTTACACGGGCGCGGACACCAGTGTTTCTTTGAATAAAAATACAGACGCTGTCTACTTTTATCGGGTACGCGGTGAAAATGAAATTGGTTTTTCACCCTGGAGCCAATGGATCAAATTTATCGTTTCGATAAAACCGGAACTGTTAATTCTCACAGACTCTTTACCGGGCGGAACCGTCAACCAGCCCTACAGCCAAACCCTCGAGGCCGAAGGAGGACATGAACCTTATACCTGGACATTGATTGAAGGCGCTCTGCCCGCAGGCTTGACTCTTGAAGCGAGCACCGGTCAAATCTCCGGTACACCATCTGTTGCAGGCGACTATGCTTTCATCCTTCAGATAGCTGATAACAGTGATCTGCAGCAAACGGACACCTTGTCACTCTCTATTACCATATCACCCGCGACTCTGCAGATCTTAACAGGCTCGCTGCAAACGGGCACGCTCAATGCATCTTTTAGTCAGATTCTCACTGCAAGCGGAGGAACTGAACCCTATACCTGGTCTGTCACGGCAGGCAGTCTGCCGGATGGTCTGATTCTGGACGCGGCATCCGGCAAGATTTCCGGCGCCTCTGTTGAATCCGGCCTATTTCAGTTTACAATACAGGTCACGGACAACAGCGAGCCGCAGCAGTCGGCCTCTGTATCATTGTCTATCGCTATTCAACTTCCGGCTTTACAAATCCTGACGAGCGCCCTTGCAAACGGCAATCTGAATTCAGACTACAGCCAGGTTCTGAGCGCCACCGGAGGAACTGAACCCTATACCTGGTCTGTCACGGCAGGCGGTCTGCCGGATGGTCTGATTCTGGACGCGGCATCCGGCGAGATTTCCGGCGCCTCTGTTGAATCCGGCCTATTTCAGTTTACAATACAGGTCACGGATAACAGCGAGACGCAACAGTCGGATACGCGTACTCTGTCCATTCAGATCAATCCCACCCAACTGGAGATATTAACCCAATCTCTGGCGGACGGACAGGTCGGCACAGCCTATAGCGGTTCCCTCATTGCCGGCGGCGGCATTGAACCGTATACCTGGTCATTGAATGCCGGAATCCTGCCCGATGGTTTGACACTGGACGCCTCTTCCGGACAAATCTCCGGCACACCTGCATCAGCCGGAACGTTCAATTTTACCGTACAGGTGAACGACAACAGCGATCCGCAACAATCCGATTCAAAAACATTTCTATCACCATTTCAGCATCCGAACTGCTCATCAGCACGGACGAACTGCCGAATGGTAAAACAGACGAATCATACAGTCAAATCGTGGCAGCCACCGGCGGAACAGGCGCCTATACCTGGTCGATTGTATCAGGCACACTGCCGGAAGGCCTGACCCTGGATTCCATGTCCGGGCAGATCATCGGAGTCCCGGAAGCAGCAGGCACGTATGCATTCACGGTTGAGGTTACGGATTCGGGTGATCCGGTTCAAACCGCTTCGCATGAATTCACTGTAATTATCTACCCGCCGGACCTAAAAATCACCACAGTTTCGCCGCTGCCTGACGGTACAGTCGGGGAAACCTATGCCCAGGACATTCACGCCCGGGGCGGCAGCGCAGATACTTGGACCTGGTCCATGATATCCGGTGTCTTGCCTGAAGGCATGGAGTTTCTGGACTTTGCCGAAGCAGGACGTGTACAGGGTACGCCCGGGGAAGCCGGTACGTTTAATTTCACGGTCAAAGTTACCGATCTTCTTTATCCGGAATTATCTGACAGCCAAACCTTCTCCCTGTCCATCAATCCGGCTGAACTTGTGATTACAACAGCCACATTCCCCCAGGGCGATCAGGGTGTCGCATATAACCAGACAGTCAGCGTCTCAGGAGGAACTCCGCCGTATGTCTATTCGATCTATTCCGGAGCGCTGCCTTCAGGACTGTCCCTGAATTCTTCTACCGGTGTGATCAGCGGTACTCCTACTGTTGCGGGAACAACCAATTTTAATGTTCAGGTCACTGATCATGGAGATCCGCAACAGGCTGTTTTAAAGAGTTTTTCCATTACGATTCTATCAGCTTCGGTTTACATTACCACCGGCTCGCCGCTGCCCGATTGTAAAGCGGGCACAGACTATAGTGTTCAGCTGCAGGCAGACGGCGGAGAACCTCCCTACACCTGGGCTATCACAGAACGCTCACCCGGCTGGTTCGCCGAAGGGCTCTTTTTAAGTGCTGACGGCGTGTTGAGCGGCAATATCAATGCGCAGCCGGGAACCGGCCAGTTGACCATTCAGGTCATGGATCTTGCAGAAAACACTGCCGCCAAAACATTTGACCTCACCATCACAGCCGGTGATCTGGAGCTTTTCTGGCCAAATCTACCTGACGGACAAACCTTCACGGATTACAGTGGAATGATTATCTATCGTTATGGTACGGGTCCGCTGCAGACACCCTGGACGATAACAGGAGATTTTCCTCAAGACCTTACAATAGAGTATTCATCCGATGGGTATCAAATGGAACTCTCAGGTCAGCCGATTGAGGGAGGTACTTATAATTTCAGCATAACAGTCGAGGACAGCGGTGATCCGCAGCAAACACGCACCGATTCATTTTCGATCACGATCAATCCATAAGGGTAAACTATGAATCAGATAACAAAGAAACAAACCGTTCTCATATCGTTCCTCTGTTTTCTGTGTTTATTCTCTCAAACACTCTGGGCCCAGGACTGGAACGCCTCGGTCACCCTGGATCCGTTTGCCAGTCCTTACCTGAGCGACTGGCAAAATGACCCCACCCTGGCTATTCTGGAAATCCAGAATAATTCCGGAGAACAGGATGTCATCATCGTGGATCTTGAGCTCAGCAACACAAACGGGACCCTGCTCCGGGCCGCTTCACAGCGCTTGCTGGTACAGCCGGGGCAGCCTGTGTTTCTGAACACAACCGATTATATAAACTGGACCGTCACTTTTATTAATTCCACAGTCAAAGAGCAGATCAACCGCACCGGCATGTTTCCGGAAGGCGATTACGAAACCTGTATCAGCATCCGTAATTTATGGGGCAATGAACTTGTACCGCAAACCTGTGCGTATACCAGCATTGTCCACCCCGAGCCGCCGGAACTGATTTACCCGATCGAGTATCAGGAAATTTTTATGCCATATCCGGTTTTTCAATGGATCCCGCCGCAAACACCGTACGGCAGACAAATGGTCTATGTCTTTAGAATTGTAGAGATCATGGCCGGACAATTACCCAACCAGGCGCTGGAAAGCAATTATCCGCATTATGAAAATTACAATGTATTCACCTCGGATTTTGAATACCCCCTGGACGGCTTGCCTTTGGAAGCGGGAAAATCCTACGCCTGGCAGGTGCAGGCCGTTGATCTAAGCGGCAAACCCGCGACGAAAAATGAGGGTAAGAGTGTGATCGGCGTATTTACCACACCGGCGTCCTTTGAAGGTCCGCTCCCCACCCTTGAATTGTTGTCTCCTGCCGATCATGCGCTTTTGACCTCCAATCAACCGACCTTTGAATGCATTCAACCGCGGGTTGATCCTGCCACACCGGTTTATTATACCGTCCAGATCAACGAGATGACCGCCGGACAAACTCCGGAACAGGCGATGGCCGCCAATCCGCCGCATTTCATCAATGCGGCCACGCTTACCGAACCTGTATTGCAATATCCGCCTGATGCTCCCGAGTTGGAAACGGGAAAAAACTACGCCTGGCAGTTCACAGCGCTCGACCCGTATGGCCAGCCTGTCACCGCCCATGAGGGCAAAAGTGAGGTGAGAGCGTTTACAGTCGCCGAAACATCACCGGTGCTGGTTGAAACGCAATTGCTGCCGGAAAAATTGACGCTGCCGACCGAAGACATTGCATTTCTACAGCTCAAAAACAATGACACCCCCCTTGTCCAATTCTCATTGTCTGAGGATTCATCCGAGATCACTGTGACGTCTATATCTCCGGGAACCACACCTCTGGTATTTAACTGTCTGAGGGGAGACGCAGCGGAAGCGCCGCAAACCGGCGCAAGCGTCAATGTCACGTTCGACCGCTATACGCATGAAATCCTGACGGGCAGCATCGCTGCCTCGATTCATCCAGCCGTTGAATCAGATTTTAACCTTGCTGAGCAGGGTGTACCCATTGCACTGCGGACCATCGAATACGACCCCGCAAGTCAGTCATTCTCTCTCGGAGCAGTCCCCAGTTTGTTCAACACCCTGTTTCTATCCAGTCCCGTAACTGTCAATTTATCGTCCGCAGGCGTTATCACCGGCGCATTGCCCCACCAGCAGCTCGTGCAGCAAATTCCTCTGATGCAAAACTCCGCAAGACTGGTCTATCTCGTGCAGTCTCTGGGCGGTGAAATCAACAGCTCTCTCTTGTCAGACCTGCATCAAAGCAGCCTGGATATCTCCGGCAGCCTGACATTTTTGCCGGCACTGCCGCAGCTCAATGAACGCTCGATACCGGTTGACATGCACATGAGCGGTGAAAATTTGCAGATATCCTACACCGGCAATACGCCTGATCCGAACGGCATCACTCTTCCTGTCGGCGCGGTCCATTTAACCCTGCATCAATTCATCAGCCATACGTTCACCTGGTCGGTCCCGGAACAGCGCTGGGAGTTTGATTTTGCATTTGATGTCAATCTGTCTTTCACAGACATCTATCCTCAACTGAACCTTCCGCGCATTTCCTCTGTGCACCTGACGCCCGAAGGATTCAATTTTCCGCAAACGTCCATCCCTGATCTCGGGTTTGATCAATTCTTTGCCTATCAGGATGTACAAATCAAACCCTTTGCATTCCGCATCCGGGAATTTACCTTTGACTGGTTTGATGCATCGAGTGAGAATACCGGCGACTGGGGATTCCGGTTTGACTTTCTGACCAAACTCAGCCTGAATTCACGTCTAAGCGACCTCGAACGGGAAATTAACAACAATCCCCTCACCGTCCTCAATGCCGGTTTCAAGCAACGGTGCTTTATCGGAAACGTAGAGCCGCGTACATTTCAATCCCCCATCACAGCGCCGTTTTCCAATAACAAACCGGGACTGCTGATCGAACGTATCAAAGGCGAATTCAATCAAGAATCAGGAATTCCGCAAATTGATTTTTCCGTTTTATCAGACTGCATTCTGCCCGCATCCACCGCAGGAGGAACGCAAACCGTCAATTTTGATGACCTCTGGATAAAAATGAGCAGCCGGGGGCTATTTACAGGTCAATCTCCGGCGTTTACTCCCGCACATCTTCTGCCCTGGCAGCAGCTTGACATTGCCATTCAAACGGCTGAACTCTTGCTTAGCAAAGAACAAGGCGAACAGAGCGCCCGGCTCAATCTGGACGGCCGTATTAATCTGCCGCTCTCCGGCGCCTCGAACATCTCGGCAAACGGCAGCGGTACATTCGATCTCATCAGCCAACAAATCACTGACGGACAGTTTCTGATCAATAACCCGTTTATCATAGACGTCCCGGCATTTACCTCAACTCCCACCTTGCAGCTGCGCTGCATCAACGGCGCAGCGGTGAATCCGGCCGGACTGCAGCTGAACAACGCAACAGGCGAGCTTGTGCTGGACAACGCGCCGGTATCCCTGCAGTACAGCGACAATGTGACATTCAGTCTTCCTGATTTGCAATTAACATCCGGTACGATTACCTTTGATGATAGCTTTGCACTGCAGATCAGCAATTTGACCGGAAATACGCAGAATATGCTGTGGCGCGCCGTGAGCCCCGATGCAGCAGGGGCTGCAAACAGCCTTTTACTGCCGCTGCCGTCCGTTATGATTAAAAACGGCACGCTCACAGCCTCCGGCAAGGCAGATGCGTCTGTGAATCTCAACAATCAGACCTATTCCAACCTGGACGCCCGCTTTTCAAGCAATTTTGCAATCGGATTTTATGAACCAAACGTCGCATCCGGACGCGTTGATTTTTACGCAGACAATGCCAACGTCGCCTATCTGGACAGCACCGGATTCTGGACCGGACAGTATTTTTCAGGAGATTCATTATTGACCCGGCTGCCGCTGCCCGATTCTTCCATTGCCTATGCGCTTCTGCAGGATTCCGAAGGAAATCGCCTGATTCAAACCGAACAACAGGGTGAAAATATCAGACTGTACACGGCGCAAGGCACAACGGTCAAACTTTTCCTGCCTGCATTGTCCTTTGATTCCGGTTCGATCCCCATGCTGGAAACAGCTCTGGACCTAATTGTCAATGCCTCAACCCTGCGACCCGTGAGCGGCTCGCTGTCCGTTACGGAAAACAGCGGCAGTGTGCTATCACTGATAAAAGCCGGACTGCCTTTGAACGTAACCGGACTTTATTTTGATGATGCGGAGGGTGACGGCGATTTTCAAATGTCCGCGGACCTGCAGCCGATCCTGCCCAAAGCTCTGCAAGCATGCTGACCTCCAGGCTGAAAGTATCGCCCTGAGTCCAAATCGGATTCGAATCCTTTGATACACGCCAAATTGATCCCAATAAACCGCCTGCCCTTGTTGAAATCGGTGAAAATTTAAGCGTCAGCCTTGACGGGCTGCGTGTGAATGTTGCGTCAGAGACGGATTCTGTTTTATTTTCCGGAAATATTTACAGCCGTTTATTTGCAAATCATGACGGCTCCGCCTCCAAAGCGATTCCGTTTACCGCTGATCTGAGTACAGACAGCGCTCAATTTCATCTGGACGCATCCCTGCTGAGTCAGGAAACCCTGCCCCTGGGATGCGGTGAGTTCCGTGTTCTGTCCAATGGTTCACAAAGTATGCACGTCTCGGCTCCGCTCACCCGCAATATTTTTGAATTGACGATTCTGCAGGGGATCCTTTCTCTGCCGCGTCTGTCTGAGGGATTTGATCTCACCCTGAACCAGCTATGCATCGACCCGGACAGCGTCAGTATTCCGGATATCAATCTGGCCTCCGGCAATGAGCAGGTCCTCTCTTTGTTCGGAACAGATATTACGGTAAACGGGATATCATTCAACATCCCCTCTCCCGACCTGCTTGAGCTGCACCTCAAGGGAAGTATGCTTTTGTTCGGCAAAGATATCGGCTTTTCCGATCTCACGGTCACCACGGATTGTGCGCTGGCCAATGCAAACCTGACCGTCAATCCCGTAGACCTCATTGAAGAGTCGTTGTCGCTTGATTCTCTACGTATACGCAACAGCAATTTATACGTATACGGGATGTTTACCGCTTTCAGGCCGTTTGACAACCTGGGCAGTCTGTATACGATTCGCATTGATACGGAAGGAAATTGGCTTGACCCTCAGGGCAATAAACTGGCGGCAAAATCGATCAACATTCTCACGGGAGAATCCCCCGCGGATGCGGGCATTTCTCTGGGCATGGCGCCGCTGAATGTGGTGTGCAAACTCGCAGATGTGAATCTGAGCTTTAACGGTCCATCCAACAAAGAAGCTTCCGGCCATATCGATATCGACATCAACAGCTACTGGCCGACCGCTTTTGAAGATGATATCAAAATCCCCATCATGGGATCGCTCAGTTTTCCGGAAACGGACGGCAGTCAGGACAACTGGCTCATCAATGAGACAAGCGTCTCCGTCATTACCCTCGCCGATTTGCTTAACCTGGAAATGAACAATATATCCGTGCAGAAAGATTCGGTATTTGCCATTTCATTGGGTGGAAATTTTTCTTTAAACCTCCCCTCTGCTCAGCAAGATCAGGGCGGCGGCGGTGAATTCAAAGATTTCCTGCTCAAAGAGGGGACATTTGAATTCGGTCAGGTCGTCAACGTTAATATTGATATCAGCGGCGTCAATGTCCAGGTGAGCAGACTGGCATTCGGGTTTGATTTGCGCAACCTGGCCACATATGATATCAAATTTGACAATAATGAAGCATCGCTGGAGAACACCACCGTCAACCACAATGGCTTTTACCTGGTGTTCGGCGGCAGCATCAGCAGCGAACTGTACGGATTTGACGGCGGTATCGATTCACTGCTTGTATTCAAATCCACAGACCGGTTTTACACCCTGATCAAAAATGCGCATTTTTCCTATTCAGACATGATCGACGGCAGCCTGGATCTTGTCCTCGATGTCGGTCTGGACGAAGTGGATTTCCAGTTTCTCATCGGCGGTCACCTGGATGTGTCTGATATAGGATTCGCTGCCGTGGGTGAAATCAGTTACAAAAGCACCACTCTGGGAGGAAGCACATTTATGTCGCCCGGATTCGGTTTGTTTCTGGGCGTTAAATCCGGACTGAACATCACGCTGGCTCCGCTTCCGATCACCATCGAGGGCGCGGGGCTGGGTATTTTCTTTAATGCGGATTCACGGGTTGAGGAACTGGTGAGATCGCATCTCGGCTTTGAAAACGATACGGCAGACGATTCTTTCTTTGACGCCTATAACGAATATAAAAGCAACTATGCCGAGATTATGACATTTCTGGAGATCTATGCCTATGGCAGTATATCTATACCGGAACAAGCCATTATGGAAGCTCAGGTGCTGTTTACCCTGGCGACTGATAAAGTGCGGCTTGATCTCAAAGTTAACGTCCTCGGCAATGAAGAATTTAAAAAATACTGTGAACTGGGAGGATCCGGATTTATCGAAGCCGGCATACCCCAGGATTTCAGTGACTGGCCGTATGCTGCCGGCAACATCACCATTGGAATGAATGCAAAAGATCAAACCGGAGTGGACCTGATCAGCATGCCTACGCCAGGTGCGACTGAAGGTCAGGTCGAATTCTTTGTTCTCAAAAACAACTGGGCGCTGCATGGCTCCATCCAGGCAAATTTTGTCAATGCCTTTGAAACAAATTTTGAATTTTTTATTGGTCCGCCCGGATTTCTGGTTAATGCCGGAATGTCCTATTCCTTTGACGCGGTGGTCGTAAAAGTTGAAATCGGCATGGGAGTCTCGCTCTGGTATGTCTGGGAAGCGCCCACAGAATGGGGCGGTTACGGCCAGGCCTGGGTGCAGGCGACCTGTATTTCCGAAGCCTTTGCCGGGGTACGCGGTGAACTGGGCGCCGCGCTGGTCGGAGAACCGGATTTTTATATTTACGGATATGCCGAATTAACCGCCTGGTTCCTGGATTTAGAGTGGAGCAAATGCGTCTGGGTGGAATGGCGCGACGGTGATATTGACGGCGGAATCGGCGGCGATTCCCGAATGCAGGAAATCATTGCACAGGCCAGCGAAGTTTCAGACCGAATTATGGGTCAGGTGGATACCATCCAGGATGACATTGCTGAGAGCAAACGCAATGCATTTACCCAGCTCTCCCCGCATGATATTAAAAATATTATCAGTACATTGCGGTCCGGACAGGCTGATTTTTACTGGAATGATCTGAAAGAGGATGCAAATGCGGTGATAAACAGTCTGGATTATTATATGACATATGTAAGCGGAGAAGATAAAACCTATGTGCAATCCTGTAAAACTGTTTTTGTCAATTACAAAAATGAACTAATTCAGGCGTTTAATCCCGACAAACTCGAAGAACTCAACGCAGCCCTCGACGAGTACACCGAGGCAGTGGAAAATATGAACACGGCCCTTGCCGGTAAAGTGGCCGAGTATCAGGGTATGTATGAATCACTTGGAACCCAAATTCAACAGAACAGCTTTGCTCTGGATAGTTTACTTGCTTTTTCAGATATAGAAGGTTCACCGATTGAAAATCCCCTGCAATTGAGCATGTCGGAGGGCGGCATCCCGGACTTTAGCGTGGACCGGGCCAGAACGAAGGACAATCAGGAAAATACTGCAAAGCTTCAGCAGAGTTTTGACACCTGGTTGATAAACGTACTGGATAAACTGGAAACCATGGAACGACTCCGGACACAGCTGTATGCGGGATTCGGACCGGGCAGTAAAATAAGCGATATCCAGGGTGAATTCATTGCATCGCTGCTGAAAGCCGATATTATGGGAACAGCCTTGCTGGAAAAAATGAGTGAATTTCATGATTTTTATCTGACCAGAAAAGACCGGTGTGATAACCTGTATTATCAAAATATCAATGAATTCAATAATGTGTTCAGATTCAGCCGCTGGAACCCCGCCATCGGAGATAACAACCAGCAATTCATTAATGAAGCGGTTAAACGTCGATACGACGCTCTGAAGGCGCTTGCAGGCGGTTCGATCAATATTGATCCCGGAAGCATAGACTCCTGGCTGGCTTCTGAAGAGCTGGCGACCGCCTTTTACAGCATCGTTCCTTTTTTATTCTATGACTTTACCCTGACTAAAATGGATTCTTTATACAACGCCATGGTGCCGGCCTATGATCAGGCGTTTTGGGCCAGAAATGAAATCCATCGTGATTTTACCCTGCAAACAGACGGCATCTGGAATAAATATGCAGAAATTTCCGAGAATCTATACAATTTTTATGATACCCTGATCGATGAAGTCAAGGCCTATGAAAAGACCTATGCAACATCCGCACCTGTTTCATCTGAAGAGCTGAAAAACAGGATGGACGCGCTCAGTGATGAATTCAGTTTAACCGATTTATCGGGTTTTTCAGCCGATATTACCGATCCGCAAAAACGTTATACTCCTATCTCGGCTGATTTTAGCTGGACCGGATCCGAGGAAATCTCGGAATATGCATTCAGCATTGCAAAAGGCGGCACGAATCAGTTTCAATCGATCGGAGATCTGAATCAGTTCAGTCTTGATTTTTTCCTGCCTGTCACCTGGCCTCCCGTTCAAAAACAGGTTAATGTCCGCACCCGGGTGCGCAATAAAGCCGGTTACGAGGTGGCAGGACAAGTGGTGGATATTGATCTTGAAAAGAGTATCAATCAGTCTTCCTCTTCTATCAGGAAGACCACTCCCTATACCAGTGATGACTATGTTATTGCATCGGTCAATTTTCCTGATAATTATGCCGGCAAGGGAGTGAATGTTTTTAAAAATTCCGGTTCACAAATTCATGTGGATTGGGATGTAAACACGAGCAAAGGTCCCAGCCCCTTTGCTGAATATCGCTATCAGGTTTACCAGCAGAATTCACCCGGGAATCCGGTTGTCAACTGGACCAGCACCGGCACTTTGAGCGAGGCCACAATACGCGATTTGCGTCTGAATGCCAACACGTCATCCCCTTATATTGTCAAAGTTGCCGGCTATGATGCCGAAGGAACCGTTCGCTGCACCAGAGAATCACCGCCGTTGTATATTAACCAGACCGCACCGCATTTTCCGGATGATATTCAAATGCAAATCATCCGACCCTCCGGCGAAAACCGGGTCGTATTCCAGGGAAAACAGGCCCGGGACTGGTTCTCGGATGAAAACAGCCGTCCCGGTTTGTATGTTCGTATCGATACTCTGGCCGCCTATCAGTATAAACTGTACTATGAAAACCAGAATCCGGACAGCGTTTCCTGGCAGACGATCGATGGGTATGCTCTGCCCCAATATGATCATCATGCTTATAAAACAGGCGATGCTGTTCATATTGATCTCGGGGTGTTTCCCTATAAAGCGGATACAAAACTCGCCCTGCGCGCACGCAATCTGCATGCAGCAACGGATAACGGATTCGGCCCTGTAAAAACCGTGGATCTACCCCGGCAGGAGGACGAGACACCGCCCCTGGCGCCGTCATTCGACATTGCCGGAAAAGATGAAAACGGCAATATCCTTCTGAATATTGTCTCCCCTGCCCGAGATCCGGAAAGCGGTATTGCAGGATATCAGTACAGACTTGTGAATTATAACAATAATCAACGCAGCATACGGCGTTTCCCCCGGAACGCATTGCAGGTTGATTTTCCGGCTGATTCTGTCTATCCCGGAAAAAAACTGACTATACCTCTCAACCATGATTCTCTGAATGTGCGCGGTATGTGGGTCGGCGTCTATCTGGCCGGTGTCAATTATTCAGGCGCTCGAGGCGGCAGTGATGTTGATTTTATCGGTTTCCCGCCCGACAAACCGGAATTGAATGCATCCTTACAACACATGTCCATACCGGGATCAGACCCTTACACGATATTGAAATTCGCAATCAATACAGATCAGCATCCGGCGGATTTTTCAGTGAACCTGAAACTCGGTACAACTCTGAACGGCAGTGATATTGAAAGTGTCAGCTATATGTTCGGTCCCGGTTACAGAAATGCACTGGAAAACAGTATTCGATTGCCGGACAGTTTAACCTTCAGCAGTCCGATCTACGTCACTGCACGATCTGTTTCCCGAATGCTTAACAATCACCGGGAAAGATCAGATTCTGTCTCTGTTTTTCTCATGACGCCGGATCCCCCCATGTTCACCGAGGTGACGCAAAACGAACAAGGTTATCTGGTTATACCGATTTCCTCGCCTGCGTTTAACGGCAGAACACCCGCTTCTTATCAATTTGAAATCCAAAACAGCTTTCGCGAAAATCAGACCGTCGCCAGAGCCTTTCCCCTGGACCCGCTGCAGGCTGATTTCAGCAATGACCAGATTCAGGCCGGAGAACAGCTGCAGCTTCCGGTCCTGGCAAAAGATATGGCTCCGACCCTACGGGTCAAGCTGAAAGCGTACAGTGCAGACGGCAATGTTGCCATAAATGAGGTGCGCTATACGCCTGTTCCTCCCCTGCCCCGGATTAACGGCAGCATTACCCGTCATTCGCTCTCGAAGGATTATGTACTCCGGCTGCAGGGATATTGGACGGACGCCATCATGCAAAAGAATTCAAGTATCAAGGTCTTTATCGGCAGCGAAAAAGGCAGCAATGATATTTCTGAAAAATCTCTTTACAATGCCGTCAGTTACGGCAAACAAGGATACAATATTTTCAACCTTCCGGAAGACGTAGGCGACTATCAAGAATTGTATTTATCAGCCAGGAATGTAACCGCCGCCGGTCAAAAATCCGCCTCTTTCGATACCGTACTCAGCGTTCCGCCGCCGCTGATGTTTGACCAGGTGGCAAAGAATGAACAGGATAATTTGATGATCCACATGCTGAGCAGCGGATTTGCCCCGGATGTAAATGTTGCCGGCTATCAGTTTGCTGTCTTTATCAATGACGAGACCAAAACGCCCATCCGGCCGTTCCCGGCCAGCTTGTCGGAATTTGACTTTACGCCGCAGCAGGTCATTTTCGGCGAGAATCTCGAGCTGCCCGTGCACATGTCCGAATTGCCGCTGCAAAAGCTTGTACTGGTTATTCTGAAAGCCATCAGCACGACAGGTGAAACATCAACCCATCAAATAGGTTATATGCCGTATCCTCCGATTCCGGTGACAGCTTTTATTGCCCGGGATGATCAGCTGAAATTTCAGGGCAAATTTGAGAATAGTTACCTGTTCGGCGGTCAACTGACCCTGCATTTTGCTCTGGGCTCTTTTCCCGGAGGTGATGATATCCTCAAAGGGCAATTCAGTCTCGGTACAGGCGGCTATTACAATGCCTCGTTCAGTCTAAGTGACGTTCAGGTGGGCGAGTATTATCATTTATCCAGCTGGTACCTGAAAAACAATCGGAAATCCGGAGTCTATCAAAAGCAGTTGACCGTTCCCTGCGAACCGATGTTTGTCGAGATCCGACAGCAAGATGATCAGTCCCTGAGTTTGCCGATTGTCTCCACCGGTTTTAACGGTGATCCGGAACTCAAAGGATATCAGTTTGCGGTGGGCAGCGCATCCGGCCAGTATGATGTACGGCCGTTTCCCGCGTCTGAAACCATGGACTTTACCCCGGATCAGGTGCAGACAGGCCGGAACTTCGATCCTCCAGCAGCCGACCCTGGGCCTGCCGGAGAAATGTTTTGTCGCACTCAAAGCCGTGCACTCTAACGGCGTCACCGATATCTGTGAACAGTTTTTTTATCCGCAGCCTCCGACACCGGTTGTCCGGTTACTGGGACTCTATCAGCCTGCGGAGGGCAATACAAACATTCTCAGATTTGAAGTTGAAAACACATCGATTGACAGCAAAACAGGCCATCTGATTCTTGCTGCTTATCACGGATCCCGGCACTCTATCATTGTCACTGAGGATGGCAGGTACAGCTATCCTACCTGGTATTGGTCAATTGTTTACAATGAGAATTCACCGAATCCGGTCATAGAGTGCCACTTGACAAAATTAATGCCGATTGGCTGGGATTATTATGCTGAATTTAAAAGCGCGGATCGATATCGGGATAAAAAATCAGGCACGTATACGCTGAAATTCGTTCTGGGCTCTGATTTGAAATTACTCAATGTTGAGGTCGTTCAAGAGCAATGATCATTAGTGCAAAGGGATAACCGCATGAAAGCTATTTTTTTGATATGTATGTTATTGACTTTTTCTCAATTGTATGCACAAAATAAACAGGACTGCTATATCAGCGTCAAACAGGATACGGTTTACTTTTTCCTGAAAGAAAATCCGAAAATCGGTCAGGGATTCACGATTGAGCGCAAGAGCAGCCGGGATGACAGCTACACGAACATCTTTGATACGCCGATAGAACCTGTACTGAATCCGGTTGTGTTTGCAGACATGCTGGGCGATGATTATCATATGATCCGCAGTTCTCTGGGTTTGAATTCTCCCCAAGAAATGCTGCTGCGATTCCGCACGGACCGATTTGCAAGTATGGTTTATACCATGCTGTATCATCAGGTGGGGACTGCTTTGGGCAGGTTTTACAAGGCAGGAGGGTATGAATCCGGCGAAACTTTCAATTTCAGAATTCACATCAAACAGGATAAAGAGACCGTCCAAACCATTGAAAAAAAAGTCACCATCTCGGACAGACAGCCGCGTCCTCCGCAAACGGTGCACATTCAGCAGAAACGGCGATCTGTGATCATCGAATGGGACTATCCCCGATGGCAGCCCGGTGACAAGGATATGGCGGTTCAGTTTTATCTCTACCGACAAACCGGAGACATGCCGTACCAGCGGCTTGATGACAAAATACTTTTACGCCTGGATAACAATATCTATCACTATACAGACAGCGGGGTTGAAGCGGGTGTATATTATACCTATAAAATGACAGCCGTCGATGCCTCCGGACTGGAAAGCAAGCCCTCAAAGCCGACAACTATCCTGATTAAAGACCTGATCGCGCCGGCGCCGCCGCGCGGTCTGACCACCCTGATATTTGAAAACAGCGTGGAACTGGTTTGGAATATGAGTCCGGAACTCGATACCCGCGCGTATCATATCTATCGCTGGAGAAACGTTGAAAAAGATTCTATCCGGCTCAATACATCCGGCATTTCGTATGATCAGCCGCATTATATTGATTCAACCTGCATCATTGGTCAACAGTATTATTATGCCGTCACAGCGGTGGATACCGCCGGCAATGAGAGCCAACACTCGAATCGAATATCCGCATTTCCGACAGACAGAACCCCGCCCGGACCTCCGCTGGAGCTACAGGCCAAACTGGAAAATTCTGCGGTAACTTTAACCTGGCGCGCCCCGGCTGATGCGGATGTGCACGGCTATCAGGTTGCACGCGGCCGACAACAAAACCGGCACTTTCAGGTTTTTTTGACTCCTGATCCGATTCAGGACAACTTTTTCGTTGATAAAGGTGACGGGCAGCATCGTTTCGTCCCCGGCCAGCGCTATTGCTATTCCGTCATTGCTCTGGACACCCTATGGCATCCGGGCGAACCGGCCTGGGTATGGATCAGCATACCGGACCACGAAGCGCCTGCGCGTCCGGGCAGTATGCTGCTGAAAAACGATGCGGGAACCGCCCTGACCCTGCAGTGGAACAGCTCCCCGTCTCTGGACGTTAAAGGATACATCGCTTACCGGGGAACCGATGCGCAGCTCGATTCTATCGGATTTTACCCGGCATCGAAAAGAGCGTTGCGGGACGATCAACTGTCCAAAGGCAAAACTTATTTCTACCAGATTGTGGCGGTGGATACAGCCGGAAACCGCAGTCAGCCTGCAGTTTCAGAAACAGTCACATTTCGCGATTACAGTCCTCCGCCGCCGGTGCAATATGTGAACGCGCAAAAGACCGAAACCGGCATACAGCTGTCCTGGGAACGAGTCGTGGATTTTGATCTCAAGGCCTACAAGATTTATCGTTCAACACTGCCGACCGGCCGGTTTACAGAAATCGCCACGCTGTCTCCTGAAACATTGAGATATACGGATCAGCAGGGAACCAATGAATCCTGGTATTGCGTCAAAGCAGCCGATACATCGGGCAATGAAAGCAAAGTTAGCAGGCCGACACGTGCACAGGAGTGAACCGGGCCTTTGAACAATGCAGCAATAGAATGCACAACACCGGAATTTTTATGAAATTAAATTGTATACAACAGATACTTGCAGTCTTGTTGCTCCTGACAGCAGTCAACGGATTTGCACAATCGCAAACAAAAACAGATGCCTATTCCATTTTTGAACGTCTCGAACACTATAAACAGAACCGTGATACGAGTCAGGCCCTGCTTTTGCAGTCAGCCGCGCTGGAATGTATCATTGCAGAGATTATAGAAAATGAACAGGCTCTCTATGCATCGATACAAGCCACAGGCGCTATTGACCTGAATTCGGAAAAAGTCTTGAAATATTCAAACAGAATTGAAAAATTAAATTTTATACTGGGAGAGGTGATCAACACATGGATCCCGAATCCGGACTATTCTTTTGAGAAACAGCTTGATCAGCTGCTGAACAAATACCCGAATCATCCGCTCCTTCTTGAACTCTTGTCGGAGCATTATGCAGAAAAAAGGATGTACACACAGGCGGAATCAAGTTATCTCAAATTGCTGTCAATAGAGCCCCGGGATATTAACGGACAAAACGGACTGGCACAGGTTTACGAAAACACAGGACGCTATAACAATGCCTTTCGGGTTTATATGCGGCTTGTTGAACTCGACCTGTCCCGGGAAGCATCCTACCGCTCTGCGATCAACATGGCTGAAAAGACAGACCAACTTGAAAAACTGGCAGAGAGATGGCAGCAGCTGTACCGGGCCCACAAGGACCTTGAACCGCTGAAAAAACACCTGATACTCGTCTGGAACAAACTGGGCAGAAATAAAGTCAGAGAGCTGTCAGACCAATAGACGTTCGCCGCTGAACACAGAGTTGAACAATTCAATCCCCCCTGCAGAACAATAATTGATGAAATATTTTCCTCATTTTTTTTGTAAGAATAGTCCTGTACCAACGACTAAACAGTTGAATCAGGTATGCTTGTTAATCGAATGAAAAAGGAGAACGCTATGAGAACTGTATTTTTATTTTCAATGGTGCTGGTTTTTGCTGCATTTGCTTATGCGGGCGATGACTGCTGCGGCAGCAAAGCGGAAAAAACAGGCGACATGAAAGCACAGGCCTGTGAGGTTGCGGAAGATGTGGCCTGTGAAGCCGTCAGCGTGCCGACCGCCCAGTGCGGCATGTGCGAAGCGACCATCAGCAAAGCCGTGAAAGGCGTTAAAGGCGTCAGTATGGTCAAAGTCGATGCTGAGAAAAACGTGGCCCATGTGCATTTTGACAAAAGCAAAGCATCTTTGAATCAGGTGGAACAGGCGATTGCAAAAGCCGGTTATGACGCCAATGATGTGGAGCGCAACGAACAGGCGCACGCCAATCTGCCGAAATGCTGTCAGGTTGAAAAGGACTCGGAAGGATAAAACACTCCTTATAGTAATGTATAAAAAAAGGCTCCTCAATGTGGAGCCTTTTTTTATAGATGGCGCTGTAATACTGTAACCTGTTGGAGTGAAAAAAATCAACAAAACGGTTTTAAAAAGTTATAGACACATTCTCCCAGTACGTTGATATTGTATCCGCCCTCCTGACATATTAATGTCGGGATTGACAAATCTGACAACATTCCGCCGATTTCAGTATAGTCAGATGTCTCCAGAGTAAACCCGCCTATCGGATCAGATTTGTGTGTGTCAAATCCCGCGGAAATGATGAAAAAATCCGGGGCAAATTGATTTATAGCCTTTACCGCCGTCTGTACTTTTTGCATATAAGCATGGGAATCAGATTTCAGGGGAAGGGGTAAATTCAGATTGGTCTGTTTTCCCTGACCGGCGCCTGTTTCTTGCGCATATCCCCAATAGTAGGGATACTCTACTTCTGTATCCGCATGAATCGAGGCGGTAAAAATAAATTTTCGATCATAGAAAAATTCCTGAGTGCCGTTGCCATGATGATAATCAATATCGAGCACCGCCACACTTCCATGCTGAGATAAATATTCAGCGGCAACAGCCGCATTATTAAAATAGCAGTAACCGCCGAACACGCGGGGACCCGCGTGATGGCCGGAAGGCCGGCACAGGGCGTAAACCGCACGTTCACTTGCTTCCAACAGGATATCGGCCCCAAGCAACGCGCATTCTGCCGAAGCGCGCGCCACCTCAAAAGTTTTCTTCATAATGGGTGTCACCGCATCCGTACACCAGATTCCGCCCCACAGGGGATTATCCAAACGCTGGCGGAGATGAGCGCCCTCACCCGGAAACAGATCCGGATAAATTTCCTCACCAGCACGGGTGATGCTTTCGGATGTTTTTTTAATAAAGTCATGATAGGGATGCATACGGGCAATGAGACGTTCAGGATAGGGTTTCGCAGTCACCCGTTCAAACGCATTATCGTTCAGCAAATGATGCTTGATGGTGTTAACACGTTGCGGGGTGTCTTTGGTTTCATAGGTTTCCGGTCCCAGCTGAAACTTCCACTGAGGATTGTGCAGGTCATCATTATACTTTTCAATCATTTTCATTTCAGCATCTCCAAAATTCGGCCGGCAGGAATAGCGGGCGCAGAACGCTGCAACCGTCCGTTCATGCCGCGCGAACAAAACACAGCATTCATCACGGCTTCCTCCGTGGCCTCGATCACCGCTTCATAAACGGGATTAATATGCGCATCCGAAATACACGTTAAAGTGATAAATTTTGACTTTGACAAAGATGGACGCAAAGTACGATTGGCCACACTGAACGCAAAAATAATCTCACCGCTTGACGAAGCGGCAATCGAACCCGTACGGCCTAATCCCAATGCCGCGCGTTTGGAAATACGGTTCGAGCTGACTGCTGAGTAAAGGAATGTCCGTGGCGATAATAACGATCACAGAGCCATCAGAATCGTCGCGTCGTCCATGCTTTTCATATTGCTCATCCAGCCGTCGACCGATAACATTGCCTTCAACCGTCAAATGATGCATTTTGCCGAAATTTGACAGAACCAAAACACCCACCGTAAACTCGCCTTCGGTCAATGGGACTATGCGCGAAGCGGTTCCGACGCCGCCCGCAAAATCAAACGTGATCATACCGGCGCCGGCGCCGACCGATCCCTGTTGCACCGGACCGTCAACTGCGTTTTTAATCGCTTTTACGGCATCGCCGGCTGAATTGAATCCGATACGAACATCATTCAAAAAGGAATCATCCGCCTCCCCAACAACCGGCAGAATCACATCGGTATCGATTCCAAGATCAGGATGTTTTTCCGTCATATATTGGATGACACCGTTGTGCACCCGTCCGACTGAATGTGAATTGGTCAACAAAATAGGTGTTTCCAGCCATCCCCACTCCAGGATTTGATCCAATCCCAGCATTTCCCCCACTCCATTCAAAACGAATCCACCGGCCACCAGCCGATTCTTAAACACCCGGCTGGAAGGAATGATCGCGGTAACGCCGGTGCGAACAGCCGAAAGTCCTTCCACACCGGGTATACGCACCTCATCCTGAATGCGGGTGTAATGGCCGACTTTGACGCCTTTGACATCGGTAATGGCATTGTTCAAACCGGTCGGATAACGGCCGGGGATATGTCCCAGCTCGCGCAAAGTCGGATTCTGCCCGCTTTCAGACAATACAATCTGCCTGCGTATGTTTCGGAGCGGGATGCCAAATCGTTTTGCCGCAGATCGCAGAATCAAACGCAGCACATCCTTAAAGTCCAGTCCCATCACCGCGGCTGCCGTCATCAAAGACGCATTCGGGTGCAGACTGGGCAGTGGATTCAATTCGATAAAATAGGGATCACCATTGCGGTGCAGTCGTATATCCACTCGACCAAAATCAGGACAATTCATAGCATCAGAAACCTGTCTGACCAGCCCCAGACAGGCCGCTTGCTGCTGTTCTGATAAATCAGCCGGACAGTGTACATGCACGGCGCGTGCGGCATTTCCGCCCTGTTTCATATCATAATCATAGATATTGAATTTTGCGCCACCCTGCAGATCAAAGGTATGTTCAACAACAGGCAGCCATTGTCCGGGAAAAGCTTCCAGAAACGGGATGCTGAGTTCCTTGCCTTCTATAAATTCTTCAACCACCAATCCCGCCGGATAACGACTCAAAAGCTGATCGATGCGCTGCTCGGCCCTGGCATGAGTTTCTACAACAGAGTCCTGAGTAATCCCCTTGCTGGAGCCTTCAGAATTGGGTTTGATCATCAGGGGATAGGTCAGATCATCGGGAAGCTGGCGGCTGCTCTGTGTTATCAATACACCTTTGGGTACATTGATATGTTTAGAGCTAAGGACGGTTTTTGCCAGATGTTTGTCCAAATTCAAATGCAATAAAGAAGCATTGCCGCCGGTAAACGGGATATTCAATTGTTCATACAAACCCGGAAAAAACGCTTCTCTGCTACTGCCTATGGTTCCTTCGGCAACATTGAAAATAATATCCGGATTGCTGTTGAGCAGCCGTTCCACCACATCATCCGGTCTGCCGGAGACTTCAACAGGCGTAACCGTATGACGCAAGCTGGAAAGTGCGCTGCAGATTCGATCCACATCTTCCCGAGTCAGCAGTTCCGCGCTCTCTTCATTTTGGTCTGTCCGAAGGTTGAATGCGACGGTGATACGCATAATAGCTCCTGTCCATGATCAAGCATGATTTTGCAAATTACGATCAAACTTTATACTGCGATTATATATAAATAAAGAGTGGCATTATTATAACATGAAAGGAGTGCAGCTATATTTCCAGTCCCGTCCTCGGAGTTTAAACAAAAAAAGGCTCCCAAAAGAGGAGCCTTTTTTAATAGTGGAGACGGCGGGAGTCGAACCCGCGTCCGAGAAAGCGGCCATAGCGGCCTCTACATGTTTAGCCGGATGCTTGATCTCGATCCACCGGCCTGCAACCGACAAAGTCCGGCGGATCCAACTCTCTAAATATCACACATGATCCGAGAGCGTGGTCATGTGATCACCTGCCGTGATCGTCGTCCTTCCCCGGTTCCAGCAGGTCAAACCCGGAGAGGACGCTGGCTGCTATTACGCAGCCAGGGCGTAATTATAATTGTCTGCAAATAATTTTTGCCTCCCGGTTGATTAACGAGGTGACCGAGACATCCTCGACATGCAGCCACTAACACCACGGATCCCGTCGAAACCCATTTCGTCCCCGTTTCAATGTATCGTGTGTCAGTAATATACAAACAATTATCGCTTTTTCCAACGTCAATCTTGTAACGTAAATTCACCGTCAATTGTTCCGCTCATCCTTGGAAAAATTGTCAAAAAACCGTATCTTTTGTCATGACAAAAAATAAAAATGAAACCCATTCCCCTGATCTGCAGACCGCTCTCAAGGCTGTGCGGGCGGCCGGAGCTATTGTTAGAGAAGGCTTTTATTCTTCCGTAAACATCACCATCAAATCTGATCAATCCCTGGTCACCGAATACGATCACCGGGCGGAACAGGCTCTGATTGATATTCTGGGAGCAGAGACTCATTTTTCAATACTCAGCGAAGAAACCGGTTCCCAGGAAAAAAAAGGAGATCATTTGTGGATCATGGATCCCATCGACGGCACCAGCAATTTCAGCCGCGGGCTGGGGATCTGCACCGTCTCCCTGGCTTTGTTCGACAAAGACGGAGCGCGCATCGGCGTGATCGGGGATCCGCTGCGCCATGATATGTATTACGCAGAGCGCGGCGCCGGCGCGTTTTGCAACGATCAGCCGATCCACGTATCAGATATCGATGACGCGCGCAAAAGCCTGATTATTCTGGAATGCGGACACCCGCCCCGGGACCGTCAGCTGATGAGCCGGGTCTGGCGCCGACTGGCGCATTTTGACGTGCGGCAGCTCGGCTCCACGGCCTATGAGTTGTGTACCGTCGCCTGCGGCAAAACCGATGCGTTTATCTGCGCCGGCGATCAAATCTGGGATTACGCCGCCGGCATGCTCATTGTCACCGAGGCCGGGGGACGTTTCTGCAACTGGAACGGTGAACCCTGGCAAGAGAGCAATCCGCATATCTATGCCTCCAACTCTTATATCGATGATCTGATTCTCCCCAACATACAGGACTTGCAGCAATGAACCTCAGCCAATTCAACGCGGTATTATTCGACATGGACGGCGTGTTTGTCGATACCGAACCCGTGGTGTTCGGCGTCACCCGTCAGGTATTTGATCCCATGGGCATCCACCTCACGGACGAATTCCAATACAATTTTATCGGCCATCCCACCCGTCAGAATCTGCAGATGATCGAAAAAGAGTTTCAGGTTTCACTGGAGTATGACGTGGTCATTCGCAAATTAAAACAGCATTATGACGCGGAATTATCAATTCACGCGCTGCCGGTCACGCCGGGAATCCCGGAACTGGTGCGGTTTGCCAAGGAACAAAAGCTGAAAACAGGACTGTGCACCACTTCGCCGCAGCGCGATGTGAATGTGATTTTCAGCAAACTGGCGCAGACTGATCCGCTGTTCCGGCCCGACACGCTGTTCGATGCCATCGTCACCGGTGACCAAATCCACCTCAAAAAACCGAATCCGGAGCCCTATTTAATGCTCACAGACCGGTTGAACACTCAACCGCAGGACTGCCTGGTCATTGAAGACTCGGAACCCGGGGTGCAGTCCGCCAGGGCGGCCGGATGCACCTGTCTGGCGTTACGGCGCTTTTACAATCATCATATGGACTTTACACCCGCTGATGAGATAGTAGAGGCGGATGACCTCTTGAGATGGGTAGCGCATCACATCAATTCTCAGATCTGATCCCCCATCCTGCTTTTATCTCCTGGTCCTGATACCGGTACAGGAGACAATTCTTTATTGATCATATCTTTATGCCGCGGATTCACTGTATACCCACATCTATAGACCTCTCCTTTTTTATTGATCCGCTGTTTTACCTGACTCATCCATGTAATTTACGCCTCCATCCTCTCTTTTTTTCAATTCAATATCCAACGGGTTATATTATTCTGAAATTAAACTTTAAACCCATAAAGAGGTGCATTATGAAACCAATTATTTTTCTACTCATGATATTGTGTATGAATATCCCGGGTTGGACTGCCGACCCTTCAGATTTGCGTATTTCCGCCGGAGCGGAGATGCTGGTACTGCAGTCCGCCTACTCGTTTCAGCAGAGTACCGGTATCACAGCCGCCGTTCGCGGGGACTGGATTGGTAATCTCGATTGGCAGCTTGGTGCACGGGTGGGCCTCGATCCCGCCGGTTTTGAAGCGTTTAAACGGCTTTTGGCCGCTCCGCAGCTGGGAATCTGGCAGCCGCTTGCCGGGTTCGAACTGGGACTGACCGGACGCACTGATTTTGAATCCGGTAATTACCTGCTAATGGTCGGCAATCAGCAATCCGCAGACCTGGCGCGGCAAATGACCGCACAGGGCAACAACAACGGACTCGCCAATCTGGTCGGACTGGTGGCGCCCGGCGACGGCGCCTTTTTTCTGTCATCCGCTTTTATGCGCAGCGATCACGGGCTCTTGTGGTACAGGGATATCCCGGCGCTGCTGTTGACAGACACGGCCAATTTCCGCAATCCCCATTATCACCTATCAACCGATACGCCGGAGACCCTAAACCCGGAATTTCTGGCGCAAAACACTCGGTCGATCCGGTCTGGGCCGCCGGGTTGCGGCTGGCGCCGCTGCGGTTTCGAAAAAACGGCATTCATGCGTCTGTACTGGAATGTGGATACGGCATGGGGCCCTATAACGGGATTAAACTGGAGCTAACCGTACTGAATGTCGGTGTTGCCTGGTAATCCCGGTATTTTACAATGAATCCACGGGGGACGCTGATTGAAAAACGGGCATATTCTGATCCGTAACGCGATCGGATGTGGCAACGCGGTCAGCGTCCCTGCTGATGCTGTTTGTTGTTATCGTCTTGACAGACGATCAGAATAAAATCAATAAAAAATTTTTCTAAAATAAAATCAACACTTCTTTTGTTTTGATAGTTATACAGAATTTTTATATTAGACAATATAACAGCGCATTGATCACAATAGGTAGTATTCAAAATGAAAGAAACAATCATTGACTCTATCCGGTCTAAATTGAAAAACCGGCTGGCACACATACTTTTCAGCTGTCTCCTGTTACCCGGCCTATTGATATCCGAAAAAGCGCCGATTCGCTCCGCGTCTGAAATCGACTATCCTCCCTTTTGCTTTCAGGATTCCAGCGGTCAGGCCTATGGCTTTTCAGTCGAGTTGATGCGCAGCGCTCTTGAGGCGATGAACTATGAGGTCACCTTTCGCACCGGCGTCTGGGCAGATGTGAGGAACTGGCTGGAACAGGGCGACATAGACGCGTTGCCACTGGTCGGACGAACTCCGGAACGAGAATCGGTCTTTGATTTTACATTTCCTGATACGTCTCTGCATGGCGCCATTGTGGTGCGCGAAAACAATAAAGATATCCGCAGGTTTAGAGATTTACGCGGCAAACACGTCGCGGTAATGCAAGGGGATAATGCTAAAGAGTTTCTGCAGCGTCAAAACATTAAAATGAACATCCATTCAACCCTTACCTTTGACCAGGCTCTGCGCGAATTATCACAGGGGCAGTACGATGCCGTGGTCATACAACGACTGGTTGCGCTGCGTATTATCCAGGAAAATAATTATAAAAATCTAAACGTCATTGACAAACCCATAACCGACTTTAGACAGGATTTTTGTTTTGCCGTACAAGAAGGCGACCGGGAAACCCTGGCGCTGCTGAATGAAGGCCTTGCAATCGTCATGGCCGACGGCACCTTTCGTCATCTGCACGCCAAGTGGTTCGCGTCCATGCAGCTGCCAAAGCATCAAAGTATCATCGTCGGCGGAGATCACAACTTTCCTCCTTTTGAATACCTGGACGAAAACGGCGAGCCCGCGGGATATAATGTCGACTTGACCCGGGCCATCAGTCGGGCAACCGGACTCGACATCGAAATCCGGCTGGGCCCGTGGACGCAAATACGCGACGCACTGGCGGATGGAGAGATAGATGCGCTGCAGGGTATGTTTTATTCCGCCGAACGCGATCTTGATTTTGATTTTTCTCCGGCTCATACCATCGCGCATATGGTCAGCATTGTGCGACAGAAAGACAGCCCGCCGGGATCAATAGAGGAACTCGAGAACAAGGATATTGTTGTTCAACGCGGTGATATCATGCACGACTATGTGCGCGAAAACAATATTGGCAGAACCGTAACCGCTCTGGACACCCAGGAAGATGCACTGCGGCAACTAACAGTGGGAAAACACGATTGCGCCCTCGGTTCCCGACTTGCCGCCCTTTACTGGATCAATCAAAATAGCTGGAAAAACCTGACAGTCGGACAACAGCCTTTACTGGAATACGAGTATTGCTATGCGGTTCCTGAAAACCATCAAGCCCTGCTGGCCAAATTCACAGAAGGCCTGAACATGCTGGAGGACAGCGGAGAATACCGCCGCATTCATCAAAAATGGCTCGGGGTGTATAAAGATAACCCGCGTTCTATTTTGGATATTCTGCGATATTCCGCCTGGTTTCTTTTGCCGTTGCTCGCTATTCTCCTGATTATTTTTCTCTGGTCCTGGTCATTGCGTAAAACAGTTGCGCAACGAACCGAAGAACTGCGCAAAAGTCTGGAAACTCAACGCGCCATGCTCGCCTGTTCTCCTGTAGCGCTTTTCAGTGTTGACTCTGAGGGCAGGGTGCAGGAATGGAACGCTTCCGCGGAACGGGTTCTGGGCTGGAATGCCGACGAAACCCTGGGCAAACCGTTGCCGATAGTCCCGAAAGACAAACAGGAAGAGTTTCAAAACCTGCGCAAAAAAGTAATGAACAATCAATCACTCACAGACTTGCATGTCATACGACAAAAAAAAGACGGCAGTCGGTTTCACGCCAGTCTGTCTGTCGCTCCTGTTTATGACGCAAAAGACCAGATTATCGGCATCATGGCCTCTGTGGAGGATATCACTGGACGTATATCGGCGAAACGCCGCATTGAGCATCTGAACCGCGTGCTGTTGGCCATCCGCGATATCAATCAACTCATTGTCCGGGAACGCGACCGCATACCCTGATCAAGGAAGCCTGCCGCCTTTTGGTGGATCACCGCGGATACCGTTCCGCGTTGATCATATTGACGGATGAAAAAGATACGCCCGTCACCTGGGCGGCGAACGGCGCCGATACAGCAACCGAATCGATGAATGCCGCTCTCAAAAACGGACAGCTTCCTCCCTGCTGTAACAAAGCGCGCCATTCAAAGGATGTCGTGTTGTTCAGGGATGGTGAAAATTTGGCCGGAGAATGTCCGTCCGCAATGCCAGGCACAAACTCGGATTTACTGTGTTCCAGGCTTGAACACAATGAATTCATAGCCGGCTATCTTGTCGCAAAAGTGAGACACCAGTTGGGAGTCGATTCCGAGGAACAAAGTCTTTTTGCGGATATGGCCGGTGATATTGCCTATGCATTAGGGGTAATGGAAATGGATGCGGACCGTGAAAAAATGAAAGAGGAACAAAAGTCCCTGCAAAATCAAATACTCCAAGCGCAAAAAATGGAAGCGGTCGGCCGCCTGGCTGGCGGCGTGGCGCATGATTACAATAATATGCTGAGTGTGATTATGGGTTACGCTGAACTTGCCATGGACAAGGCGGAGGACAATGAATCCCTGCGGGCTGATTTGGCAGAGATCCTGAATGCCGCGCAGCATTCCGCGGATATCACCCGGCAGCTTTTGACCTTTGCGCGAAAACAGACCACCAACCCGGTGGTTCTGGATTTAAATGAAACCGTCGAACACATGCTCAAAATGCTGCGTCATCTGATCGGAGAAAATATCAAACTCATTTGGCGCCCCAAAGCAGGCCTGCACCCTGTTAAAACAGACCCCATCCAAATCAATCAGGTACTGGCCAACCTGTGTGTCAATGCCCGCGACGCCATTGACGGGGTGGGTGAAATCGTGATAGAAACCGACGATATCACAATTGAACGTCCCCATCTCATCAATCAAACAGAAACTGTAGCGGGACCGTTTATACAGCTTTCCATTTCAGACAACGGTTGCGGAATGGATCCGGAAACCCGCGATAATATCTTTGAACCGTTTTTTACCACCAAAGAGGCCGGCCAGGGAACCGGTTTGGGGTTATCGACCGTCTATGGGATCGTTAAACAGAACAACGGCTTTATCGAGGTAGACAGTGAACCCGATCAGGGAACGACGTTTAAAATATACCTGCCCTGTCACAGAAGGGCCGACGATGACGTCAGCGAACAAGCCGAACACCGGATACCGCAGGGTCGCGGCGAGACCGTGCTCATTGTTGAAGATGAAGAAACCATTAGACAGCGAGCGTTAAAATGCTCAAACAGTTGAATTATAATGTGTTTTCAGCCAACACGCCGGGACAGGCGATCGAATTGGCAAAAAATCACGCCAATACTATACACCTGCTATTAACAGATGTGGTCATGCCGGAAATGAATGGAAAAGAATTGTCAGACCACATAAAATCACTGTGCCCGACTATTCAAATATTGTTTATGTCAGGTTATACAACAAATATCATTGCCGAACATGGTGTATTGGAGGAAGGAGTATATTTCATTCCAAAACCATTTTCGAAAAAAAATCTTGCGGACAAAGTGCGGCAGGCTCTGGATCAACGCTAAATCAATTTCATTCTCGTTGTTAAATGATGGCTGGGAACCGGTTTTTGTAAAAATGATGTGTAACACGCGGTAAAAATACGAGTACAAGGGTATACAGAACTTTCAGGGTCTGGTCTTAATCAATTCAGGTTTGACACTTTATTATCAGAAACCGAAAACATACAAATACAAAGAGTTATCTATGAAAAGCGGTTCACGGCACAAAACCCGGAGCAGGTATTCCCGTGATAATTTCAGGGGATATTTGAAAAGCAGTCTGGCGGATGTATATGAATTTTACACACCGGCAAACCGTCGTAAAAAGGCTGAATCCCTTTGGGTTCCGTTCCGTTTCGCTTACAAATCATTCTGGTTTCTCAATGGTGTTTCGAAAAAACTGCGCTTTTCCCGTTACCGCTGGATTTTGATTACCATTTCCATTGTACTTTTTATGAATCAGTCGGGCGCCAACAACAATCCGTTCGCTTTTATCATCCTGTTCTTTGTACTGCTGCTGGAAATCCGCGACAAACTGTTAGCGCATGAAGAACTGCAGGCGGGAAACGCCATTCAGAATGCACTGATGCCGGAACAGCAGCCGGACGTGCCGGGATGGGATGTGTGGTTGTACAGTCAGCCGGCGCGACTGGTGGGCGGCGATTATATCGACATTCATCCATTTGCTGACAAATGCTGCGGACTGGCCATCGGAGATGTGTCAGGCAAAGGACTGGCGGCTGCCTTGCTCATGGCCAAACTACAGGCAAGCGTGGAAGCGCTGATCCCGCACACACCCGATATCGCCGAAATGACGGCAAAACTGAACGATCTGTTCTGTAAACCGTCTCTGAAAAGCCAGTTTATTTCCTTTTTATATATCAAAATCAACCCATCGGATAACGAGATATGCTTTGTCAACGCCGGACATCTGCCGCCCTGGATTATCCGGGACGGCGCCCTGAAAGAACTGTCAAAAGGCGACCCGGCTCTGGGCCTGCGCAGCGGACAGCGGTTTCAGATACGTTCAGAAACGCTGAGACCGGGCAATGCTTTAATCGCATTAACCGATGGATGTACTGAAATCCGAAACGAGTCGGGACATTTTATTGATGAACATATGATTCAAAATCATATACTGGAACACGCAGATAAACCGGCGCATGAAATCGGCAATTCACTGCTCAAACATATCATTGATTTCAGGGCGGACCGGGTACAGCATGACGACATGACTCTTATGGTTTTAAAACGAAAATAACACCTTTTTTTAATTGAAAAACAGTTAAAATGTTAATATATTTTATCCGGGTTGCCCATGAACCCGGCTGCAATCCACATCAATTGTCCCAAACAGCCACTAAGACAATCGATCAGCAGGAGCACAGGACATAGGGCCCCCGCTGACAAACCGGCATTAAACACGAGTACCGTTTATGAACAAAAAGCACCTGACAGCCGTTCTGCTTCTGTCCTGTCCCGACCGCATCGGTCTGGTCTCCCGTATTTCTCACTTTATTTTTGAACGCGGCGGCAATATCATTGATCTGGATGAACATGTTGATCCCGATGAACATATCTTTTCGATCCGGGTGGCCTGGGATATGAGTCAATTTACGGTTCCTACGTCGGACCTGGATGATGCGTTTGCCCCGCTGGCGCGCGAGTTCAAGGCTCGCTGGTCCATTACCTTTCTGGAAGAAAAAATCAAAACCGCTATTTTTGTGTCCAAATACGATCACTGCCTGAATGAAATTCTCTGGCGGCACAAGATGGGCGAATACCCCATCGATCTTTCTCTCATCATCTCCAATCACCCGGACCTGCAGCCCCTGGCTGAGCATTACAAAGTCCCTTATCATGTGTTCCCCCTCAACAAAAGCAACAAATCCGGGCAGGAGCAAAAAGAACTGGCTCTGTTAAAGGAACATGGTATTGATACGGTGGTACTTGCACGCTATATGCAGATTCTGTCACCGGAGTTTGTCCGGCATTTCCCGAACAAAATCATCAACATCCATCACTCGTTTTTACCGGCCTTTGTCGGCAGCAATCCGTATAAACAGGCATATCAGCGCGGTGTTAAAATGATCGGCGCCACCAGTCATTACGTGACAGATGATCTTGACCAGGGGCCGATCATTGCCCAGGATATCATTCACATTACCCACAAAGATAATTTACAGGACCTGATCCTCAAAGGCCGCGATCTGGAACGGCTGGTGCTGGCCCGCGCGCTGCACGCCCATTTTGAACATCGCGTCTGGGTTCAAGGTCGAAAAACCATTGTATTTGAATAAAGGGAAACATTCAAACTGAAAGCCGGCGATACAATTTACTACAACTCGATTGTCCCCCATTACCTGAGCTGTGCCGGACAACAGGCTGCATCGATTTACGCCATACTCTATCTGCCTGAGTAAATTGCGAGCTGAATATGTCTGAACCTGTTTTAAAGGAAATCACTCTCGGCGCCATGCTCGACACCGCCATTGTGAATTATCCCGATCATGATGCTGTGGTCTATGCAGACCGCGATTTCCGCCTGACCTATCAGGAATTCGGAAACGTCGTTGACAAACTGGCCAAAGGTTTGATGGCCCTGGGGATTGAAAAGGGCGAAAAAGTGGCGGTCTGGGCCACCAATATACCCTATTGGGTGGCTCTGCAATTTGCCACGGCCAAAATCGGCGCCATTTTACTCACAGTCAACACCCACTACCGCAATGCCGAATTGGAATATCTGCTGCAGCAGTCCAAAGCGGAAAATCTGTTTCTCATCGACGGCTGGGGCGATATCGACTATCTGCAGACCATCACTGAGCTGGTTCCGGAACTGAAAACCCAGCAGCGCGGTTATCTGAAAACAGACCGGTTTCCGCATCTCAAACGCCTGTTTTTCCTCGGACCGGAAAAACATCGCGGTTTGTATTCGATTCCCGAGCTCATGGCCATGAGCGTCATGGTCAGTGACAGGGATTATCAGCAGCGGCAGGCCGTTCTCGATCCGCATGATGTGGTGAATATGCAGTATACATCCGGAACCACGGGGTTTCCCAAAGGCGTGATGCTCAGCCATTACAACATTGGCAACAACGGCTACTGGATCGGTGAATGTCAGCGCTTTACCCATCAGGACCGGGTCTGCATTCCGGTGCCGCTCTTTCATTGTTTTGGCTGCGTGCTGGGTGTACTCGCCTGTGTCAGCCACGGCGCCGCCATGGTGTTTGAAGAATCCTTTAATCCCGTTGATGTCATGTATTCCGTGGAAGCCGAAAAATGCACAGCGCTCTATGGTGTGCCCACCATGTTTATCGCTATACTGGATCATCCCCTGTTCAATAAATTTGATTACACCAGTCTGCGAACCGGTATTATGGCCGGCTCGCCCTGCCCCATCGAACGCATGCGCCAGGTCATCAACCGCATGCACATGCCCGAGATCACCATCGCATACGGACTGACCGAAGCTTCACCGGTGATCACCCAAACCCGGCCGGACGATGATATCGAATTGCGCGTGACTACGGTGGGTCGTGCGCTGCCGGGGATTGAGCTGAAACTCGTTGATCCGGAAACCGGTAAAAAATCTGACAGGGGTGAAATCTGCTGCCGCGGTTACAATGTCATGAAAGGCTATTATAATCAACCGCAATCCACCGCAGAGGTCATTGATGAGGACGGCTGGCTGCATTCCGGTGACCTGGGCACAATGGATAAAACCGGCTATTTGAGCATCACCGGACGCAAAAAGGATATGATCATTCGCGGCGGGGAAAACATTTCACCGCGGGAAATTGAAGAGTTTATTTACGGTATGGAAAACGTGCAAAATGTGCAGGTCGTCGGCGTTCCCAGCTCCAAATACGGTGAAGAGGTCGGCGCGTTTATTATACGCAAACATGGCAGCGATCTTGAACCTGAGGATATACGTGATTTCTGCCGCGGACAAATCAGCCGGCACAAGATACCCCGATATATCTGGTTTGTCCAGGACTATCCCATGACCGCCAGCGGCAAGATTCAAAAGTACAAACTGGTTGAACAGTCGGCAGAACTTTTGAAACAGCGTAAAAAATAAATCAACGAGTTTCATCAAGCGCCGCAGCCGCCGTTGCATTCGAAAATTCCCCGGACTCCAACCCGACTCTTCCTGAGCAAAAACGCCCGCAATGCGCGCTACAATTTTACTCTTTATTTTATCGAATAGTTTTAACCTGACAGTACGTACTCCAGTACATTCTACAGTACGACAGGCATGCTGACAGTACGTACTACAGTACATTCTACAGTACGTTGACAGAAAGTCAAGTGTTCAGAAAAAAATACAGTTTTCAGTTCGACAATATAATTTGCGACCCGTCAAAATTAAAGCTCTAAATAGATATCTCAAAGATGCAACTCCATGAGTCAAATCCATGTACATGCACAATCTCCACGCCAGAGGGAACAGTTAAAAACCAACCGCTAACGGCTTAATCTCATTCCTATATTTTTAAAAGGGGAAAGACTCCCCCTCGCTGCAGCCAGGCTGTCTTCCGCTCCCCCCTCTGTTTTCATATCGTGCGGCTATGGCGGAACCTGCGGACTCAGCGATGCGGAGCATCATTGTCTGAATCATGCAAGTCGGAGGCGACAGACGTTCCCCCTGAATTGGGAACGAGATAATAGCTCCGCCTCCGTTGGCGCCCGGGCCGCCGATCAAAATCAATCATACAACACAAGCGCAAAAACTCTGCTACGATCCCATTCAAACATCAACCACACAACCAAAATCACCAAACATTCCAGCCCCAACGGGACGGCATAAAAAAGCTCCGGGCAGCGCCCGGAGACCCGACACCAATCCGAATCAGAACCCCCTAACCCTCCAATACCCGAAGCGATGCCCCGGGCTGGACTCTTCACGCCTCCGTTGGCGCCCGGGCCGCCGATCAAAATCAATCATACAACACAAGCACAAAAACTCCGCTACGATCCCATTCAAACATCAACCACACAACCAAAATCACCAAACATTCCAGCCCCTACGGGGCGGCATAAAAAAGCTCCGGGCAGCGCCCGGAGACCCGACACCAATCCGAATCAGAACCCCTAACCCTCCAATACCCGAAGCGATGCCCCGGGCTGGGCTCTTCACGCCTCCGTTGGCGCCCGGACCGCCGATCAAAATCAATCATACAACACAAGCACAAAAACTCCGCTACGATCCCATTCAAACATCAACCACATAACCAAAATCACCAAACATTCCAGCCCCAACGGGGCGGCATAAAAGCTCCGGGCAGCGCCCGGAGACCCGACACCAATCCGAATCAGAACCCCTAACCCTCCAATACCCGAAGCGATGCCCCGGGCTGGGCTCTTCACGCCTCCGTTGGCGCCCGGACCGCCGATCAAAATCAATCATACAACACAAGCACAAAAACTCCGCTACGATCCCATTCAAACATCAACCACATAACCAAAATCACCAAACATTCCAGCCCCAACGGGGCGGCATAAAAAAGCTCCGGGCAGCGCCCGGAGACCCAACACCAATCCAAACCAGAGCCCTGAAGGGGCGATATCAGCCGCAATGACCGCACAATCCCAACCTGTTGCACACAAAACTTGCACAACCGCAACCGTTCAAGCGCGACAACTTAACAGACAATTTGTATCAAAGGTAGCAGTTAAAGGCAATCCTCATCGCCCTAATCCGATTTATACGTATAATCTCTGATCATTTATACGTACACTTTGGCCAGTTTCACACTTTGCCATGCAGCTCCATACCATGGAACCACGAAAAAACACGAAATACTCGAAAACAGCTCCTGCTCCCACCAGATCGCAACAACTGATCCTGTATCTGACGAGGAACATCTAGTATAAGCCATATAAGCTAAAATGTATTTCAGAGAAATAATAAATGCATATTGTAGGCTGATTTTTAACGTGTCTAATAATCTGTATACAAAAGTCAATTCGATGTTCCTACTTTCCTGTAAAAGTATTATATTTTTGTGCATAAATTAAAAATATCGCAAACTCGTTTAAAATATTCAGCTTTTCTACCCCACCCCACTACTCGGGCTTGACGCTGAATTCGTGAAACGGTTTACCGGCTTTGGGTGGATTGGCCAGAGTAACGTCCACGGGTTCATCGCGTTCATATTCCTCGATATCATAAAGCGCATGAAACTGCGGCGCGCGCAGAAAGGAATCGGCATTTTCAGGATCGTTGAAATCTAAAAACTTTTTCGACAGCAGGCTGCAGGACTGGCGGCTTTTTCGCCGGTTGTCCTGATAAAAATATAACAGATATTCGAAAAAAACGCGATCGACAAGCTGTTTGCTGGATTTTTTTGCTTTTTTCGGCACGAGACTCCTGAAATCAGATTTGCAATTGCTGCAATAAATAATTTATGCGTTCAAACGCATCTCTTTGAATCCGGGAGCGGTCATCCGGATCGCTAATGGCTTTAAAATCGGCGACATGTTTGCATTTTCATTATAAAACCGTTTTCACCGAATGGTGAAAACAGGTAAAATAGTGAAAACAGTCAATCATCAAGACAGACCTTCTCGAATATCCCGCACTCTCTCTCTGCTTGAAAAAATCAACGATTTTCTTAAGCAACATCCACTTCCAGCGATTCCGACAGCAAATCCGTGATCTTGACGCGGATATTGCCGGCGTCTTTGGGCACCGGATACTTGCCTTGAACCCGTTCTTTTTTCTCCGGGATATCCACCACGGACGGTTCCAGAACCGCGCCGTCGTAATAAAAATCAATCATCACCGATTCCACCAGTTGCGCCAGTTATCGACGTTTTCCTTCATAAGCGACAATTTCTGCAGCAGGTTCATGGGATAAAACTGCTCGATCACCAGTTGTCCGTCGCGAATGACCACCTGCGCCTCGGACTCGCGTTTGAACCCCAACTGCGACTTGTCGCGCAGTATATCGACAATTTCAACATTTAGCTGAAACGGTTTCAGCTGTTCCTGCAGCCGCGCTTTTAAATCCGGTTCGTGTCTCATGCAAACGATCAGCAGCCGCTCCACCGGTTGATTCGGGTTTTTGCGCGTGGCGTTTTTCAAAGGCCTTGTAATCAAATCCGGTGATCAGAGAGATCGTGTGTTCCACCAGCGTCAGCGTCTTCTCCGACCCGGGACCGGCAATGATCAGCACCGGTCCTTCGGTGGTCTGCACCGCCTGCTGCTGGCTGCGGGTCAGGCGTGGATATGCCGCTGTATCCTCAATCATAGGCCACCCTGTCTAAACATGACCTGCGGGTGTCAACACACCGGCCTGCTGCCGTAGCCTTGCTGTCGTATCTCTTTGAGCTGCAAATAGACATGCTGCGCGTCCCGTCCCTGTTTTCCCGGACCCTGTTACAATGAGAAAAGCCTTCCCCGGCATTAGCGTTGGAATGTTTGGATAACATAGTGAATTGCAAGGAGCTTTTCAAGGGATTTTCGCATAAATCTTAATACTAGTGTCATGTCACATCTGTAGTGTCGGGTAAAGACGCTTGAGTTTTATGCGAGAATCCTTTGTTGTAAATTGCCAATTAATTTTTGCATTCATTTGATTCCGGTGATTTTCCCAAGCATAGCATTCTCGGATCACGGTAGATATGTTGTCGATTCTCCTGTTTAGGCATTGACCATTTAAAACATTTAATTCAATTTCTGCCATATTTAACCAGCTACCATGCTTTGGAGTAAAGATAAATTGAAATCTATCGAGCAACTGTTTTGCCTTTTCTGGTGCGAATGCTTCATACAGCGAACCTGGCTTATGTGTACCATAGTTATCCATAACCAGGGTTATCCTTTTGGCTTTTGAGTAGTGGTTGGCGATTGTTTCTACAAAGCGAGCCCAATCTGTTTTGGTTTTTTTTGTTGTAACCTCGATAAACCGTTTACCTGATAATGGCTCATTGGCGAGAAAAATATTGCAGACTCCACAGCGTTCGTATTCATAATCATACTTTGCAATACTTCCTGCAGAGGCCGCTATGGGCAAACGCGTTTCTTTTATCAATTGTTTAGGAGATTCGTCCATGCAAACAACTGGAAACTCTTTGTTGTATGACTTTTTGTAAATATCAAGAACGATTTCCATGTTGGCGACAAAATCGCTGTTCTGCTTAGGTGGAATTACCCACCCTTTTTGCGCCACGGCTTGATTTCGTTTTTTTTAGTACGCGACGAATGGTCTCATGTGACAATATCGTCAACATAATTTAACTCAACAACCTTATCAGCAAGCAGCCGGAGCGACCATCGCGAAAAGCCTTCAGGAGGTTCACTGCAACTTAAAGCAATTAAATGGGCTTCAAAATCTCCATCAGCTTTTCTTTCGTAAGCGCGTTGCCCTTTGGTACCATTTAATGCAATATCGAGGCCTTGTTCAACAAAACATTTTTTGACACGATCGATTTTGCGCATACTGATTTTTAAGACGCTGGCAACATCCTTGTTCTTTAATGGTTTGTCTTGATAGTCACCTTCATCACAGTTTAACAGTATGAGAGCGTTTAGAACCTTTTGCGATCGATGCTTGCCCTTCTGTGTTATTGAAATCAACTTTTGACGCTCTTCTTGAGTTAGAGTTACTTTGTACTTTTTCATATCACCTCCATCAATCAATTCGTTGATGGAGTTAATATACAAATTATTTTACGACATTACAAGTGTGACATGACACTAGTGCAACTGCAAATTCATCTCATTTCACTGTTTCCAATTTTTAATACTTTTCGTCCATTTGCATTGGGATTCGGAAGAAAAATAATTAACACAACCATAAAATCTATTGTTAGGATTATTCTTGATTCGTTGAACATATATTATACCGTCACAGTTTTTTTCCTGACAGGGTTCGCCCATTAGATTCTTCCCCCGCAGCAAATTGTATAATTCATATCTATCATAAACTTCTTTTGCTGTTTCTTCTCCTTTTAATCTTTTCATATATTCTGTGCTATTGTTATGACTTAGAATGTTAAGACTTCCACTCCATTCAATTCGTTTATCAATAATCGCAATTTTCTCATGCATGTATTCTCTGAATTTTATCTTTACTCCCAGTGAAGCTACAGATTTCATGGCTTTTATTGCATTCTGTTTCATACTTTTAGGCTGTTCGCCCGGTGGTTTTGTTATGAAAAAGACATCCACATTCTTTTCAATAAGCGCTTTTAGATTTTTAAATAGCTTCCCCGTACGATTTGTTGTGATAAAGGGACTAAAGATTATAATCTCCTTTTGCACGGACATCATATCATTAAGGAAATATGGCCAAAATTCATCATTATCACAGGATTCTATAGAAGGAGCTGGCTTTTCTGGATCAAACTTTTGGATCCATTGATCAAAGCTTTCCTCCCTGATATCATTAAATATTTCTGACGTATTTTTTATGACACCGCTTTTTTCACAATGGTTGATGACCTTTTTCACCAAACAATCTTTGTTGAATTTATTCTGTATATAATCCTTATTGCCAACAATGTACAATTTCTTTTCAGCGCGCGTCATGGCTACATTTATTAATACCCTTGCCGACTCTTTGTTATTAAACTCGTTAATCATAGACCATCGTTTTGCACCTTTTCCTTCTACCAGATCAAAGATAATGATAGTTTCTTCTCCGCCCTGAAAACTATGCACTGTATTAATTCTAAGATTATTATCAAGAATATCTTTATCTCTGGCCATTCGCTGTATCAGTCTTGCTTGATTTTTATAGGGTGTAATAATGCCAATACTCAAGTCATGATGGTTGTGATTCGTGATCAAGGACTCTGCCAATGAAATGCACATTGACGCACTGATCACATTAAATCGTCCCCGATTCAATTGTCCGCACCATGGATCATGCGGGGATGTATCGATAAAACAAATTGGCTTTTCACCCGAAATGCTATCATGAAATATTTTATTTTCAGTGCCGTGTGCGTCTATGATTTTATCATCATAGATATATTTTCTTGGTATTTCAGATATTAATGGGTGCATCCGGTATTGATATTTTAACAAATTTACTTTATCAGGTGTCGCTTTTTGCACATCATCCAGATTCAGAACATTAAATATATGTCGTTTTAACCATTTAACCCCAATGTCTGTATCATTTATACAGATAGGAGGAAGTTGGTTGAAATCTCCGACAATTGTTGTACCCAATTTTGCCATGGCCGCTGCCCAAAACAACATCGGCAACGGCGACATACTGGCCTCGTCAAGAACAAGCACATCAAAATCAACACCCTCCAGTTCCTTGGAGGTATAGGTTTTTGTCAACGTAGTGGCCACCAGCTTTGATTCCCATAAAATTGTTTTTCGCAACTCTTCGATTTTTTGATCAATCTCTCTTATTTCTTTAGTAATAGATTCTTTAATCCGGTTCAAAGATGCTGTTTTCTCTTTAATCTCTGTTTTATTGTGTGTATCCAGATTCAAGGCGTCTAATTTTGAAATGAATTTCTCTTTGACCGCATTGTTTAATTTTATATTTTCCTTATTATTATCCAGTAAATGCTTTAAATCGTTTATTTGAGCATTGATTTTATGTAATTTTTCACGTGAGGTCTTTATATCTTTTTCTATTTCTTCAGGCTTTAATCCATAAAATACTTTTTTAAATCCGCCAGCCTGTCTGGCTTTATGCAATTTAGTCCTTTGTTCATTCAATGTTTTGGTTATTGCTGCTTTGATTTTTGATTGATCATCAATAGTCTTGGCATATTCCTCATAGTCCTGCGTCAATTTTTCATCTTTTGTTTTTCGATTGTCAATCTCTGTAATAATGCTCAATGCGTATTCGAATAATTTACATTGTTTATCAATTCCAGCAATTTCATTTTGTAAATCAATCTTTTTGCCTCTGAGCTCCTTTGACCGCTGCTCGACAATATTATCGATTAATACCAGGGGATAGTTTTTCTCAAAAAACCCCAGTTTTTCGGCTTTGGGAGTTCCAATTCGAACCAGTTTGCCTTCGCGGTAAAATGAATCCTTTGTCTCAGAGGCTACTTTTTCCAATGCCTGATCAACAGCATTATTGGCATGCGATACCAATAATACCCTTCGATCCAATTTTATATGGCATTCTATCGCTTTTGCAATTGTCACCGTTTTTCCCGTTCCCGGAGGTCCCCAAATGACTGAAACAGAGTCTGACAAAGATGACAAAAGTGCGTTTTGCTGAGAATCATCCAGCCCTGTATTTCCTGCAAAATTTTCATCAGACAAGATGGATTCATCATACTTTATTTTTTCACACTCCCCATTGAATAGCTTTTTTGCACGATCAAAGTTTTTTCCATTATTCAGATTTTTTTCATATTTCTTTTTTAATATTTCCAGTAAATACCAGGTATTGGTTTTCAATACAGCATTGGGTATTCTTTCACCCAGATTTTCTGCAATAGCAATCTGCACACTCTGATCGACAACAGAAATAATAGAGCAGTCATATTCATGATCATTGATTTCAATTTTAGCAGGGGTATCATCCAGAACAATTAGAATATTTTCAACTGCAAATTGATAAATAATAAAATTAGCTGACTTTTTGATATATTTGCCCCTGAATAGCCTATAATTGTTACCGGCCTTGCCTTTTTTGAGAGCAGAAATCTCACTATCAAGCGCCTGTATAAATTCATTGATGATAGACATGAAATGTAATATTCCGTGTATGGTTAGTGTAATCTGGATTCAATATCGGTTTTCTGTTTATGCTTATAAAATAAAATTAATATTTTTCATGTGAATAATGTAATATATCATCAAGTGTTACATCAGAAAGCCATTTTTTAACAGGAATCAATCTCCCATCTTTAACCAAACCATCGTATCTATGCCACATTGCACTCTTTGAGTGACGTTTAATCGTTTCTTCAGGATTTTCATGCAAAAGAACAAGACGTTTTTTTCTGGATGATAATATCCATTGGAACAATTTCCCATTTATACCTTTATCATTCCACCCATAACCTGACATGATCATAAGGTCATGCTTTCTCATGACGTTTTCAAAAATGCAATGAATAATTGAAAAAATTCCAAAATAATAATCAGATACTTTATTCATAGTTCCGGTAAGAAATATTGGTGTTGTGTCTAGGGAATGCAAAAAAATACCATGTTCATTTTTACAATGATGATTGTCTGCATGTAAAATTGATCCGTATCTGTCAACCGTTTGTATATCATTATTTACTTTTATTTCTTCTCGAAATCTATACCAGTTAATAGAACCATGCAATTTAAGCAAGAATATTTTTATCGAGTGATCATCAAAACAGTCTGGTTCAAACCATCTTATATCACCTTTTGCTTGACCGAATCCATCTATGAATTCCAAATTATTTTTTTCCAATTCTTTCTCTATCAGCAAATCATGGTTTAACGTTACAATGTCTAATTTATCTGCATTTTCTGCCAATTTGGGTACGAGTGATAAACCTTCTGGCTCTTTATTGGTGTAAAGAGAATGATGAACAACACAATTAATAAAACCTAAATTGATCGATTTATAAGGGCACCAAATAAAACCGGCGCAAAATGTTGCCGGTGCCGTCTTTTTCTATTTGTTTTCATCTGAAATAACTTCTTATTACGCAATCAACCTTGCTTTTTGAACTGATTTTTCATTAAAGTCAGAGAATTATCAGTGTAACGGCATACTTCTCCCATTGTTTAGCTCTTTAATACGATTAATTTTTATTATGTTTTACGTCACAAATGCGGGTTCATACTCCTCAATGAATGACCATAATTTTAAAATCTTCAGGGAATCATAGACTGTCTGTGTTACCCTTAGTATAATTTTTCCGCCTGTTGTCACAATTTTGGCTGCAAAATCAATCATGATCCGACGAAAGGTATTGGGGTAAGCGGTAACTGGTACTGCTTCACAGGGGATGTCCCTTTTATATGCTTCAAAAAGAAAATGGCTGATGATCATCAAATAGTAAAAAACTCTATTCATACCGAAACGCTTAAATGGTAACTGTTCTCTTCCAGCAAATTCTTTCTGTGATCGGTGTACTAATTCAGCTCTACCTCGACTGTGGTTTAACTCGATAATCTTTTCGGCCTTGAGATAATTGCCACTACCAGCATTGATTAGTTTTTCATCCAGCTCACTGTTTCGGCCTATATTGGTATAGATTACTGAATCCGGTTGTGCAAAATCAAATAAGAGTTGACCATTTTCCTCAGCTTTCTGAGAGGTAAAAATACAACGGCGAAATGTCTTCCATGATTTGAGGCGATTAGCAAATTCGACAAAAGTCCATGTCTGTCTATAAGAACGAAAAGCATCATAACTAAGATTGTTAACATATTGTTTAATATCGTTATATATTTTCCCGGCACAAACATAATGAATACCAAGGCGTTGTTCAAAGAACCGAAAGTTCTGGTCATCCATAAAACCACTGTCTGTTAGCAGAATGATTGGAACATCTTTATAGCGACGTCGAATAGCTTTGACCAGACGCCCCACTGACTTTATAAAGTCGCTGCCATGATTACAATGAACATCTCCGGCTCGGAACAGCGCATCAACAACATAAGGCCCCCAACTAATTTGCATAGGCTGGAATCCTTTTTTATTTTTATAGGTCACATTTGAGCCTTCACGCTTTTTAGCGCCGTCATTGTCGAAAACTACGCTGTCACCAAAAAGAATAACTTCTTTGGGTTGTTCAATAATAAGTCGCCAAATAAACATCTCCAACAAAAGAGACCGAAATATCATTTGCCCAACAAAACTGAACTTGCGAAACATC